>JADGBO010000122.1:493-9798 GCA_015231465.1 Desulfamplus sp.
TACAATCAGAAAAGAGAATCCCGAAATTCCATGGAGACAGATTGCTGGAATGCGTGACAAATTGATACATGGCTATTTTGGTGTTGATATAGATATTTTATGGAAAGCGGCGAAAGATGAACTTCCGCAACTGAAATCGTCATTCATAAAAATTTTAGAGACAGAGTTAGCAAAAAGTAATTTGATGGGACAAAACTGATAACTCGTGACTGATAAGTTCTCCCACTGACAACTGCTGATAGTACTGTAACGCAATATATAATCACAATATATGGTATGGAATATAAGAACTTACAACTCTTGAGACCGATAAGAACTCATCTGATATATAGCAAATAACATCTTACTGTAACAATGGCATAACGAATTGGTCAACCGGATATACCTGATTGGTGCACCGGTTACCTCATTGTTGACATGGAATTTCAAACTACACAGCACAAGGAAAAAAGATATGTCAAACCCAATGACTGTTTTCATATCAGGCCTTACCGGTGTCTTTGTCGGTATGGCCTTTCTCTATCTCTCCGTAAAGATTACGGCCTTTGGTGTGGATCGTTTTGGTGAAGCATCAACAAAGCCGGCAAAAGACCAGGCAGTCTCCAGCCCTGCCGGGGGTGATTCCAAATCCCCGTCAGCCCATGCCAAATCTACAACCGCAGATTTCAAAATAAAATCTGCCAATACCAAATCTGCAACCCCAGATTCCAACCCGTCAGCCATTGATTCCAAACCAAAGTCCGGGGATTCCGGAAAGGGGGCTGCATCATGATGGATATTTTTGGAATGCTTTTCAAAACCACGGGTCTCTTCTACCTCACCCCGGGCATGGTGGTTATGTGGATAATAGGGGTAACACTCATATACCTTGCCATCTCCAGGGAGTATGAACCCCTTCTGCTTCTGCCCATAGGTTTTGGTATCATCCTTGTGAACCTTCCCCTTGCCGGTCTCATGGAGCCCCATGAGGGGCTTTTGTGGAAATTTTACCAGTACGGCATCCACTGGGAGATCATTCCCCCTGTCATCTTCCTGGGACTTGGTGCCCTCACAGATTTCGGCCCCCTCATTGCAAATCCCAGGCTCATATTTCTCGGTGCCGGGGCCCAGGCAGGTGTCTATCTTACCTTTTTTATAGCCCATGCCATGGGTTTTGATATCCGGGAGGCCGCCACCATCGGGATCATCGGAGGGGCGGACGGACCCACCACAATCTTTCTTGCATCCAAGATGGCTCCCCAGCTCCTCGGGGTCTGTGCCGTTGCAGCCTACTCATACATGGCACTGGTGCCCATTATCCAGCCTCCGGTCATGAAGCTTATGACCTCCGAGGCCGAGCGGAAAATCAGGATGAAAAAGAGCCGCAAGGTAAAGAAGCTGGAGAAGATTCTGTTTCCGTTGGTATCAACTTTTGTGATAATACTTCTCGTGCCTGCATCGGCACCCCTCATCTCCATGTTCATGCTGGGCAATCTCTTTAGGGAGTCCGGCGTTGTGGATCGCCTTACAAATACGGCCCAGAACGATCTTATGAACATTGTCACCATATTTCTCGGCGTACCGGTGGGAGCCACCATGAATGCGGCAAACTTTCTGCAATCCAAGGTTATATTTGTCTTCATACTGGGACTTGGGGCCTTCATTGTCAGCACCATTACAGGTATTTTGCTGGCAAAGCTCATGAATGTTCTCTCCCGGGATAAGATAAATCCCCTCCTTGGAGCTGCCGGGGTCTCTGCAGTGCCCATGGCAGCAAGGGTGGTGCATAAGGTGGGTGTTGAGGCTGATAAAAAGAACTATCTTCTGATGTATGCAATGGGGCCCAATGTGGCAGGGGTTATTGGAACGGTGATTGCGGCGGGTATTTTTCTCACCCTTCTTGGGTGAGCAGCATCTATGCATCCCGAAAAATAAGCATACCCTCCTGAAGATGCCAGATTTTTCTGGAAATCTTTAAATTTATTTTAAATTTTTAAACAATAAGGAGTATGACATGGCCGATTTTAAACTCAATGAGATTAAATCAATCCAGTATGATCGACCGGAAATAAACAGGGGATATACCAACCACTCCCTTCATATTGATGTCTCATCAAAGGAGATTTCCATAAAACCCGTGGATGAAAAGGTAAAGGAGAAGTTCATCGGCGGCAAGGGCTATGATCTCTGGTATATGTGGCAATCCGTCAACGGTAATACAAAATGGAGTGATCCTGAAAATCCTGTCTGTATCTCATCCGGCCCCCTGGGAGGCACCCCGGGCTATCCCGGGGGCGGCAAAAGCATCGTTACCACCATATCCCCTCTAACCGGAATTCCCATTGATTCCAATGTGGGAGGCTATTTTGGACCCTACAAAAAATTTTCCGGTTTCGACGTGCTTGAGCTGATCGGGAACTCGGACACAGAAGTGGTCATTCTCATTGACGGAATAGAGTCAACCATCAAAATATATGAAGTATCCGGCCTCACCGATGACTCATATGCCCTCTCCATGGCTCTCACCGACTATTTTGACAAGGAGAAACCGGTCAATATTTCGGTTGTTTCCACCGGCACCGCCGCAAAGAATACAGAGCTTGGATGCCTCAACTTCACCTGGTTTGATGCAAAGCGTAAAAGGGTCAGATACAAACAGGCCGGCCGGGGAGGCATAGGCACCGTATTTGCCCATAAAAATATCAAGGCTGTGGTTGCAAGATGGGGAAGCGTGAGCATGAAGATAAACCAGCCCGCGGATATGGAAGCCATGAAAGAGATCACCAAACTCCATGCCGGCGAGATCAATTCCCTGGATCCCAAACAGAACCGCATGGCCCTGGTGGGAACCACCCACCTTGTACCCATTATGAACGATCATGACTGCCTGCCGGTGAACAACTTCCAGTACGGGATGCACCCTGAATCCAAATTGATCGGAGAAGAGGTTTACGAACATATCTTTGACAAGGGTTTTGACGGCTGCTGGAGGGGGTGTGCCGTGGCATGTGCCCATGGCGTAAAGGATTTCGTACCCTTTACAGGACCTTACAAGGGACAGAAGGTGTTTGTTGACGGCCCCGAGTATGAAACAGTTGCAGGATGCGGCTCCAACCTGGGTGTCTTTGATCCCTTCTTTATTCTTGAGATGAATTTCTACTGCGACACCTACGGCTTGGATACCATCTCCGTTGGCACTGCCATGGCCTTTGTGATGGAGTGTTTCGAGATGGGTCTGATCAACACCGAACATACCGGAGGCATGGATCTGAGCTTTGGAAACCGCCTCAACGCCCTGGAACTCCTCCACCAGATGGCCCGGGGTGAAGGCTTTGGAATGATCGTGGGCAAGGGCATCCGGAAGATGAAAGGGATTTTTGCCCGGGATTTCGGGGCAGATGCCGCCATCATGCAGGACATCGGCATGGAGTCCAAGGGGCTTGAATTTTCCGAGTACATGACCAAGGAGTCCCTGGCCCAGCAGGGGGGATACGGCATGGCCCTAAAAGGTCCCCAGCATGACGAGGCCTGGCTCATATTTCTTGACATGGTGCATAATTTCATGCCCACCTTTGAAAACAAGGCCGAGGCCCTGCACTGGTTCCCCATGTTCCGCACCTGGTTTGCTCTTTGCGGCCTCTGCAAGCTCCCCTGGAACGACATCGTACCCGAGGACAACAAGGAGACAAAGGAGCCTGCCAAGGTAATGAAGCATGTGGGCTGGTACGCCGATTTTTTCAGTTCGGTCACGGGCAGGAAGGTGAAACCCGAGGATCTCATTCCCATGAGCGAGGCTGTTTATAATTTCCAGAGACTCTTCAACTTGAAGATGGGTTACGGCACCAGGGAGCATGACACCCTTCCATACCGTGCGGTGGGACCGGTCACGGTCAATGAGTACCTCTCCCGGGAGGAGCGTTATGACAAGGCTCTTACTGAAAAGCATGGCGAAGATATAACAGGAATGGATGTGGAAAAGAAGGTTGCCCTTCTTAGAAAACACAGGGAAGGGGAGTATGAGAAACTCAAAGATGCGGTTTATAAAAGAAGGGGTTGGACATCCCTGGGCATTCCCACGGTTGAGACAGTGAATCGTCTCGGCATTGACTTCCCGGATGTGCTGGAGCTTCTCAAGTCCCACGGTGTTCAATAAACGCTTTTGTGCCCGATGCCTCTGGCTGTTGATTTGTATGCGTTCAATAAACGCTTTTGTGCCTGAGGCATCTGGCTGTTGATTTATATGCGTTCACTCCCCCTCTCCATTCATGGAAAGGGGGAAAACGGGTAAGTTATTTCCTGCTCATTCCGCAAGCTGTTCAACGGCCACATGATCCCGGAAAATTTCTGCATATAATAAGGATTGCCAAGGTACGTGCAGGGCAATACCGCTTGATTTCCTCGGATTCGATTTCCAATGAACAGGTTTTTCCTTCCATCTAAACATTCTGCATGATTTTATATGCAATAAAAATATTTCATGGCAACATTTTCATTGCGATTTAATGTCAAAAATCAGAGAGGGCTTTTCATTTTATTTAAGGATTGATATCCTTTTGGAAACTTGAGAAGTTCTTGTAGATCAATATGGATGTTCGATTTTTTTTTATGTTTTGCCCCTCAATGGCATGTTGATTGCTGTAGTAATCTGGGATAATAAACCGGACATTATGAGGCAAATTGAGTCAATCACCCCTAAGGGCTTCATGATCGCAGGGGTTTTCTTGAGACGAGTTTATAAATTTATGAATGACGATAAAGGGAAGAGACAATGACGGAAAAAGTTGCTTACAGTATCTGCGGCATGTGTACGGTAAGATGCCCAATTAAGGTGAGTGTAAAAGATGGACAGGTTACCTTTATTGAAGGCAATCCCCGATTCCCTTCCATGAAGGGTGCGGTCTGCCCCAGGGGAGCTGCGGGGAAAGCTTTGATCAATGATGACGAAAGACCCCAGACTCCATTGATCCGTGTAGGTAAAAGGGGAGAGGGAAGATGGCGCAAAGCCACCTGGGATGAAGCCCTTGATTATGTAGCCCAGGGCCTTGGGCGTATCAGGGATGAGTATGGTGCCAGGGCCATCTCCTTCACGGACAGAGGCGGTCCCTTCCGGGATTTTCCCAGGGCTTTTCTAAGGGGCCTGGGAACTCCCAATTACTGTAATCACGACTCTTCATGTGCCAGAAATGTCCAGCACGCAGCTTTATCTCTTACCAACATGGGCAGAAAAGCCGTGGAGTATGATTTGAAAAATTCCCGCCATGTTGTGCTTCAACTCAGGAATATTTTCGAATCCATAAATGTGCAGGAGGTCAATGATCTGACCGATGCCCTGGAGGCAGGATGCAAGCTCACGGTCATTGATATTCGAGCAAATATCTCGGCCACCAAAGCCAGCCGTTATATCCAGATCCGCCCTGGAACCGATTATGCCTTCAACCTTGCCGTGATCCACCAGTTGATTCGTAAAAAGCTTTATAATGCAGGTTTTGTCCGCCATTACATCGAAAATTTCGGTGCCCTGGAGGAGTTTGTAAGGCCATATACTCCTCTTTGGGCCCAGGAACAGACAGGTGTCCCGGCATCGGACATTGAAGCCTTTGTGGATGAGCTGGCCGGGGCCCAGCCTTCGGTGATCTGGCATCCCGGATGGATGGCCGCCCGTTACAGGGACTCCTTTTATGTGTGCCGCAGTATTTACATCATAAATGCACTGCTTGGCTCCTATGGTGCAAAGGGGGGCATTCCCTTTGTGAGCAAACCAGGTGATGTGGGTGCCAAGGGATTGAAGTCATTTATGGATCTGTATCCAAAACCAAAAGAGAAAAGGGCCGACGGAGTGGGATGGAAATATCTCCATTTTGAAGAAGGCCCCGGGCTTGCCCATCTTCTTTTCAAGGCCATGGAGAGCGGAGAACCATACCCGGTAAAGGGTTATATCGCCTATCGCCACGATCCCCTCATGGGTTATCCCGACCCTGATAATCTTAAAAAACTCTGGGACAACCTTGACCTTCTTGTGTCGGTGACCTTCAGTTGGTCCGACACTGCCTGGCATTCGGATGTTGTGCTGCCCCTCTCTCCCTATCTGGAGAGGGAGAGTATCATTGCAACGAAAAATTCACTTGAGCCTTACTTTTTTGTTCGCCAGAGGGCCGTGGAGCCCCGTTACGATACCAGGGCAGACTGGCAGATAATCAGTGGTCTTGCCGCGAGGATGGGTTTACCCGAGCTTGTGTTTGATTCCATTGAGGATATATGGAGATTTCAACTTGAAGGAACCGGTATTACCATTGACGATTTCAATGAGTCCGGAATGGTGCCCCTGGCCCATGGGCCCATATACAAAAAATTTGGCGATTTCAAATTCAAGACCCCCGGCGGCAAGTTGGAGATAATATCCAAAAAACTGGAATCCTGTAATTTACCGTCACTAAAACCCTATGAACCTCCTGTTTTCCCCCCGGAAGGATACTTTCGTCTCACCTTTGGCAGGTGTGCCCTTCATACCCAGGGACATACTGTGAACAACCCCATGTTGTTTGAGCAGATGCCCGAGAATATCCTATGGATTAACAGAGATGTGGCTGAAAAGATGAAGATAAGAGAGGGTGAGGTGGTTAAGGTGGAGGGTCCCGACGGCTATTCCGAGACCATTAAAGCAGGATTGACCCCATTGATTCATCCCGATGCTGTGTTTGTGATACATGGATTCGGCCATAGACTTCCGGTGGAGAGTCGTGCTTTTGGCAAGGGCCTTGCAGACAACCGGTTCATGCCCAAAGGTATGGATATCTGGGACCAGGCAGGGGGGGCTGTGGCATACCAGGAACATTTTATTTCAGTCTCCAAAATAGCATGACTTTAAGTGGGGTGTCTAAAAACCAATTTGATGCCCAAATCGTGATGATGTAGAGACGCAATGCATTGCGTCTCTACCGTTGATGGTCAAAAAATGAGCAACCGAAAATGGCAGATTTTGACACCCCAGTATTATCCCTATTTATTTACCGTGGAAATGGATACAATATTTCCATGATCCGGGGTGACCGGATGCCCGCCATGAAGGTTTACCGTGGAAATGGATACAATATTTCCATGATCCGGGGTGGCGAGTCACCCGCCATGCCCGTTTATAACAATTCCGGAGGCTTTTTTAATGAGTAAATATTATCTGTTCCAGGATGTAAAAAAATGCATTGGGTGCGGCACCTGCGAAATTCAATGTAAATCAAATAAAGATCTTCCTTCGGGCCCCAGGCTCTGCCAGATCATCAAGGTGGGACCCAGAATGATCGGGGATGTTCCCAGACTCTCCTCAATATTCATGTCCTGCTTTCATTGTGAAAATCCCTGGTGTGTAGCGGCTTGCCCCACCGGTGCCATGCAGCAGCGGAGCAGGGACGGCGTTGTTTTTGTTGACTCTGATCTTTGTGTGGGATGCAAAACCTGTATCTCTGCCTGTCCCTGGGGTGCCCCCCAGTGGAATCATAACAGAGGTAAAGTGGAAAAGTGTGATTACTGCAAGGACCGCTTAGACCAGGGTCTTGATCCTGCATGTGTTTCAACCTGCACCGCCCACTGCCTCAAGTTCGGCAGGGTGGAGGATATGACCCAGATACGAAGGGAACGCCATGCAAGGTATATTGCCTCACTGGAAAATTCTGCATTCTAATTAAATTCTCGTCAGTCATAAATTCTCTGGACAGCCACTGCAAACAGCACATACTGGCAAATTAAAGTGCAATTTACAGAGGCACATAGGAGAATTTGCGACTCTTGAGTTAAATTCAAGGAGTTGACATGGCCGATATCTGTCCTGTCCATGGAACCATTCTGTATCTTTCGGATCAGTTGAATTCCGGAAGCTTGAAAGAGCCGAGAATCAGACGTATTTCAGAACAGATTCTGAAACTGCTTGAGGAGATTGCCAACGGCCATGCCGGCAGAGATCATCTCTCTGCCATAGATGCCCTTGGGGAAGAGTATTTCCATGAAACCCAAGGTCCTGCCGGCCATGGTCCAAGTCCCAGGGGAGTTGAGCTGGGCAATCACCTGAAATCGGTTCTGAGTAACGAACGGGAGGTGTTTCTGAGTCATCTTGAGACTGGAAACTGTGCATCCATGGACTGCATTCGCCTTGCCCCGTCTCCATGCCAGATGGCATGTCCCGCGGGAATTGATGTACCCACTTATATCAGTCTTATTGGAGAGGGCAGGGATGACGAGGCCATTGAGGTTATCCGCCGGGACAATCCCCTTCCCTGGGTATGCGGCCTGGTCTGTACCCGTCCATGTGAAATGATGTGTGTAAGGGGAAGGATGGATACTCCGGTTTCCATAAAGTTTCTCAAGGCCTTTGCCGCCGAGCGTGCCATGTCCCACGGAAGATACGTCAATCCTCCCCGGAAACCTTTAAACGGCAGGAAAGTATGTGTTGTGGGTGCAGGGCCGGCAGGTCTTTCCGCCTCCTACTATCTTGCCCTCATGGGCTATAAGGTGCGTGTAATAGAGGCCCTTCCTGTTCCCGGGGGTATGCTCATGGTGGGAATTCCAAGATACCGCCTTCCAAGGGAGGTTATAGACCGTGAGTGGGCCATGATAGAATCCCTTGGGGTGGAGTTCTGTTATAACACCCGTTTTGGAAAGGATGTGACCCTGGATGATCTCAAAGGAGAGGGTTTCGAGGCATTTTTCATAGCCATTGGTGCCCATAAAGCCTATACCCTGGGCCTGGAGGGGGAAGATGCCTACATGGGCCGGGGTGTCATTGACGCGGTTTCCTTTTTGCGCCGGGTGGCCCTGGGAGAGAGACGGGTACCTGGCAAAAGGGTCGTGGTCATAGGCGGCGGAAATGTGGCCATAGATGCGGCCCGTACAACCCTGCGGCTGGGTGCCCAGTCTGTTACCATAGCTTACAGGAGGACCCGTTTTGAAATGCCCGCGGATATTGAGGAGGTGGAGCATGCAGAAGAGGAGGGAATTGAGTTTGCCTTTCTCACCATTCCCACTGGGATATGCGGAGATGGAACAAGGGTTACCGGTCTTTCGTGCGTCAAGGGTGAGCTGGTTAAAAAAGAGGGCAGTGACAGGATGTATCCGGTGCCTGTGGAGGGGAGTGATTATCTGATGGAGGTGGATGCCGTCATCAGTGCCATTGGTCAGTATGTGGATGTGGAGGGTATGAAAGCCTTCACAGGCATAAAGTGGACCCGTCGTGGTACCATTGAGGTCAAACATGCCTGTATGGAAACTTCCCATCCAGGAGTTTTTGCAGCAGGAGATGTCGTTACAGGTCCTGCCACCGTAATAGAGGCCATTGGCGGCGG
>JADGBO010000123.1:0-1206 GCA_015231465.1 Desulfamplus sp.
GAATATCTGTGGAGTCCCTGCCCGGGGAAATTTTAATGGCACTTGTGGAAGCTTTTTTGTCAAGGGCCCTGGAGGGATTGGAGGGAGTGCTGGGATGTCCCGTAAAAATTGCAGACCCTGCCGGGTCCGGTGCCGGGCAATTTTTCCATGTGGGATTTCAACTGACCTTTGACAGATTAAACAGTGTTGACGGGCCAAGGGATGAACCGGGCAAAGATATTGACGGCCAAAGGAATGGGGATATTGACAGGCCAAGGCATGGAGATGTTGATGGACAAAGGGATGGAGATGTTGACGGACAAAGGGATGGAGATGTTGACGGACAAAGGCATGGAAGAGTCAATGGCTTTTTGATGGTCCCCTTTAATGAATCTTCTGTGGCATTCATGGAGAGGGCCTTTTCTCTTTTTCCACCCAGGATATGGAACAGGGAGTCGATTTTATCCCTTGAAAAGGAGATTTCATTCCAGGCAGGCAGCCTTGTTTTGAAATTTGCTGATCTTTGCAGGCTGGAGGCGGGAGATGTGCTGATACCTGAAAAATGGTATCCCAGGGATTCAGGGATGGCCCTTGGCATGGCTCCCCATCTTTTTTTGTGTGATTATGACCCGGGGGGCAGCTCCATCACCTTTACGGGTATAGAGGTTCCGGCATCTTCAAAATCATTGTTAATGCCGGGAAGGACTGATATGGAAAATCATGGTGCAGGACAGGTAAGGAATGGTGCTGGCCAGGAGGGGGATGCAACAAAGGGTACTCTCCTGCCCGGAAAAAACAGTGACATTGAATTGGAGCTTGTGTTCGAGGTGGGCAGGATGACCATGACCATAGGGGAGATAAGTGCCCTGGTGCCGGGCAGGGTCATTGAGATGCCCCACAGGCTTGATGAAGGAGTTCCCGTGGATATCAAGGTCAATGACAGGGCCGTTGCCAGGGGAAAAATTGTCGGTGTGGGCGATCTCATGGCCGTCCAGATCACGAAATTGGCAACCATACTGTAGGGGCAGTCCCTTGCGGCTGCCCTTAATAATTGATTTATAATGATAATATTTGTTTTAACCAGGGAAGGTGACAGTTGACAGGAGGAATGTTTGAATTAAGTCCTGTAACATTGATCTTTATGATGGTATCCGTGGGCATTGCCCCCTTTGCCCTTATGATGGTTACATCCTATGTGAAGATCGTTGTGGTGGTCTCCCTTGTGCG
>JADGBO010000123.1:1678-2195 GCA_015231465.1 Desulfamplus sp.
TTTGTCACCCTGGACGGCTGGCTCAAAATCAGCCAGGGACTCATGCTTAGTTATAGTTGAATAAATCGACAAAAAATTCTCCCGGCTCATAATTTCCTAACACTGCTCTGATATTCTTTTAGAATCTTGATGGCCGAACTCCGGCCGCCCGGATCATTAAAGATGATATGGGTATTTTCGCGATAAAGATTCATCATCGTAATAGCCTGCAAGGGTTCATGGGGCTGTTAGATAATTGAGCAAATCAACACAGGGGGTTCCAGGAGGCGGCAATGTTGTCGGTTTTATCATCAATATCAAAAGTTTATGCAGCAAATAATTGCAAGGTGACTTCCACGATTAAGGCAAAGGAGTGGGGGGTGCGGATTGAAAAAATTGATTATGCATTTCAACCCATCGTGAACATCCACACCGGCAATGTTTTCGGCTTTGAGGCACTTCTGAGAAAACATGAGGAAGCCGGATTCTTCTCCATAGATGATCTTTTTAATCAAGCCCTGGAGGATAACGTACTCCA
>JADGBO010000123.1:2939-9777 GCA_015231465.1 Desulfamplus sp.
ACCCCTGGGGATCATCCGGGAGACAGCATTCAAAAGTTTCATTTTTCATAAATATGGAAGACAGCTTCTTGAGAATCCGACCTTTGGGAAGGACATAAGCCGGTTTATCACAAAAACACCCATTGCGGACATGAACACATCCCTTGAAAGAATGCTGGAGGTCTATGCCCGGTTCAGCAGCAATGAAGGAATTATAATTATTGATAACCAGAAGTATGCGGGATTCATAAGTTCCCAATCCCTTCTGAAGATCATAAACGAAAGAAATCTCACCCAGGCAAGGAATCAAAATCCGCTTACGAAACTGCCGGGGAACACCATGATCCATGAATATTTTTCCAGGGCCCTTTCAGATACATCCTCAGGCTATGTTCTGATCTATTTTGATTTTGACCATTTCAAGCCCTTTAACGATATTTATGGCTTCAGAAATGGAGATCGTCTGATTTTGATGTTTTCCGAGATTCTCAAAGAGGCCGTGGGTCTCTCTCCAAACCGATTTGCAGGTCATGTGGGTGGAGACGATTTTTTCCTCGGCATAAAGGGGTGTTCCGCCGATGATATACTGGCAGAGGTGAATCTTATGGCAGATCGTTTTAAAAGAGATGCGGAAAGTTTCTATGACCCCCGGGCCATAAAAAATGGTTATATAGTGGCAAAGGACAGAGATGGCGTTGAGAAAAAGATTCCCCTCACCAGCATAAGCACGGCCATTCTGGAGCTGCCTCCGGAGAGAGACAGTCTATGTTCCATTGAAGATGCCGGCAATATTATGGCAGGCATTAAAAACAAGGCAAAGGCATCCCCCAGGGGATTTTGCATTGGAACCCTTTTGGGGGATGAAAAATAAACTTTTTATATGAAAGTCCCGGCATCCTTCATTTGCCGGTTTACACTTTTCCAATGGCAACATAACCCGGCGGTAGAGACGCAATGCATTGCGTCTCTACTCCAGACAAGAAGTGTAAACTACTTTAATCTGATATGAAGGATGCCAAAGTCCCCTTATTTTAAGGCTCCCGGGACTTTCATCACTTCGATTATGGCGGGTTCATTGTGGCGGGTTCATTGTGGCGGGTTCACCGCCATGGCCGTTTATAAAAATAAGCATACCCTCTTGAAAAGTATAAAATGATAACTGAATGATGCCGGAAATCCTGAAGAATCATTGATTGTTTGATCCTTCAGGATTTCTTTGGTTAATGGGATGTATCTTGGACTATGCCGCAACCTTTTCAATGCTTACGGCACAAACCTTTAATTCAGGAATTTTTGAAACTGGATCTATTGCCGCGTTGGTCAACCTGTTGGCGGCAGCCCTGGCAAAGTGGAACGGAATGAATACCGTGCCGTCAACGGCCATGGGTGATATTTTTGCCCTGGCCTGAATTTTCCCCCTTCTTGAGAAGACCTGGATCATCTCCTGGTCTTCAATACCCATCCTGGCTGCATCTCCCTGGGATATTTCCACGAAACATTCAGGTGCCATGGTGTTTAATCCTTTGGTCTGCATGGTCATGGACCCTGTATGGTAATGGTAAATAACCCTTCCCGTGGTCAGCATCAATGGATACTCTTTGTCCGGGATTTCCGCCGGGGGCTGATGCTCTACGGCATGGAACAGTCCCTTGCCCCTTGTAAACTGGGCAGTATGGAGAATCGGGGTACCTGGGTGTTCGGTGGTGGGGCATGGCCAATGGATGCCAACCTTGTCAATGCGATCCCAGGTTATGCCGGCATAGGAAGGTGTCACGGTTCTGATCTCCTGGAATATCTCCTCCGGATGGGCATACTCCATGGGGGTTCCCATGCGGGTTGCTATTTCGCAGGTTATTCTCCAGTCCTCCCGGGCAAAACCCGGGGCTTCAACGGCCTTTCTTACCCTCTGAAGCCTCCGTTCCGTATTGGAAAAGGTACCCTCTTTTTCAGCAAAGCAGAAGGAGGGAAGTACCACATCCGCTATTTTTGCCGTTTCCGTCATGAAGATATCCTGTACCACAAGGAAATCAAGATTGCCGAAGGCCTTTTCCGCGTGGTTGAGATCAGGATCCGACACCAGGGGATTTTCCCCTATTATGTAGAGGGATTTAAACTCTCCCTTTTCCGCTTTCTGGATCATCTCGGTGACTGCCAGGCCGGGTTTGGTTGAGAGACCGGTAACGTTCCATGCACTCTCAAATTTTTTCACGGCACCGGAATCGTCAACTTTCTGGTAGGCGGTGAGAACATTGGGCAGTCCCCCCATATCACAGGCTCCCTGGACATTGTTCTGGCCCCGGAGGGGATTTACCCCTCCGCCTGGTTTTCCGAGATGTCCGCAGAGCATGGAGAGGTTGGCCAGGGATTTTACATTGTCGGTTCCGCATGTGTGCTGGGTGATTCCCATGCAGTAGCAGATGCTTGCCTTGTCTGCCCGGGCAAATATGCGGGCAGTCCCAATGATATCCGATGCAGCGATTCCTGTAATTTGTTCCACGTATTCAGGAGTGTATTTTTTTACCGTCTCTTTTAGATTCTCAAATCCTTCTGTGCGTTCTGAAATAAAGGCCTGGTCATGCAGACCCTCTTCAATTATCACATGCATGAGTCCGTTGATCCAGGCAATGTCTGTGCCCAGCCCGGGCCGGAGCCATTTTTTTGCATGTTCCACCATTTTGATCTTTCTTGGATCCACCACGATGACGGTTTTTCCCTTAAGGGCAGCCCTTTTGATAAAAGCCGAAAGAACCGGATGGTTCTCCGTGGTATTTGAGCCTGTTATCAGAATGACATCCGCCGTCTCTATATCGGCAATGGTGTTTGTCATTGCACCGCTTCCAAATGCTGCAGCCAGACCGGCTACGGTGGAGGAGTGTCAAAGGCGGGCACAATGGTCTATGTTATTGGTTTTCAACACCGCCCTGGTAAATTTTTGGGCAATATAGTTGTCCTCGTTGGTCACCCTGGCCGAGGTCAGGACTCCCATGGAGTCGGAGCCGTGCTTCTCCTTTATCTGTGTAAAACGCTGGGCCACAAGGGAGAGGGCTTCATCCCAGCCCACTTCATGGAATGAGCCGTTCTTTTTTACCAGGGGGGCGGTGAGGCGGTCCCGGGAGGCCACAAAATGGTATCCGTATCTGCCCTTGACACACAGGCTTCCGTTGTTGGGGGCACAATCTTCAACTCCGTTGACCTCCACAATTTTGTTGTTCTGGACAGTGAGATTCATCTGGCAGCCGACTCCGCAGTAGGAACAGGTGGTCTTTACTGTTTTTGTGGGGGTATCTTTGAATCGCTGTTTTGAAGCAAGTGTCTCTTTGGGAACCAGTGCCCCCACCGGGCATACCTGGACACACTCTCCGCAGAAAACGCAGTCCGAATCCTTCAGGGGGAGATCGGTTCCGGCGACTATTTTGGCGGAGGCACCTCTGTAACCGAAATCTATGGCATTATTGACCTGGATCTCCCTGCATGCCTGGACGCATCGTCCGCACAGGATGCAGCGGGAGAAATCCCTCAGTATGAAAGGGTTGTCCGTCTCCATGGGATATTTGCAGTCGGAAACAGGCATGGCCCTGGTGGTTACCTGGTATCTGTATGCAAGATTCTGGAGTTCACAATCTCCCCACACCGGACAGAGTTCGTTGTAGTTGTCATCCTTGAGTACCTTCAGATGGAAGGATGTCCAGTCATCCGGGTCAAATTTTCTTATGGCACAGTTGTGATTGCCCGAGGATAGCATTAGTTCAATGATCTGTTTTCTGGCCTTGATCACCTCCGGGGATTCGCTGCGTACCTCCATGCCCGGGGCGGCCGGGGAAGCACAGGAGGGAACCAGATCCCTTGCTCCCTTTACCTCTACCATGCAGACCCGGCATGCACCTGTGGGAGTTGTTCCCTTTAAGTGGCACAGGGTGGGAATGAATATGTCATTGCGCCGGGCCACATCAAGGATCGTCTCACCAGGCTCAAAGGTAAACTGACGATTATCAATGCGGATGATATTATCTTTACCCATGAATTGCTCCTAAGTATGTTTATGTTGTTATGTTATTATTGGGTGATTTTAGCGGTACACCTGCTGTGGGGCACACAGGCATGACAAAGCAGTAATGGTCAGAATTTAAGTACAGGATAATCAGGGCAATGTCAATGAGAGGTGTCAAGGAATCGGTTTTATGTTTTTCAAGGAGTCGGGGTTATGGTTTATAGTTTTCCAGATAATGAAATTAGGAACATAGGGGCAGCCCCCTGTGGCTGCCCTCAAAAAATACATCATGGGAAGAATTCTGGCCCGCTTAAAGGCAGCCCCCCGTGGCTGCCCTTGAGAATGGATTTGTTAAAATATTTTTCTGGAAGTCTATAGCAAATGTTAAAATAATCAGTTTCAAAAGGTTGTAAAAAAGCCGTACAAAGTCTAAAATCAAATTTATTATTCCTATACCCTGCGATGGCTTATGGGTTTTACGCCACCTTCTATAAAAAGGCTTTGTAATGTCAAATCATAACATTGAAAATATACAAAAAGAGATTTCACTCCTTGATATGGAGAGGGAGAGACTGGCATTGATGCTGGATGCGGCAAGATCAGTTCCCCTGTGCAGTACATTTAAAGATGCCGCCGGAAAAATTTTCCAGGCCTGCAAGACCCTTGTGGGGGCAGATTCCGGCTATGTGGCCCTTGTGACCCAGGACGGAACATCCAATGATCTCGTTTTCCTTGATGACGGGGGACAACCCTGTTATGTTGACCCCGCCCTTCCCATGCCCCTGCGGGGACTCCGTGGGGTTGCCTATAAAACGGGAAAGCCGGTTTTTGAAAACAATTTCAATGAAAGTGAATGGAAAACCCTGATGCCTCCGGGGCATGTTTCCCTCTCTTCCGTAATGTTTTTGCCCATTAACATTGCATCTAAAACCATCGGAGTCATAGGACTGGCAAACAAACCCGGAGGCTTTGACATAAAGGATGCCGAGCTGCTTACACTCTTTGTCGGTATCTCGGCCATTGCCCTGGAGCATGCCAGAATAAAGGAGTCGGATCGAACACTCTTTGACAGGAGGCTCCAGGAGAGCGATCATAAATATCAGAGGATGATGGAGAGCCTCAAAGATCCTGTCTATATAGCTTCCGAAGATTTTCGTGTTCAATATGTCAATCCTGCCATGGCCCTGAGAATTGGATCCGGCATGGAGGGGAAATTCTGCTTTGAGGCCGTTCACGGCCTCACTTCCAGATGTCCCTGGTGCCGAAATATTGATCTCAAAAAGATGGGCCATGTGGAGCAGGATATCGTAAGTCCCAAGGATAATCGTTCCTATCACACATCAGCGTCTCTTTTTGCCAATGAAGATGGAACATACTCCAAAATAACCATCTTCCGGGATACCACCGAGATAAAAAATCTCCAGGAGAGGCTCCAGCAGGCCCAGAAGATGGAGTCCATCGGAACCCTTGCCGCAGGAATTGCCCATGATTTCAACAATATCCTCTTTCCCATCATGGGACACACGGAAATGCTTTTGTCCGAATTTCCCCAGAACAGCCCCCTGGTATCAAGCCTTAATGAGATATATTCAGCATCTTTGAGGGCCCGGGAGCTTGTGGGCCAGATACTCACATTTTCCAGGCAGGTGCCCACCGAAGAGAAACTCATGAAAGTCCAGTACATTCTCAAGGAGGCCCTTAAGCTCATCAGAAGCTCCATTCCCACCACAATATCCATAAAGCATAATATCGACTCCTCGTCCCCTCCCATAAAGGCCGATCCCACCCAGATACACCAGGTTATCATGAACCTCACCACCAATGCCTTCCATGCCATGGAAGAGAACGGCGGAGTGATGACCGTGGCTTTGAAAAAGGCAGTACTCACTGCCGGGGATGTTCCAAAATCTTATCCTTCCAACAAATCGGCCGGCCGGGCAGTCATATATGGCGGCACCGATAACGGCACCGATAACGGCACCGGTAGTGGTACGTATAGTGCTACGGATGGCGG
Organism: Desulfamplus sp.; assembly: GCA_015231465.1. Classification (GTDB taxonomy): domain Bacteria; phylum Desulfobacterota; class Desulfobacteria; order Desulfobacterales; family Desulfobacteraceae; genus Desulfamplus. The sequence goes on from JADGBO010000123.1 coordinate 8,921, forward strand.
CAGGGAGACGAAGGAATCCGATGTAGTCATGGATACGGAATCCGATGTCGTCATGGATACGGGTCTGGAGCCCGGGGAGTTTGTCTGCCTGTCGGTGTCGGATACAGGGACTGGAATTCCCGAAGGGATCATAAGAAAAATATTCGATCCCTTTTTTACCACCAAGGCCGAAGGCAAGGGCACCGGCATGGGATTATCCGTTGTCCACGGCATTGTCACCGGAGCCGGAGGGGGAATCCGGGTCACGAGCAGAACCGGCGGAGGCACGGTGTTCCATGTCTATCTGCCCATAGCCCAAAGCTCCATCGAGCCCAGGAAAACCGATGCAGTAAAACAGATTCCCGGAGGCAGTGAGAGAATTTTGATTGTGGATGACGAGGAGTTTATCATCTCCATGGAGAAGCAGATGCTGGGAAAGTTGGGATATCATGTTACCGCCTTCACCAGCAGCCTTGAAGCCCTGGATTTCTTCAAAGATAACCCCGATAAGTTTGATCTTGTGATAACAGACATGGCAATGCCCCATCTTGCCGGGGACCGCCTTGCCCTGGAACTTGTCAAAATTCGTCCCGATATTCCCATAATGATGTGTACCGGTTTCAGTGAAAGAATCTCGGCCGAGACCATTAAATCCATAAATGTCCGGGCACTGCTTTTAAAACCCGTTGTCATGAGTGATATGTCGGCTAAGATACGGGAAATTCTTGATGCCCGGTGATTGACTGATCCAGTCAACTACCCCTACGGCACTTCGTGACCGTAGGGGCTTGAAATCGCAAGATAACAAGCCCTATGTTGACCAGCCTAAGTTCTTTGAGAACTACGTTTCTCAGGTCATCACACCGGAGGATGCGTGC
>JADGBO010000124.1 GCA_015231465.1 Desulfamplus sp.
GTGGGGATCGAAATTGTTGAGGGTGCTGTTGAGGATGCCCGGAAAAATGCCCACATGAACGGAGTGGAGAACTGCCGGTTTCATGTGGGGGATGCCAGGTATCTCCTGCCGGAGCTTGCCGGACGGTGCGATGTCATGGTGATTGATCCCCCCAGGGCGGGAATGCATAAGGATGTTGTCTCCCGGGTTCTTCTCATGTCACCCAAAAGGATTGTCTATGTATCCTGCAACCCTGCAACCCTGGCCCGGGACATCTCCATGCTGGCTCCTGTTTACCGTACATTGGAGATTCAGCCTGTGGACATGTTTCCCCACACTTTTCACATTGAGTCCGTTGCCCTTCTTGAAAGATAGATGAAATCTGGAAAACTATAGCCTTCCAGAAAAATATTGGCCTTGATCATTATTTCGGCCAGCAACGTAGGGGCGAACCTGTGTGTTCGCCCTTCACCAGGGCAGACACACAGGTCTGCCCCTACAAGATGGCGACACTGGCCTAAAAGATGATCAAGCCCAAAATATTTCAGCAAATCCATTCTTAAGGGCAGCCCCAGGGGACTGCCACTACAGTACGATTGCCAATTTCATTATCTGGAAAACTATATATGTGGGGTGTCAAAATCTGACATTTTCGATTGCTCATTTTTTGACCATCAACGGTAGAGACGCAATGCATTGCGTCTCTACATCATCACGATTTGGGCATCAAATTGGTTTTTAGACACCCCACTATATTATATGTCAAGGCACTGTGATAATGGCACTGTCCCTGGCCGTAAGGCCCTGGCTGTCGGTGACGGTAAGGGTCACCCGATAATTTCCTGGTTTATCGTAGGTGTGATCCAGGGCCCATAGGTTGCTGTATGTGCCGTCCCCCATATTCCATAAAACAGTGCGGATTGTGCCGTCGGTATCCCATGCTTCACAATGGAAGCTGTATTTCCGGAGAGCGGCATCAAAGACCGTGAACTTGAGAGCCGCCCCCGGGGGATGGCTGGTTGCCGTTACGGTGACTGTGGCGGTGGATACGGCCATGAGGTTATCGATGACCTTCAACTGCACATGGTAGGTTCCAGGCTGCTTGAAGGTATGGGTGACGCTTTCACCCGTTGCCGTTGTGCCGTCTCCAAAGTCCCACTCATGGCTTGTTACGTAGCCGTCGCTGTCGGAAAAGGAGCCGGTGAATGTCACTTTGTGGGGAAAGCCCCCCTGGAGAGGAGTGGATGTGATGGAGACCTGGGGCGGGGCATTTAAAATATCAACATTTGTGGATGCCGAAGAGCGGGCTCCCTTGTTGTCGGTTACAGTGAGGGTGGCCCTGTAGAGACCTGAACCTTCATAGGTGTGGGTCACCTCTTCTCCATTACCCTGATTTCCGTCACCGAAATCCCATTGATAGGATAGGATAACTCCATCGGAATCCCATGCAACGGCAGTGAAGGTCACGGCCAGGGGAGAGGCTCCCTGGATAGTGGAAGTTCTTATGGAGACCGTGGGAGCATCGTTGACACCCGAGTGGAGAACCGATGTGCGGCTCTTTACATCGTAACTGATTCTCTGGACGGCCATGGGTCTCATGGCCGGCGGGGAATCCGGCTCATGGCTTACCCGGGCAAATTTTCCGGATGTTCCAGATCCGTTTCCATAAGGGCCTGAAGCCCCTCCTGTGAATTCCATGCCCAGGAAGGCCGAATAGTTGTCCTTTTTTTCGAGATAACCGTTGTTGTAGTCTGCCTGGCACACAACACGCCAGGCACCGTCGCCGCCCATGGCATGGAGGGGATAACTGAGGCGCAGTGAACCGAAAATATCCGCATCATCGGCATTCTGGGAACCCACATCTCCCTGGAGAAGAAGACCGTTGTCAAACCCATACTCCATGTTGATGCCAATCTTGTCGCTAACCTTTAGATAGGTTTCTGTGGTGTATAGGTCACGCCTGTTTTCAAAATCCCTGAAATCACTCCGGCTCTCCACCACATCCTCATCCTGGATGGCCCGGGTGAAAAATATGCCGAGGGTTCCCTTGTCAAACAGCCTGGCAGCTCCGGCATGTACCTGGGATAGGTTTCCGGTGGAGCTGTACATATCCATGTTGACGAGCTTCATGGAGGCAAAAAGCCCGAATTGGTACCAGCCATGTCTCCCCACAAGGCCGGCATCCATCTGATACTCATTGAACTCTTCGGTCATATCGGCACGGAATCCGCCCTGGAGGGCAAAGATATGGTCGGAAAGCGGAAGAAAAAGTCTTCCGTCAAGGTTTCCAAGAAACTCACCGTTATTGGCACCGACTCCTCCGGAAAGGGAGAATATATTGTTGGAGAAGAGCTGAAAACCGGTGCTGCCTCCGGAAGAGTCCAAGGGGCCTTCAGCATGGGCACGGGTTGTACCGTCCCCATCTTTGAGCAGGGTCTCCAGGCGATCCAGGCGATCCATGACATCGTCCATGGAAGGGCCTTCCACCCGGACCAGGTCATCTCGGACTGCCCTGTCCTGTCCGCTTCCTGTCCAGTCTCCTTCTTTTCCACCCGGGTCATCTTTTTTTCCAATCCGGCGGTCTCCAGTATATTCCGTCTCCAGGGGTTTGATGAAAGTATTGTCCCGATAGTAGTAATCCCGCAGGCCGTCCCTGAGCCTGAAGATGCTGAAATCGACTCTGCGGTTCAGAAGTTTTCCCTCCAGATCCTTGTCAGGTGCCATGGGAAGAGTGAAGGCATTGGCTTTTATAAATATTCTTCCAGGGTCTATCCCCATGCCCGTCAATGCACCCTTGACCGCTTCCCCCCTTCTTTGGGATAAATCAAGATTATACCTTTCAGTGCCTGTGGTATCTGTATGGGCACTGATCTCCAAAATAAGGGATTCATCTTTTTCCATGAAAGCCTTGATGCGTTCAAGTTGTTTTAAATCTTCAATGGCCTTGTCCGAATCAAAGGCAAAGTTAATGGATTCCAGGTGGATATCCCGGCCCGGGTCCGTGCCATGTCCGGCAAAAAGATGTGCAGGGCCCAAAATTACCGGGGCAAAGAAAAACATGGTACAGCAAAGGAAAAAAAGGGAAAAAAAGGCACGAAAAAAAAGGGCCGGGGAAAAAAGGGCGGGGGGAAAAAAGATGGGGAAAAATGATGCCATTGGCAAAGAAATTCCGGAATTCTGTCTCAATCTCATTTTTTAACCTCAATTTTGATAGATGTTTAATAAAATTTATACAAATGCTAATTTTCGCCCTTTTGGAGCGGGTATGGTATCTCCAAATTCTTCTGCTGTTTCATCCATTTATTGCATCACGAAAACAGTAAAAGACTTGCGGCCATCACAGCCATACCCGATACAACACCATACATTGCCACATGGTGTTCTCCATACTGCTCTGCCGTGGGCAGAAGCTGATCCAGTGAGATAAATACCATGATCCCCGCAACAATGGCAAAAAGAAGGCCGAACACATAATCATTGAAAAATTGCATAAACAGAAAGTAGGCTGCAACAGCTCCAAGGGGTTCCGAGAGACCTGAGAGAAAGGATAGGCCAAAGGCTTTACTGCGGCTTCCGGTGGCATAATAGATGGGCACGGACACGGCAATCCCTTCGGGAATATTGTGGATGGCAATGGCCAACGCAATGGTGATTCCCAGTGCAGGATCATTGATGGCACCCACAAAGGTGGCAATTCCTTCGGGAAAATTATGAATGGCAATGGCCAGTGCGGAAAAAATGCCCATACGCTTTAAATTATGCTTTTTGCGGATTTCTTCCGGCTTCTCCTTTATCCCATGGATATCTTCAACATCTTTTATTTCATGGGGATTCTCAAAGGAAGGCACCATTTTGTCGATCAGGGCAATCAAAAGCATACCTGCAAAAAAGCCGATGGTTGTTACAAGATATCCCTGGGAATCACCGAGTGCGGCAGACAGGGACTCCCGGGCCTTGACAAAAATTTCCACCATGGAGACATATATCATTACACCGGCTGAAAAGCCAAGTGATGCAGTGAGAAAACCTGGATTGGTAGTCTTTGTGAAAAAGGCCATTGCACTGCCGATGCCGGTGGCAAGGCCCGCAAAAAGCGTCAGAGCAAAGGCAAATAGAATTGTGCCGGTATCATGGTTCATTAGTATTAATCCCCCGGGTGTACTTGTAGGAACAGCAAGTCACCCAAACCATTATCTTTTTTGATAACTTTAGTCAAGAGAGCATAGATTTATCAGCAATTCTAAATTTGGCAGCTAACTTGAATCGTTAATAATATCAGGTAGATTTAACCCGAGTTTTTCTGTCATAAAGTTCATAAAGTGATACAGGCCAAGCAAATCACCGTAAGCTGTGACCACGCTCAAGTACCCAACACCTTTGATTGTTTGTAAACCCAATGTATTCATAATATGAATTGGCTGAGGGTGCGGAATTAATATTAGTTTGCACTTTGGGCCCAACTGTATTTGAGTCATAATTTGCAGCTCTTTTCCGATACCTATTTTTTGATATTGTTTGTCAACTGCAATATCCGAAATATAGCAGGCATAATGGAAGTCTGTCAAAGAGCGAGCAATGCCGACAAGTTTTTTTTCATCCCATGCGGTAATCATTAAATTGCTGTTTTTCACCATACCTTCCATGCATTTTAGGTCTTCAATTGGCCTGCGTTCTCCCAGTGAGGATTCACGTAATAATTCGATGAACTGATCTTCTGATATCGGAGCGTTGATTTTATATTCAATGTTCATGGTTATTTCCAATCCTTCAACAACTATGTTAATTTACAACTATGTTAATTTCAAGTTGAATGCGGTGAGCAGACCCTGGTGTATTTGTGACGGTATGTACCGATCACCCAACACATGGATGATGTTAAGAAGATGTTTTTTTTAAGGCTTATTCCAAAATCGGAGTGCATTTAAGGATGACTGTGAAACGCCAAAAAATTGGGGGATAAATCTTCTTCTTCCGGCCAGCAGATACCCCCCAGAATATCAACCGATACCTTGTTGAAATATCGTGGATTTCGCAGACGCCAAAATTTGTCATTTTGATGAATGCGTTCATTCAAATCAAGCTGGGTTCGTGTTCCATCTTCCCAAGTCAAATCGAGAATGAAATTCTCGTTGGGATGGACTTCTGCCACCTTTTTCCACGGCGTTTTAATTGGTGAGTTCATCCCATTTTTCCCTTAAATCGTATTGGTTTAGCATAATCCAATCTTTGATTTTTTCTCCTGTTTCGGAGGCATCTGGCCGGCAAGAATTTGTCCGTCCTCAATGGAAAATGATGCCGCATAATCCCCAAAGATACCATGACAATGGGGAATTCCATGGTCATCAAGATACATGGAGATTGAAATTCCAAAAAAATAGGCTATTCTCGGCACTGCTTCCTCCATAAACTCATTCAGTATTATCTCCAAAATTTAATAAAAGAGGCGATCTCCCCCACATATAGTTTTCCAGATAATGAAATCGGCAACCATACTGTAGGAGCAGTCCTTGCGGCTGTGCTTAAGAATTGATTTCCTGAAATCTTATTCTGGAAGTCTATAGCACACATGGATTAGACTAAGAAGATGTTTCTCTTCAGGGGTTTTTGACGTGGCACTGGGCACAGACAACGGGTCCCTTTTTTTCGCCCAGATGGCAGTCCCTGCACAGTTTATGGTATTTCACGGCCAGGTCAAGCTCATTGGAGGTAGCATGACACTCGGAACAGGAGGTATCATCCGAGGATGCATGGGGGACGAGCCTGCCCCCTTCATAGACATGATGACATAGGGAACACTCATCCAGCCCTGCCTTTTCATTGTGCCGGTCATGGTCAAAACAGACAAAGGGTCTTGAATTGGTATTCTGTTCTATAGTCTCTCCGTTTATGGGGTAGCAGTCATTACCCTGGACTATGCCTGCGGTTATGATAAAAAGAGATACAAGAAGCATGATCCCCGGCAGCCGATTTATTTTTAAGGACTTTATTTTTTCAGTGTATTTGCTGTTCATCTTCATTGAATCTATTCCTTTTTTCTTGCTTATTCTTACCCGTAATGATGAAAAATTCCTGCTTCATGGAGGGCAGACATTGGTTGCCCCTTAGGGTTGCTTACTGCTGCCCGGGCAGTTCCATAATTTCATAAATTATATCGCCGAAAAATTTCAAATCCATGCCTATATTATAGTGATGGATAGTGTCTTCAAGTCCTCCGTGGCAGTTGTGGCATGGAGATATGACCACCTCGGCACCCTGGGCCTTGGCGGCAAGGAGCTGTTCCGCCTTGATCCTGCCGCTCTCCACCCTTGCATTTTTAAACGGAGGTCCGCAGTTTATAACACCTCCTCCGGCACTGCAGCAGTAGTTGTGTTCTCGGTTGGGGGTCATCTCAATGAAGGTCTCACAGGTGTTCCTTACAATATTTCTTGACATCTCATGGAGACCTCTTCCCCTTATCACATTGCAGGGATCGTGAAGGGTCACCGGACGTTCAAATTTTTTCTTGAGCTTCAGTCTGTTCCCATCCAGCAGATCGCTGAAGTACTCAATGGAATGGATAACCTCTATGGGCGGCATCCTCCATCCAAGGGCCCTGTTTCCCATGTCATATACGGAGCGGAAGGCATGGCCGCACTCCCCCATGACTATTTTTTTGGCCCTGAGCTTTGTGGCACATTCAAAATGGGATCTTTTCAGGCGCTCCATCATTTCGTAGTCACCTGTGTACATGCACATGTCACTGTTGTCCCAGCCAGGCATGGAGGGCATGGTCCAGTTCTCTCCGGCTGCATTCATTATCACTGCCGCCTGGTAGATGAGTTGGGCCCTGAATTTGGGCTCCGGCCCTATTACAGAGTAGAATATGTCCGCCCCCTCCTTGTCCAGGGGTATCCGCAGGTTCTCAATGGCTTCCTGGGCCTCCTCCTCCTGCCACATCAGGGTATCGACCCATTCGTCATCTTTTACCCACATCTGGTTCATGGATACCGAGTGGCTGTTGGCAGTATCCTGAATATAAAGGGGGACCACCTCGAGTTTATGGCATATCCTCCTCATCACCGACATAACATAGGCAATGTCAATGCCGAAGGGGCAGTACATGGCACATCGTTTGCAAAGATTGCACTGGGTGTATGCCACCACTGCCGCACTCTTGATAAAATCAGGAGATACCCGACCATTTTTCCTAATTATCTCCCACATGGTCTGTTTAACTTTGCCTGCCGGGGAGTATCTCGGGTTCCGATCCTTGGAAAGAAAGAAGTGGCATCCATCACTGCACATACCGCAGTGGACACAGGTGTCAACATAGACCTTGAGCCTGGCTCCTGTCTCATCCCCAAGTACCTGGCCTATGACATTCTCGATCCTTTCCGGGGTAAGGTTCCGTACACCCGTTAAAATGCCCTGATCATCCGTTTCAGTATCTTTATCTTTGATTTCAGAAATTTTGTTTGATTCAATCATGGCTTCCCTTTTTTTATAGAAGTAACAAGTTGTCAGCCGTCATTTGAAGGTTTTAGAATCATGCTTATGGTTGACGGCTCTTTTTTTATGTAAGTAACAAGTTGTCAGCCGTTAGTTGAAATTTTTAGAATCATTCTTTTTCTTGATGGCAGCATGGAGTTAAGCAGCAATAACGGCATCACCAGTCCCTGGCCATCCTTACCCCACCGAATTCAGAACCGATGTATCCCCTTGTAAAGGGAAACATGAACATATGGAATAGTTTGGTAAATGGTATGGCAGCAAGCATGACCTCCCCCGAAATAATGTGGACAATGGTCATGGATGCAGACCCTGGAAACTGGTGGTATGCCCAGAATCCGGTAATGAAAGGGGCAGCCACAATGGCAAGAATTATATAATCCCCGGGTGTGGTCAAGTATCTGACTTCCGGAACCATGATTCGTCTCCAAAGAAAATATAGGCAGGAAGCTATGACCACAAAGGTCATAATATCGATTGCCGCATCGGGAAGGGTGAACCAGCTTATATCAAAACGCTCCTTCCATAGAACCACATGGGCCAGGGCAAATATGGGAACAGTAAAAAGGGATATGTGGAAAAGGAAGGTCACTCCGGTAAGGGCAGGGTTGAGCCGCATGCTTCGGCTGCCAAAGGGGGTGAGCCAGTGTCCAATGGATCTGAGGGCGTATTTGAAATTCATGTACTCAAACACTGCCCCGTCTTTTTTTTTTGCCAGCCTGTAGAGGGAGATAAATCTGAACAGGCTGCCGAAGATAAATATGAGAAACGCCATCCATGCAAGGGGGCCTGTGACAAATTCATAATGTTCGTGCATTTTATATCCTCCCTGGTTTTATGGGACAGACTTCCCGATAATAAAAGTTACGCAGGAGTCCCCTGATGAGTATTTTTTTGCCGTCGGGGCTGAAGATGGGCTCCTCCATTACATTGTATCGCGGTCCCATGATCCGGCCGTTTACGGCACAGTGGAAAAAACCGTCCTTTTCAACCTTGACTGCAATGGCGGTCCCGTCATGGTTAAAATGGGGATGATAGGCCATGTCAAACCTTTCTTCCCAGGCAGTGCCGTCCACAGCAACACCCCATTTCCCTTTATCCTTGAAAACGCAGGCCGTTCTGTTGCCGTCCGGGCTGAATACCAGAGATGTGACATAATCGGAAAAGGTTGTCTCCCAGGGTACATTGTCCACGGCAATCGTCCATCTGCCGAATTCCGGGGCGGCAACCGCGGCAATCCTTCTCCCTTCCGGTGAGTATAGATGTCTCCAGAGCTGGAAATACCCTTTATCCCAGATTATCTCGCCATTCCTGGCAAGGTGCCATTTACCATCTTTTTTCACTGGTGCAGTGACGTTTAAGCCGTCCGGAGAGAAGAGGGGCTCCCATACCGATGAAAAGAGATTTGTCCAGGTTTTTCCTTCCACGGCAACGGAGTATTCAACGGGAGATATCCTCACAGTGGCAGCTGTACTGGAGCTGTCCCGGGAGAATACCGGAGTCCAGACATTTAGGAAGTTTTTCTTCCAGGCATGGCCGTCCACGGCAACCGAGTAGCAGCCCCTGCGGAATTTGAAAATTTCACCCTCAAGTACCGGCACGGTCTCAACCACGGCGGCAATTTTTTTTCCGTCGGGAGCCATTACCATCTCGGTAAGTCTGGTATAGCTGTTTTCCCATGGTGTGTCATTGGCCGCAGCACCGTAGGCCAGCTCCTTCTGGGTGGAGACTGCAATGTTCCCGCCGTCATGATCCAGGGTGAGGTTCCACACAAAATCGTAACCTTGCTCCCATGCTTCGCCGTCGGTGCAGACAGTCCACTCTCCAGTATCTGATACCAGGGCCGAGAGACGGCCATCCCTGCCGTATCTCAAGCTCCAGACCTTGTCGTAGCCGGTTTCCCACGTCTCAAGATCATCGCTGCCGGCCCTCTGACAACATACCGTAAATTCCATATCGTCATTTTTTACAATTGCAGCGACACTTTCTCCATCAAAAGCGGGCAAAAACTCTTCAATATATGAAAACCTCTCCTGCCATGAAGTGATGTCAGCCACTTTTCTGCGGCCAATATCCCAGTCCCACTGTTCAAAATTGGTCATACTCTCCTCCAT
>JADGBO010000125.1 GCA_015231465.1 Desulfamplus sp.
CCTTGAAAAAGCCGGACTTATTCCCAACGGCGGGCGAAACGGCATAACATGCAGCCAGGCTGCGGATTTTCTTTTGAACGAAATAGAATGAGAATTCGGCATCCTTCATATCATCCAAAACTATAGACTTCCAGAATAAAATTTCAGCAAATCAATTCTTAAGGGCAGCCACAAGGGGCTGCCCCTACAGTATGGTTGCCGATTTCATTATCTGGAAAGCTATAGTAGCGGGAGGATGCCGGCGGCAATACCCTCTCCGATTCCACAAAGTTTAAGAATATCCTGGTTTTGTAAAGAGATGGGTCAATACCATGAGTATGGAAATTGATAATAAGCGAAAACGTCACAAAAAATCAGTTACCCTCTCGTCCCATAAAAACAAAGATAAAGAAAAGTTTAAAAATGCAGCTTAGCATATTATGTGCCATTGTACTCTTTAGAGCCCGGTATGCACCGGGCTCTTTTTTTGGCTTCCATGCAGGTAACATAGCTCTGGATTTTTGTGGGGTAATACTATGACAATCTACAACTACTACTCCTTGCCCTTTGAACTCAGTTCCGGGAAATCCCAGTAAAAAAACTCATTGTCCTTGGCACTTTCGCCCTTGCTCTGCCTCTCCACCTCATTCTCCCTCAATTCAATTCTTCTTATTTTTCCGCTTATGGTTTTGGGTACTTCCGTGACAAACTCTATTATTCTCGGAATCTTGAACTTTGCAAGGATGTTCATGGAGTGCTGGAAAAGCTCCAGGGCCAGCTCCTTAGAGGGTTCATAGCCTTTGTTCAGTATCACATAGGCCTTTACAAGCTGATGTCGCTTAGGGTCAGGAGTTCCCACCACAGCGGCCTCGTTAACCGAAGGATGCTCCACCAGGGCACTTTCAACCTCAAAGGGCCCCACCCGATAATCCGAGGATTTGATCACGTCGTCGGCCCTTCCCACAAACCACCAGTATCCGTCCTGGTCCATGGATGCCCTGTCACCGGTATAGTAATAGTTGTTCACAAATACCGAGGCCATTTTTTCAGGATTGCCTATATATTCGGTGAAGAGTCCCAGGGGTCTCCATCTGTCGAGCTTGACGACAATGTGTCCGGGCTCGTCAGGTAAAGTTATCTCTTGGCCCTGGTCATCCACAAGGGCTACATCGTACATAAAGGATGGATAACCAAAGGAGCCGCTTCGCATCTTTCCAGCCATCCAGGGGGGATTGCCTATCATGGCCGTTGACTCTGTCTGGCCGTAGAAATCCCGAATCTCGGTTCCGGTCAACTTTTTCCATTGGGTGATAACTTCGGGATTCAGGGGCTCTCCCGCCCCGATTGACTGTCGCAATGACGAGAGATCAAACTGTGACATATCCTGGTTGATGAACATACGCCAGGCTGTGGGAGGGGCACAGAATACGGACACTTTGTGCTTTGCCACGGCTTCGAGATAGAGGGGGCCATCAAGTACCGTAAAGTTGAAAGCCGTGGCCGTAGCACCCACGTTGAGGGGACCGAAAAAACTGCTCCATGCCCATTTTGCCCACCCGGGGGCACTGAGATTGTGGTGGACATCATCGGGACGTATGCCGGCCATGACCGATGTGGAGAGGTGGCCCACAGGATAGGATACGGCAGTATGGCCGACTTTCTTAGGAAGCCCGGTGGTGCCGGAGGTGAAAAAGCAGAAGAGCAGGTCATTGGATTTCGTTTTCGCGGCATCGGCATTACCATCTTCCCTGGCAATGGCACTGTAGTTGGTCCAACCCGCCCTGGGGGTCTCCCCAAGGAGGATTTTTATTTTGGGGCTCACCCCGGTGGCTTTTATGGCATCGTCCATCAGCTCGGTATATGTTTCCGCACATATAATGGAATCCGGAGGATATGATTCAAATCTGAACTGAAGCTCCCTCATGGTCATTGTAGTTGCCGTGGGAACTGTTACAAGTCCTCCCTTGACCCCGGCAAAGGTTGCAAACCAGGTCTCAGGCACAATGGGAACCATCATATAAAAGTTGTCGCCTTTGGCAATTCCGGATTTTCTAAGTGCATTAAGGCATCTGTTTCCATTTTCGGCAAATTCCCTGTATGTAAAAGTGCGTACATCCCTGGTGACGATGTCTGTCCATATAAGGGCTGTATTTTCTCCCCGCTCATTGACATGCAGCCCTTCAAAAATTTCCTCTGCCCAGTTGAAAGAGTCCGGGATATCCATGAAGTTGAGCTTCTCAAAAAATGCTTTTGCAGCTTTCTCTTTCTGCTCGTTATCATCCATCATGTTAAGTTCCATCACTTCACGATACAGATTTTGCATAGTCATTGCTCCTGTTTAATTCAAATGGTTTAATTCAAATGGTTTGGTTCAAATGGGGGTCAGCCGTCATCAGAGGCTTGGGCAAAAGTGAATCTATCGGGATACGGAGAGTGAAATGGCTCTGTTTCGGCACTCTTAAATCCTAAAAATCCTAACGAGCGCTCAGTCTAAATTTCCAGAAACTTGTATAGATGAATCCTTTTCTTTTTGTCAAAGACTTTTTTCTTTGAAATCCTTTTTTATATTCTAAACAACGTTTCGTTTACAAATCCTGGAGCATAGGCCCTTTATTTACACAGCTTTTACATTGTTATGGTTCAACAGACACTGTTATGGTGCAGCATCCAAAATTAATTAAAAGGCCCTGATCATCGTTTGATCCAAATTCCTATAGATTTCCAGATAAAGAATTTGTCAAATCCGTAAATAGAGGCTTTAGGCTGCCAATTTCCTTTTCTGGAGTAGTATAGGCAGATTTCATATCTGCCCCCCAAAAACGGACGGGCATGGAACCCGCCCCTGCAATCTTGGTCGAAATGATGATCATGGCCAATTGAAACGTAAAGCTGCTGTCCAAAACTTTGCCATGATAGACATAAATCTTCATTTGTGATACAGCTTCAGCCCCGTTTCCAAAACGAAATAAACTTGGACAGACCGTTCCTGCCAGATCATTGTCATTCTAACAGATGGAACATTGTACATGAGGAACATTGCATATGATTCAAACCCCTTGGAAATTCCAGGTGATAAAAAAGCATCTATCTTTTCAGATTCTATTGACCGGAATGCTATTTTTCCTTGCCGGTTCAATCCGGGCTGAAACTCCGGCCGGATCAGAAATGGATATGAAAAAGATTGAAGATCAGATCACCTTGATAGCAAAAACCCTTGAAATTGAAGAGAAGGAAGCTGCCAATCTTGAGGCCCGCCTTGAAGCCCATAGGAACACAAAAAATGATTTTGATGCAAAAATAAATATTTATCGCATAGAGGCGACAACCATAGAAAGTCGGCTTCACCTGCCTGATATGGATATGAGGCTCCTGGAAAGGGCATACATGGGCTGCCAGGCATCCATGACAACCATCTCTACCGAACTGTCAAAGCTGAAACAGCACAATGAACAGCTCCGGGAAAGCCAACGTATTGCTTATGAACAGAAGCTCATCAATGACAATCTTCTCACGGAATTTTCCGTTGTGCCCCTGGATACACCACCCATTGTGACACTTCATGGCAAACTGAAAAAACTCCAAACCCACCTTACTGCAAAAATGCTTCTGATGCAGTCATTGGATGGGATATTGAATGATAAAATAGATATTCTTGAAAATATTAGCTCAAAATACAAAACTTTGATGGAGTATCTGGAATCCCGCATAAAAAACGCAAAAAAAACCGATCTTCTGACCAGGAAACAGAATCCCCTGGCCCAGGCCACATGGGATCACATGGGCCGGGATATCATTGAGCTTCTTGGAGTTCTGGGCTCGGTCTTCCAGGGAGATCACTGGAAAAACAGTTTTAGTTTCATGTGGGTTTCAGGTATCCACAAACTTGCCGCTTTCTCGTTTACCTTTTTCATAATAGTGATTGTCTCATTGAGAATCCGCTCTTTAATAACCCGTATCCTCTCCTCTCCATTTATCGGAGATCGTTACTGGAGTGCCTTGGCCCTTAAAATTATCCGGACACATTTCATCCTTTTCATGGTTACAGCCTATCTCTATCTTTGTATCAATCTGGGGCTATTTTTCAACTATGCGGTCACAGCAAATATCATAGTGGAGCTTTTGATGATTGTCACCTTTATACTATGGCTCATCCAGTTCATTGAGACCATCGAAATAAGGTTTCCAGGCATCCCGGCCAATGAGATTGTATTTTTCCTAAAGGCCATGACCATCTTTGCAATGGTGCATATAATCCTGGGATACATGGTTGGAAGCGACAGCAGCGTTATAATCACCTACCGTCTCTTCTGTGAATGCCTTTTTTACGGATGGATTTTATACTTTCTTAAAAGACTGCTCCCCTTTATAGAGGATAGATGCAAAGAGGGAAACAGGGCAGTTCAAGTGATTCCGGAAGCTGTGAAGAACACCATAACCTTGATTGCCGTCACCGGTATCGTGCTGGAGATTCTCGGTTACGGTTCCCTTGCCCTCTACTGGTACACATCATGGGGCAAAACCATGATCGTACTCATGTGGTCGGGTCTTATAATCGGAGCGTCCCGGGAGTGGATACCAGGAAGCGTTGCAAAAATTGAGGACCAAGGGGAGGATATATCCCAGGATCAGGGACGTCCCGGGGGAAAAATTTCCATTTTGTGGCTGGTAAAACAGTTCTGTTTTTTCATGCTTTTTTTCATGAGCAGCATTGCCCTCTCCCTTTCATGGGCAAGCAGTGATTATCTCTTTCCCAGGCTCTTCATAATTTTGACATACTCCTTTGAGGTCGGCTCCATGGGCTTCAGCCTTGCGGGGCTTTTCAAGGCGGGCTTTATTTTGATTCTCACCCACTATGCCGCCAGGGGATGGCGTCATTTTTTCCATAAAAATTTCCTTGGTGAGAGCGGCCTTGACAGGGGAGTGCAGGAGTCCATGACCACCATTACGGTCTATTCCATCTGGATTTTCGGGATTTTTGTATCCATGATAGTTTTCGGACTTGATGCAACAACCCTGACCGTTGCCTTTGGGGCCCTGGGCATTGGTATGGGATTTGGCCTCCAAAATATCTTCAACAATTTTGTCAGCGGCATAATACTGCTTTTTGAGCGTCCCATACAGGTGGGTGACGATATAGAGATAAACGGAACCTGGGCAACCATAAGAAAGACCAATGTCCGTTCCACGGTGGCGCAGACCTATGACAATGCAACCATAATGATTCCAAACTCGGAACTTATCAGCAACCAGGTAATCAACTGGAGCTTTAAGGACAAGCGTCTTAGAAGAAAAATAAGGGTTCATGTGGCCCACGGCTCTGATATTGATCTGGTCAGGGATACCCTCCTCGGGATTGCACGGAAGACACCAAAGGTTCTCAGTTATCCGGAGCCCGATGTCCTTTTTAGTGATTTTGGGGAGAGTTCCCTGATATTTATCCTCAGAGTATGGACATTCATTGATTTTTTTTTGATTGTGGAGACGGATATCCGCTCTCAAATCTATAAAATTTTCCAGGAGCGGGGCATTGTCATAGCCTATCCCCAGCATGATATTCACATTAAGGAATGAAATTCGATGGCAAAATTATATTCACATTAAGGAATGAAATTCAATGATACGATTTATGGAACAGGATCTGATTCCATACCATGAGACTGATTTGCCCCGGGGCCCCTATATTGTATTTGCTCCCCATCCGGATGACGAATCCCTGGGAATGGGGGGTACCATTGCCCTTGCTGCCGCAAAAGGCATTGGTGTTTATGTGGTTTTCATGACCGCCGGGGATATGGGAGGGGATAGTGAGATACGAAAGAAAGAAGCTGTCAGGGCAGGGGAGATTCTTGGTATCCAGGGTTTGTTTCATCTTGATCTGGGCGACAGAAAGGTGGAAAGCAGTTCCCTGCCCGAAAATGAGCTTGGGGATATTTTAAAGGGAGTTATGCCCAATACCGTTTTTCTCCCCTCTTTCCAGGAAATTCATCCGGATCACAGGGCAACCACCCAAAAGGTTCTTGATTTTCTTGAAAAGCATTCATATTCCTGTTCCCTCTGGTTTTACGAGATCAACAGACAGGGTGAGATAAATGGACTCATAGATATAACCTCTGTCATGGAGATCAAGGAGGAGGCCATTGACTGCTATAAAAGTCAGCTTGCCCAGCTTGATTACAAGTCCCAGTGCCTATGCCTGGATTATGCCCGAAGTATCACCCTTGGAGGTTCCGGGGCCTATTCCGAGGGTTTCTGGATACATGCCCCTGATGCGGGAAAAGACCCTGAAATTCTTTATGTTGAACACATGGGTAGATATTTTTCCCAGGATATTTTCAGGCATGACAAGCTTGGTACTGGGCCTTCATCCTGGGAGATCGGCCAAAGATTTTTAAAGGAGAGATTGAAGAATCAAAGTGCTGTAATCTCAAAACTGAGTTCGTTGATTGATGTGCTGTCAGGGGCCTTTAACAACTCTTTCCATGATATGGGAAATATTAAAAGCACCCTGGATGACATGGCAGGGGAAAACCGGTATTTGAAAGAGAGGCTCCATGAAATCTCCTTGTCAAGGGCCCATGCCCTGGCCTCGGCTTACATAAAATTTATCCTGTTCATGAAAAACATGGTACGCAATATCTTTTCACAGATGAAAAATACAATGGTACGCAATATCTTTTCAACGATGAAAAATACAATGACACGCAATCTATTTTCATTGATGAAAGATGCAGCTACAAAGGGTCGGGAGAAGATGGACAATGTTAAAAGGATATCGGATTATCCAGGGAAAAATTCAGAGAATTTTCCAGGAGACGCTCCAGGGAATTCCCCAGGGGTTCCAGAGCATTCTCCAGGTGGGGGTGCCCACCCATGTGATGGTGTCATGATATCCACCTTCCTGGAGCCGGTGAGTCTGTGTTATCCATCCGGAGCCTTTCCGTCCCTGGCTTCCTACGATTTTTCCATCCACGAAGAGAGACATGCCCACGGCATGACATCGGTCATAGACATCCATGACGGCAAAAGCGTGGCCTTTCCCCTTGATATTAATTGCGATGATCTTTGTTGCATAAAGCTCTTCATGGCAGCATTTCAAAGGATAAATCCAGGCACTCTCTTTATGGAGATATATAAAGACCTGCGAGATCCCCTTCCCATGCGAAAATGTGAGATTAAGGCACCGGCAATTTTAGACAATGCATTTCTATCCTTTATTTTTGATCCCATTTCCGGCTTCAAGGGAATGACATTGTATGTCAGGGTTGGACTCACCGGCGGCTCTTCACTATACTGCCTGGGGCTCTGGAGCCGTCCCCGTTCCCTTGGCGGTGATCGTCAGGCATACCATGACTGGATCCGGGGGATTGAAAAAAAGGAGCCCATAATACAACTGCCCCAGGGAGTGGTTTCATCGGAAGGAGACTTACATGGAAGAATGTCAAACCTTACCGATCCAGGCATCTCCGTTGCCGTTATCATGCCCTTCTGGGAACACTCCATGGAAACTCTCCAGGGTGATACGATGGATATGATCCGGCAATCCCGGGCATCTCTTTTCCAGCAATCCTGCAATGCCTGGCATTTCGACAGCATTGAACAAAGCTGTCAATATGGGGAGCTGGTTAAAATCATACAGGATCAGGCAAAGGATTTTTTCCTTTTTATCCACCCCCTGGACATGCTATCCCCTGATGCGATGCATGAGTGCTGCCTGGCCGTATCCCGTCATCCGGAAGGGGATATCTTTTACAGTGATGAGGATAAAATCTCAAGGGATGCCGTAAGAGATGATCCATTTTTCAAACCTGGTTGGTCACCAGAACTCCAGCTCTCTTTTCCGGCCTATCCCGGAGGCATTGTCATGTTTCGCACCGAACTCCTCGGCGGATTGACAGACTTGCCCAAGACCCATCCCGGGGAGCAGGAGTTCACATATGATCTCATGCTGAGACTCACCGAGATGGCCCAAGGCATTGTTCACATTCCCAAAATACTCTACCATAAACGAGTATTGGCCTCATCCGGCGGCATAAAACAAATGTTGCCATCGTCCTGGGGTATGAAAGGGCTATTGCCATCATCCGGCGGCATGGACGGTGTTTGTCAAAACGTAAAGTGCCAAGCGAAGGATAAAGTGAAGTATGAACTGAAGTGCATTGAAGATGCCCTTGAAAGAAGGGGAGAGAAAGGCAGGGTGGAAAAGGGGATTACAGACAACACCTTCAGGATTGTCTATCCCTTTGATGGCGAGCCCAGGGTATCAATCATCATACCTTTCCGGGATCAGCCCGAGGTTCTCGGTGCAGCGGTGAAAAGTGTTTTGACACGGACATCATACCCAAATTATGAAATAATATGTGTGGATAACCAGAGCTGTCAACCAGATACCCTTGAACTGATTGCCGATCTGAAAAAACTTGCCCGGGTAACCTTCATGGAATATGATGCTCCCTTTAATTATGCTGCCATGAATAACCTGGCGTCCCGAGGGGCCCGGGGTGATGTTCTTGTGTTTCTCAATGCAGATACCGAGGTGATAACCAGGGACTGGCTCCAGGAGATGCTTGGCCATGCCTGCCGCAAATCTGTTGGAGCCGTGGGTGCTGCACTCTATTTTGTGAACGATACCATTCAGCATGCAGGCATTGTACTGGGCATTGCCGGTCTTGCAGGCCACGCGTTCAAGCATGTGGGCATTGAATGGAAAAACTTCTGCCATGGGCTGCCCTTTATGCTTAGAGATGTCTCTGCGGTCACCGGTGCCTGCATGATGATCCGCACAAAACTGTTTGAGGAGCTGGGGGGATTTGATCAGGAGAATTTTCCAGTGAGTTACAACGATCTGGATCTCTGTCTCAGATTGAGGCAAAAGGGTTACAGGATTATATTCACTCCCTTTGCCAGGCTTTATCACTACGAGTCCTACAGCAGGGGCTACAGCTATGACGAATGTGCAACCCTTAATCTCAGGCAAAAATGGGGAGATGTTCTGCTGTTGGATCCATTTTACAACCCCAACCTGACAACCATAAAAGAGAACTGGAGTCTTCCATGCCCTGTGAATCCCATGTAGATATTGTACCGGAACCTATTGCTGCATCTCCTAAACCGATTGCAAATACATCATCTGATCCTGATGCAAACATCTCCCATGAACCGATTGCAAAGGCATCTCCTCCTGCTGTTGCAAATATTGCCCCTGGGCCGATTATCAATATACTAATAAGGACCAAGGATCGTCCTGAACTCCTGATGGATGCCCTGGGAAGCGTTGTAAACCAGATTTACAGACCGGTGAAACCCGTAATTGTCAATGATGGAGGCGTTCCTATCCATCCGGAGAATATCTCGGCCATTTTAAGGGAGATTCCCTTTGAATACATAGAACACCCTGTCACCATGGGAAGAAGTGCTGCCTTCAACACTGGAC
>JADGBO010000126.1:0-1847 GCA_015231465.1 Desulfamplus sp.
TTAGTATTCACTGATTTTCTTGAATATGGCCGATTTGTACATCAGTTGATAATTGACCTTGTATTAAAAATTAACTCAACAGAAGAGAAAAAATTCCTCAACTTGAGTTTTTAATGTGACAATAGTAGTTATATTGGTTAGATTGAGGAAGAGGCAAGACGCAGATTTCCTGATATGTTCTTTGACAAACATTGATCAGTAAGTGAAGATGGGATTTTTATCCAAGCAAACCCAATTTCATCAGTGATTCTTCACTCAATGCCTCTTTTTGGAAGAGTTGAATGAATTTTTTGAGATTGTGAGCTGCCTGGCACAGAATAGACCATATTCTATCACCAGAAAATCCTTTGTACAGACTTCGCTTCATTCCTCTCCAATTTTTTATAACGGCAATGAAACCCTCGGTTGCAGCACGTGCTTTTTGACATGCTTTTTGAACAGCCGTCTGAACATCATCGCTTCGTCCCATAAAGACTGTATTGATGTTTTTTTGGCTATCGGTTAAATTACTTTGACTACGATAACCAAGATCAGTAACGGCTATTTTAGGATACTCACCCATTCTTTTGTTAAAAAGCTCAACTGCATTCGGATAAAGCTTTTTATCATTGGGTTTACCGATAAAATTTTCAATCGTGATAATGAAGCCCTGTCGATTGAAAGTAGCCTGAAAGGTGCTTCCGAATTCACATTCGGGGAAATTTTTCCCTTTTTTTATAGGGCGTGCATCTATCTCGTCAAGAGATACAATTCGGGAGGGAATATGCTTCTCTCCATTCATTTTCAGCTCATTCTGCTGATCTAATAGAGTTAGGATTTCCAAAAGCTGCTCGACATCCATTGGTGTATGCTCCGGTGACCCTAATAAGATCAGATAAAGCTTGAAAGTCGCAAGTGCATCTCTAAAAGTCATAGCAAAATCTATCAGATAGTCACCTGCATTTTTCTCTTTGTTGAGGCAGAATTCACGCCACATTGCTTTTATTGCATCATGATCCCACCATAGAGAAATATTATGTTTACCGGCAAAATTAGCCATCTTGTTAAAGGCATTAAAGACTAATTTTACATCGGTTGGATAAACGATATTGCTTTCCAATACACTGGAATCTATTAAAGCGTATTCCGGATCAACAACATTGGCCCAGTGTAATTTTTTAAAAACAATATCTTCCATTATTTCAAAACCTTTTTCACCTAAGCGCTTTCTAATCCTGCATAAAGTACTGGGGTGCAAAAAATGAGAAAGTTCATCGTCCGAGACGTTGCAAAAATATTGATAATATCTATTTTCTTTAATGGATTTTATGACATTTTCATCACTAAGGAGTCTTAGTTTGGAAAGCAGAAGTACAGCTATTACAACTCTAATAGATTTTCCGATACGACCCTTTGTATCGTTATAAAATTGGGACAGTTCTTCCGTCAATTTGTCCCAGGGAATAATTTGACGCAGTATGACAAGTTCATTTGTAGGGTCGGTAATATTATTATCAATCCATTCTTGGGTAAAAGAGTCTTCAAAGTTTTTTTTAATCATGGCTTATCTCCTTTTTGATGGCATGGAATGCCTTAAATTTTGGTAAAATCAAGGCACTATACCACATATAGGGAACTTGTTGTAGTCTTTATGAGAGAGAAAATCAGTGAATACTAATTAACTTACCCAAGCTCCCATGGCAAGCCTGTAATAAGTGGCTGGGGATGAGATGAATGGGCAAGTTATTAAAAATCAATTCCTTAGCTGATGGCTTTCATAAAAAAGGCTGCTCAATGTCTAAATTAAGGTTTACATTATTTTTACATACCGTCATTATCCTGGGAAACAACGGATAACAGTCTGTTTT
>JADGBO010000126.1:1947-9334 GCA_015231465.1 Desulfamplus sp.
AAAGTCTTTTTTAAAATCATAATTCCTAGGGATCAATTTTTCTCTTACCCTCTGTTCCTGGTTCCTGCCATGCTCTATTGAAATTGTGCCGATTCTCACATATATGCATCGCTATGAGATATTTCTCTATAGTTTTCCAGATAATGAAATTGGTAATCATACTGTAGGGCAGCCCCCTGTGGCTGCCCCCTGTGGCTGCCCTCTGTGGCTGCCCCCTGTGGCTGCCTCCTGTGGCTGCCCTCTGTGGCTGCCCTTGGGAATGAATATGCTCAAAGATTTTTCTGGAAGTATATATATGGCGGAAAGCATAAAACATGATTTTTTTGGTAAAAAACAAGAAGAGAGAGGAAAATGAGATATTCAAAAGTATTCATAGATACCATAGCCTATGAGATGGCCCCCCATAAGGTTACCACGGACGAGATAGAGGCAAAACTCCAACCCTTTTACGATGCCGTGGGATTTCAAGCCGGACAGCTTGCCAGCCTCACAGGAATTCAGGAGCGGCGATACTGGGATATTGAACACAGCCTTGCCGGAGGATCCGCCAGGGCAGGGGCCAAAGCCATTGAAGCCGCATGCATAAAACCTGATCAGATTGATGCAGTGGTCTTCTGCGGAGTTGGCAGAGACGGCTTTGAGCCGGCAACGGCCTGCGGTGTTGCCGATGCCCTGGGTGTAAACCCCAAAGCCCACGTATATGATGTCTCCAATGCCTGCCTGGGGGTTATCACGGGAATGGTCACTGCGGCAGATGCCATAGAACTGGGACATATTCGATCAGCTCTTGTTGTCTCCTGTGAAACCGCCCGCCAGATCATTGATTCTACCATCCAGGAAATCAACGAACAAAAAAGCGTCCCTTTTTATAAAAATACCATAGCCACCATGACCGGGGGCTCGGGAGCCGTTGCCGTACTCCTCACCGACGGCACCCTGGGCAATGACCATATAGACCGTCATGCTCTTCTTGGCGGAACAGTTCGACAGGCCAGCCGTTTCCACAAACTTTGCACATGGACATTTGATGAACCAGGAATGCCCACCCACGCAAAAGTACGTATGCGTACCAATGCCCAGGGAGTTCTTGAAAACGGTTTGACACTCTCCAAAGAGACCTATGGACAGTTCAAGCGGGAGCTTGACATTGAAGAGGGAAAACCCGACAAGTTCATCTGTCACCAGGTTGGATCCACCCATCAAAAGATGGTGCAGCAACTGCTGAACATTGACCCGGCAAAGGATTACGCCACATATCAGTACCTTGGCAACATGGGCAGCGTATCCCTTCCCATGACCGCGGCCATTGCAGATGAAAAAGGTTTTTTACAGCGGGGCGATTATGTCGGATTCATGGGTATAGGTTCGGGTCTGAATTGCCTTATGATGGCGGTTGCCTGGTAAATCGTACTGTAGTAGGCGGCAGTCCCCCCCCCAATCCGGCAAACTCCCCCGTAAACCGTACTCCAGGGGGCAGTCACCCAATGACAGCCGCAGAACTGGTAACATTAACCGTACTCCAGGGGGCAGTCCCCTGGGGCTGCCCCTGGGAACGGATTTGCTGAAATATTATCCTGGAAGTCTATAGTGCCGCCATGGTGGTTATAATGAGCGATAAAACAAGGAAAACGAATGGATTGGAGTTACCAAACTTTGATCCAAAAGAAAGTGCTGTTTTTGCGACTCAAGTATTGGATAATTTAAACATAAAGTCTGTTTTAATTGGAAGACTGGCAGTATGGTATTGGCTGCCCGATCCCGCTGGTCACGCATATACCAAGGATTTAGATACAGCAATAAAAAAAGCTGACAGGCAAAAAATTATCAAGCATTTGAGTAACCTGAAATATGATATCAGAGAGCTGATGATCGGAGGGGTAAATGTCCACAGTGCAATAGATAAAATAAATGTTGATTTTATTGACAGATACTCCATTAATGAAGGTGATTTAAGCAGCTTATTTGAAGAAGCAATTGAATGGGCAACAGAAAGAATAAATATTAAGGGAACAGAGCTGTATGTTATTTCACCTGAACATCTGATAGCTATGAAAATTGCAACTTTTGAGCGAAAAGATGAGGACGATGCCAAAAATCTACTTGAATATGATTTTGTTGACATTAAAAAACTGCGCGGGATAATTGACAGAAATATTGCTCCAGTTAGAGTTAAACTTGAGCAACTCTTAAGAGAAGTTGGACACCCAATGGCTCACAGGAGACAAAAATATTACTGATTATAAGGGATTTTAAAAACTTATGATGAATCGAGGTTTTGTAGAGAGACTTTTAAAACCAATTCCTGATGGTGAAGACAAGTCCCTGTTTGATGCGGTGAACAACAGGCGTACCTTCAAACTTGTACTCATCTCCTCCATTATTCTTGCATTTGTCGAATTCTATATTTTCCTTGGATTTTACCGGAACGAACTCTATCATGACCTGGTTCAATACAGTGGTTTTCTTCTATTTAATACAGCTTTGATGTCCATATACTTTTTGCTCTCTTTTTTGAACCAGGTAAAACTTAAAAACGACTCATTGACCAGGCTCATTGTCATTACATACCCTTATGCTGTGCTTCTGCTGCTTATTCTGGTATATATTTACAGGATCAGTGCCGACAGCTATGACATCAGCATGTATGTAGTCTTTGTTTTTGGTTCGGTGCTTGCCAGGTATTACTATCCACTGGAAAGTCTCCTGCTCTATTCGGTTTCCTATCTCTCATTTTTCACCATAATCCAGACATTGATGGACCATGATCCCATAGTCAAAGACAGAAACCTGATTTTATCTTTTCTGGTGACAGCCATTGCTGCATCTTTCAGCATCAACTTTTTTAACAGATTTCATGCAGATTTTTTCAACCAAAAACGGCTGAGGGAGCTGCTGGAAGAGAAAACCAGGGCGGAAACAGCCATGCGCCTTGCCAAGGAGCAGTCCGAGGAAGCCAAGGAAGATGCGGAAAAACAGAGGATCAGGGCAGAATACGCCACCAGGGCAAAAAGCGAATTTCTTGCCAACATGAGTCATGAAATCCGAACACCCATGAATGCCGTCATCGGTTTAAATGATCTTTTGCTTAACACCGGCATGAATGCCAGGCAGAAGGACTATGTATTAAAGATAGGAACCGCTGCCAGGCATCTTTTGGGAATCATCAATGACATTCTTGATACATCAAAGATTGAATCCGGGAAAATGTCCCTGGAGATGATTGAATTTGATCTTGATGAGATATTGCAGAATTTGTCTGATGTGGTGGTGAAAAAAGCCTTTGACAAAGGCATTGAATTTGCCGTAGCCCAATCCATGGATGTGCCGTCAATACTTATTGGCGATCCTTTGCGTCTGGGACAGGTACTCATCAATCTATGCTCCAATTCCATAAAATTCACGGAACAGGGGGAGGTCATTCTCTCTGTTACATGCCAAAAGATGGAGAATGGTCATGCATCAATTTTATTCAGTGTCAGGGATACCGGCATCGGCATGACCCGGGAGCAGCTTTCACGACTTTTTACAGCCTTTACCCAGGCTGATACATCCACCACCCGAAAATTCGGCGGCACAGGTCTTGGGCTCACCATCTCCAAAAAAATAGTTGAACTCATGGGAGGCAGTATAAAGGTAGAAAGTACCCAGGGCCAGGGGAGCTGTTTCTATTTTGAGTTGAATTTTCCGGTTGGAAAGGAGCCTGCATCCTCCCTTTACCGAGATGCCGATTTCCTAAAGGGTTCAACAGCTCTCATTGTGGATGACAATGATACGGCCAGGAGGGTACTCGAAGAGTACACCACCTCCCTGGGCATGGTGACATTGTCGGCCTGTTCCGGCCAGGAGGCCCTTATGCATATTCATAAGGAACCGGATATCATTCTCATGGACTGGAAGATGCCTGGAATGAACGGAGTCGATACCTGGAGAGAGATCAAATCGCGATTGGGTGAGGCTGATCCCCCGGAAATAATCTTTGTCACTGCCTATGGAAAGGATGAGCTGCTGCATGATCAAAGCTTTGATGGGACTTACAAAGTCATCACAAAACCTGTGACCAGAAAACAGCTCGTTCAAAAAATTCTGGAAGTTTTCGGCAGGCTTGACACTTCCGGTCATATAGAAAATCACCTCGGTGCAGATTATAACATTGATGGAATCCGGGGGGCATGGATTCTTGTGGTGGATGATAACGATGTGAACCGGCAGGTAGCAAGGGAAATCCTTGAGAGTGAAGGCTTCTGGGTGGATGAGGCCGACAATGGAGAAGCTGCCTGGAGCATGGCGGTGAAGAAAAATTATGATCTGGTGCTGATGGATATTCAAATGCCGGTGCTGGACGGCATAGGGGCCGCCAGAAAAATGAGAATGGACGCAAATATAGATCCCGACCTTCCCATAGTGGCCCTGAGTGCCAATGTTATGTCCGAAACCCGTAAAATGGTTGACGAGTCGGGAATGAACGCATATGTATTCAAGCCCATTGATAAAAAGGAGCTTTTTGAAACCCTGGCTAAATGGATCAAGACCGGAGAGAGATTTAAATTTGTCTCTTCAGGCATGGAGACAGATGGGGATGAATGGAATGAAGGCTCGGATTCCCTAAGCGACATCCTTACCGCACTGGATGTTCAAGATGGACTCTTCAGGATTTCCGGGAACAAAAAACTATATATGGAGATTTTGAGGAAGTTCCTGGTAAGCAATCTCGCCTTTATGGATGATTTGCGGGAAACAATCCTGGAAAATAATCTGGAAAACCATCTGGAAAACAATCTGGAAAACAATCTGGAAAATAATCTGGAAAATAATCTGGAAAACAATCTTCAAAATAATCTGGAAAATAATCTTCAAAATAATCTGAAAAACCATCTTGAAAATAATCTTCAAAATAATCTTGAAATTGTAAAGGCCAAAATTCATAAATTAAAGGGTGCGGCAGCCAATATCGGAGCTAAAAATCTTGTCCGGACAATAGTACTGCTGGAACAAAAGGCCCTCCGGGGAATAGCTGTTCTTAAGGATGATGAATCTTTAAGGGAACTGGAGGGAGAGTTGAATACTCTCCTGGGCCAGATACGGCAATTGCCGGCACCGCCTGAAAAAGAGAATAAAGATACCGTGATCTTTGGGCCTCTAAGCGATGTGCCTTCAGAGAAGCTCCAGGAACTTGGTACTGCTCTGGATAATTTTGACACTGAAGCCCTGGACATTCTGGAAGGCTTGAGCTTATGGTTCAGGCAGCAGGGCATGGATGATAATCTGGAAAAATTGAGAAGTGCCATCGCTGTATATGATTTTGAAGCAGCCCTTGACATATTTAAAAAAATCGACCGGTCAACAACCCCTGGCTAACATATAGCTTTCCAGATAATTAAATTGGTTATTGTACTTTAGGGGCAGCTCCCTGGGGATGCCCTCAAAAATGGATTTGCTGAAATACTATTCTGGAAATCTATAGAAAGAAGGCATCAATTATTAACTTCAATAGAAAGGAGGCGGCATTCCTCCCCTCCCTTGGCTAAGGCTCAGGAAGGGGTCACCTGCTGCACTTAGATGAATTTTTTGGATCATAAACAGCTACAATATACGGTATTGGTGGTTGATGACGTTGTGGAGAATATTGATGTATTGCGGGGAGCCCTGAGCGACGAATATAGGATAAGGGCAACCACAAGCGGTAAAGCCGCTTTAAGTGCGGCTGCCAAAAATCCCCAGCCCGATATTATACTCCTTGATATAATGATGCCTGAGATGGATGGTTATGAAGTTTGCAGGAGGCTTAAAAAAAATCCTCTCACCAGCCATATTCCAGTTATTTTTGTAACTGCTAAAAATGAAGAAGTCGATGAATTGAAGGGCTTTGAAACAGGGGCGGTGGATTACATAAACAAACCCATCAGCGGTGCAATAACAAAGGCAAGAATAAAAACCCATCTGGCACTCTCCAACCAGCAGAAATACCTGGAACACCAGGTACAGGAGAAGACCAGGGAACTCCATGAAACAAGGCTTGAGATCATAAAAAGACTTGGTAAAGCCGCCGAATACAAGGACAATGATACAGGACTTCACATAGAAAGAATCAGCAGATACTGTTATCACATAGCAAAATCTTTAGGTCTTGATGAATCCCAGGCATATCTAATAATGCAGGCTTCTCCCATGCATGACATCGGCAAGATAGGAGTACCGGACCATGTGCTTAAAAAACCTGGAAAACTTGATGAAATTGAGTGGAGCCAGATTGTCCCGCATCCTGAAATAGGAGCAGGAATTCTTGACGGCTCCCGGTCAGAACTCCTTGATACGGCTCGAATCATTGCCCTTCAGCACCATGAAAAGTGGGACGGAACAGGTTATCCTTCAGGACTCCAGGGAGAAGATATTCATATGTTCGCCCGTATCACCGCTGTTGCAGACGTTTTTGATGCCCTTACAAGCAAACGACCTTACAAAAAAGCCTGGCCCTCAAAAAAAGCGGTGGAACATATCACCCTTAACAAAGGTACCCATTTTGATCCTCAAATCGTGGATGCCTTCATAAAAATATTACCGGAAATTTTGGCGATACAAAAACAGTTTGACGATAAGCCTTAGAGCCTGTGAACCCGAACATCAAGTTTGTATGTCAACTACCCCTACGGCACTTCGTGACCGTAGGGGTTTCCTTGAGGAGGTTTTATGAAGTCTCCGTAGTTCAAGGACTTTCATCACTTCGATTGTGGCGGTGGGCATGATGGTGGTTATATAAACAATTTATACAAGGGGTTTTATGGAACAAAAAAAATGGATATTCAACCGCATGGAGCTTGCCGGTTCCCTTGGAGACATGGGGACCCTTCTGCCCATTGCCATGGGCATGATATTTGTAAACGGCCTGGACCCTGTGGGGGTCTTTTTCACAGCCGGACTTTTTTACATTCTTTCGGGTATTTACTATGGTGTGACGGTGCCGGTTCAGCCCATGAAGGTGGTGGGGGCCTATGCCATTGCCACGGGAATGGGGGCAGCCCAGATATCGGCATCTGCCATGTGGCTGGGCCTTTTTCTCATCATACTGGGAGGCACCAATGCCATAGGCCCGGTGGGAAGATTGATTCCCAAACCTGTCATACGTGGAGTTCAGCTTTCCACCGGGGTTCTGCTCATGGCGGAAGGTGTTCGCTTTATGGCCGGTATATCCAAATATCAGAGTCTTCAAGGCGTTGCAGAGCCCATATTTACCATCCAGAATATCGGGCCTGTTCCCATGGGTGTTATAATAGGATTGACAGGAGCTGTTGTAACCCTGTTTTTTCTGGAAAACAAAAAATACCCGGCAGGTCTCATAATCATAATCATGGGGTTGCTGCTCGGGCTTTTTTTCGGAAGGGACGGTATGCTT
>JADGBO010000127.1 GCA_015231465.1 Desulfamplus sp.
AGCCATGTTGGTTTACTCGGTGCCCATGGAACCGACTACCTTTCGGTCTGCCAAAACCCTGTTCTGGGCTTCAGTGCATACTCCACCCCCAATCCCAGACTCCACCTCATATAATCGGAACCGCTGTCAAAATTGGCAAAAATACCGGCAGACAACTTTCTGGAAAGCATTTTCCACCCTTCCAGTTTTACTGAACCTGTGAGGGATTCTGTTCTCTTGCCAGGATAAAAACCCTGAAGTTCCTGGAGGGCATCCCGGGTAAAATCATCAACTATTTCATAATGTATCGGGTATCGGGGAGAGTCTTCCGTCTTTTCAAACATCCAGCCCATTGATGCTTGAATATCAAGCCGGTATTCACGGCAGGGAGGGCTTTTGTAACGAAATATGGGGCCTGCAACCATCATCACCCCGGGGCTGTAATAACCGCCATGACCGAATGTGAAAAAATTGCTGTTATTCTCAAAGTGAAGTCCGGTAAGGTAAACTCCCAATATAACATCACTGCCATGGCTGGTTTTAAAGTTTTTTCCCAGGGCACCGTTGAGGTTTACCGAGCTGTTTTGCCAAACATTGACCCCTCTGTAGGCATCGTATCCGCCGGTTAAAGAGAGCCAGGCATCTCCCATGGAAAGGGAACCCCGAATGGTGAAACCGTTTTTCACAACACCTCCCCACACCTTTTCACCATGGGGATCCTTAAGTCCTGAAAGGGAGAGCATGGAGTCTTCCACAGTTTGTCTGTGAATCTCTAAGTCAAGTTTTCCTCGGCGGACCCAGACATTGAACGTTGGGGTTCCGTCCAATTTACCCCCGATGGGAGATGTGCCAAGGGATATCTCCACCGGCATGGGACCCTCCTTGTTAAAGGTCAACCACCCCTCATACACGGTTTCGTCTCCATGGAGGGTGCCCGACAGGGACCCATTTCCGGGGTTGAGCCTTCTGTAGGCACTGCCTGTGGCCGCCGAGTATGATGCATCCATATCATTTTCATCTGAAACAGTTCCATCCCCTGTGGAGATATCCCGTCTCTTTAAGGAAAAACTCCACTCCCTGTCAAAGGAGAGACTCTCCCGGTAATATGCCACCGCAGACCTGTCCCGCAGAAACGAGGTGCCCCTGTCGCCGTCCCTTATATCGTGATGGAGCAGCAATCCATATTCAGGGGACCAGGCATTTAGATAACAAGGGGTGTCCCGGGTTTTTCTGTTGGTGAAAAGCCAGGAGGCTGCCCTCATCCTTCCCGTATCAGCATAGTAGTTTTCGGCTGCATCCATTTCAGGCCCGCCCCCGGAGTCTGAAAGCAGCATGGCAAGGTCCCAGGCTTTTTCAGGTTTCCCCTGGGTTCCAAGATGGTTCAGCCACCCACTGTAGAAGTTTTTTTTCAACTCAATGATTTCAGGCGTGTTCCGGATCCGGTCTCCCTGGATTATTCCATGGAGCTGCTCATATTTTCCCTGCTTGTAAAGGGAGTAGCCCAGGCCGGTCACAAGGTTCATACTGTGGGGCTCCTTTTCAAGAAGCACCATGAAAAGGTTTTCGGCCCGGGCATACTCCCCGGCATTGTATGCGTCCCAGGCCATGCCCCCGTGGAGATTGTCCGTTGTTTCCATGGCGGGGCAATGTACATTGAAAAAAGAGATATGGAAAAATATTGATAGAATCAGGCATACTGCATATTTTTTCCCAACTGATTTATATTTGGCCGATTTATCCCTGGCTGGTTCATCATTAGCCGATTTACATTTAACCGATTTATCCCTGGCTGGTTCATCATTAGCCGATTTACATTTAACCGATTTATCCCTGGCTGGTTCATCATTAGCCGATTTACATTTGACCGATTTATCCCTGGCTGATTCATCATTAGCCGATTCACACTTGTTTGAAGGGCATGGTTGTTTCATCTTATTTTTGCTCCATGGAAAGGGCAAGCAGGTAGAGGGTATGGGAGTAGTAGTCATCGGGTTCGTCCCTGATTTTTACATGGGCCTTTTCCATGAGGGATTTTTCCAGGGACTTTTTTTCCAGGATGCCGGCACACACTGCCATGACGGCATGGGCACCGGCTGAAGCGGAATGTATGGAGAGGGTTTCCTGGGAAAGATCCACAACCATGGGAAGATAGCCCAGCTTCCCAATGAAGTCCAGATATGGGGAAAACATCTCAAGTCCGCCTCTGTCCCGGGCCATGGCAAGGTAGAGGGGGACGCGGATGGATTCAAAACCAAATTTTGCAGATTCTCCCCCGAGCCCACCGCTCCCTTTGCCCATCCCATTCCAGGGCTTCAACACCTCACCCCTTTTGTCCACATTGATCCAGTCCGGCGGAAGGGAAAGCTTTGTCATACAGGATTTTCGGGTAATATTGAGGCTGCTTGTATAGAGCCGGGCCCAAAAATTATCATTCCGGTCCATGTTATTAACCTGGTCGGGGTAATTACCCTGGTCCGGATAGTTGCCTGAACCTTTGGAATCCCGCTCCATAAGTGCCTTAAATGCCGGAAAGATAAAATATGACGGATTGATTCTCAGGGTCTCTCCATGGTTAAATCCAAAGTATCCCGGAAGAAGGAGAAGTTTTGCACCCCTTTCAACCGTAAGGGAGGATTTAACCGCAGCTACAATATCCGATATCTCCACCTGCCATCTTTTATAGAAATTTTCGTATTTATCAACTTCACTGTTCCCCGGCACAGCAACACCTCCCCTGCCGTTCGGGTCACTCCATCGTCTGGTTCCCTCAAGGAGGGCCCAGGCAATGAGAAGATCACCATCGGTGGCATTGTTGTAATCAATGACCGACCACCGACCCTCCTCCCTTTCACCCCAGCTCCAGGCCGCAAGGCCGTCTTGCCTGACCATGAGATTGTCCCGTGTCCAGCTGTATATCCTCACAAAGGTATCCACATCATCATGAAGAGCAGCCAGGAGCATGCCATATCCCTGGCCCTCGGAATGGCTGATACTTCTCTGGTAATGGTCGATAATGCGGCCGTCATGGGAAATAAAGCGGGATTTATAGTACTGCCATCCTTCAAGGGTTGATATTTCCCGGGCCTGGGCAGTGCTGACAAATAAAGATGACCACGCATATCCGTATGATGACCATGCATATCCGTATGATGACCATGTATATCCGAATATGGGGAAAATAAAGATCAAAAAACATATTCTTAGATGACTAATTATTTTCATTGGCAATCCTTTTTTTTCTTCTTGTCAACACAAGTCTGTAGAGAAAAAATGAGAAGATCAGGCAGATGCCAAGCACTCCGGCAATCAGGTATAACGGGTATGTATTGGCATAATATTCAATGAAGGGCAGGGCAGTGACTCCCCCGAGATAGTAGCTTGGGCCTATCCTGAGGGATATGGTTTTGTTGTTGGAGTCCTCCCTGGTATCAATGAGTGCGGTATCACCTTTAAAGGCTGCCTGGACTCCGGATTTCCAAAGTATGGCCGCGGCACTTTTTATATCGGACTCCCTTGAAGCCGTCAGAAGCATAACTGTTCGATTGTTGTAAAACGGAGATTGGAACTCCATCAGGGCAGCCCTGTTTTCAACTATTGCAGGGTCAAAGGATGTAACCACCATATCCCATTTACGAAGGGATATGTCCGTTATTATCGTATTTTTTCCGGGCATTAATCTTGACCAGAATGTGCTTTCCCCATCCCCGTCATTACCCCTGGGCCGTGGAAGATGGGGAAAGGGCAATGAACTCTCCTGAGATAGATTCAAAGGAGCTGCATCTTTGAATTTATCCGGAATCCCATCCCCCCGTGATACAACAATTATCTCCCTGTCTATTTGGGCCAGCCATTTGTCCAACCATGCTCCATGGGATTTCCGGTAATGGGGACGGACAACTCTCCATTGAAGTCCCGTGGGAGGAAAACCTGTTTTCTGGGCCGCAATGGCGGCAATATTGATACCGGCCATGAGGGAATCCTTCAGGCCGTCCGGAATGAGAACAAGGCTTTCCCCCATATCGGCATGGCGGCCAAAGGGAAAGGCATCTGAAACAAATGCACTGAGCCTTGGCATCTCTATCCATCGGTCAAACATGGGCAGGGTAAAGGTGGAGTGTTCCAGCAGGGTGACCCGGAGATTGCCGGTATGAATGGATGTACACTGATCGTTGTCAGCAGGTCTAAGGGAGGGTGCGATCAAAAGCCTGTTATAACCGGTACGCATGGATGAGAGGGGCAGTTCCACTTTGTAATTCCTGTATAGGCCGCCGATCCTGTCTTCGCATGGAACCGATGCTATGAATTTATCGTTAATCAGGATATTTATCACAGAACCTTCCCCCATGCGGGCCCCATAGGCAATGTTGAGACTTAAAAGGGCATTCCTGTTGGGTGAAAGATGGGTGTCCGAAGGGAGTCTGAAGGTAAATCCCCTTGGTACCGGGTTGGTGCCTGTGAAAGTATGGCTCCCAAATCCAAAGCTTGCCAAATCATAGATTCCGGAAGCTTCAAGGCTATCTTTCATGACTCCCATGGGAATATCAGGGAAAGAGATGCTGGAAACAGCAGCTTTGGATGAATCGGGCATGGGAAGGGAGAGGGATGCAAAGGCTCCGGCAGCGGTGATAACTTCGTTGGGGGATGGGCCCGTAATTATTATCAGAGCATGGAAAGGGTCTCCATCTGATCCGGGGATTTCATCACCCCCGGGAATTCCGTCAACCCCGGGGAGTATATCAACACCATCGGCAGCATCAGTCCTGGAGACTGCGTCAGCAACATCAGTCCTGGAGGGTACATCAGCAGCATCAGTTCTGGAGACTGCGTCAGCACCATAGGCTTTGGCGGGTCCATTATCCTGGAGTCCATTGATTCCATACTCCGCATCCCGGGGGATGGTTGAAATTATAATGGCCGGCCCGTTGATTCCCCCAAGCAGCCCCGGGGGAGTAATCTTCGATGCCATAATGGATTCAACAAAATCAACGGTTCCCACAATTACATTGTCCATGCCTTCGGTAATACTGTTTTTCCAGTTAAAATCCACAGGCCGGTACTGGTACCTCAAGGCGATCCCTGAAGCTGCAAGGGAGAGGGAGTTTATGATTCTGCTATCCATAAAAGCACTCTTTTCGAATTCATCTTCAAAGGTGCTGTCTCCTGTTTCATCTCCATGCTCCTCTGATTTGGACTCCTCCTCTGATTCGGACTCCTCCTCTGATTTGGACTCCTCCTCTGATTTAGACTCATCCTCTGATTTGGATTCATCCTCTGATTTGGACTCATCCTCTGATTTGGACTCATCCTCTGATTTGGGATCAAAGGGAAAGATCAGATTAACCGGTGGAGCAGATGGATTTTTTGGATCAAAAAGGAAATCGTTTATTGCGGAGACCCTTGCCGGAACGGGTTTCAGATCAAAATCAAACTCAATGAATGCATTATTTAGCTCAACCCAGGTCCATAATTCGGGTGCATTCATATCTTCGCATCCATATTCCACCGAGTGCTGGGCAACTTCAAATCCAAAGGATCGGTAGCCGCTCCTTAGAAGACGTGCCGGTATGGAGACTGTGGCAGAGCCGGAAGGAGATAGGGGATCCAGGGCAATCTGCCTCAGGGGAAGACCTTCAAAGGAGAAAACAAGATGGGAGCGTCCCTTGATAAGGGCAGATGAGTTGGTATAGGCAAAGGTTATAACCGCACCTTTCACATCCCATCTTTCAGGAACGGAAATTTTGAAATCATAGGCATCGGTATCTGCCCGGCCCCCTTCAAGGCGTATGTTCTCCATCTGCATGATCTCCCCAAGGGGGATTTTCAGGGAAAAAGCATGGGAGAGGTTATAACAACTCAGAATCAAAATAATTACTGTGAAAAATTTTTTAACCATAACTTTATTTTTCCTTTTGTAGTGTTGCCTCCGAGGCCTCAGGCAACGGTCGCTCTTTTACGGACGGCAGACTGCCTATGGCCATGGAACAGAGACCCTTAAAGTTTGTGACAGTGCCTGAAACACCTATCTTTATAAGCCGATAAAACCCCCTTAAATATCCAATGGTGCTTGCAGAGGGCTTTTCACTGAAAAATTGCCAGCGGCTGCTGTCGCCATAGACAAAATTGACAATATTGCGTAAATTTTCTCCGCTGTCATCTTTAAACAGGGTTCCAAGTATTATTTGGCTGCCCCTTCTCCTCTGGTGTACAACCTTTATGGGCAGTTCATAGAGGTTGCCGTAACTGTCCCTGGCATGGAGTATGACATCTTCCCTGGTGAAATCCCTTATGGCTGCATCACCATATGCGGTACTCCCTTTGCTGTTCCCATCACCATCCAAAGGGTTCCCTTCTCTGTTCCCGTCAACATCATCAGGGCTTCTCCCTATGTTACCGTCACCATCCAGGGGACCCTCCCGGTTCTTCTCCCTGGCTTTTGCATGTACGGCAGCGGCATCCAGCTCCACGGCAAGACCCGCACCGGATATGGAGAGATCAAAGGTTTTTGCCGGAATCCTTGTCTCTCCCCGGTCCGTTTGAAGAATGACATCTTCCTCTGCCGGATAACGGTGCTGTTTTCTCATCTGGCGTTTTTCCCATACAACACCAAGGCATGAGAGGACAATGACAAGATTGAAGGTGTTCCACAAAAGAGAGATAACAATGGAATCCTTGGGCCCGGGAGTGTTGACCCATTGATACAATCCTGCCGCATAACCTGCAATGGAGAGGAAAAACATGATGTAAAAGGGCATGGCCAGGTGGCTCAAAAAGTCCTTCTTGAGAGAAACAGCTTTGGGAGTGACCTTGAAAACAGGGGAGCGGGGTTTTCTGATGGCTGAAATAATTGCAGGAAGAAGATAGAAGCTGATGACGCTTTCATAAAGTTCTGAAAAAAAGGGGTAACGATAACGCCCAAAAAGATAGTTGGAGAGAAGATAGGCTCCGGCAAGATGGGGGAGTGCATAAGCTATAACCTGTGCAATGGAGGCATTGTAAATTTTCAGGCCGAAAAAGAGAAGAATAAGGGGGGAGAGGAAAAATATAACCCTGGCAAAACCGAAGAACCAGAAAAAACTGGCGTTTATATAGCACATTTTTTGGAAAATGGTCAGTCCCTTCTGAAACAGGGGATTTTTGAGTATAAAAATTTGTATCATACCCTGGGCCCATCTGCTGCGCTGAACAATAAAATCATCAAAAGTTTCAGGTGTAAGGCCTATGATCAGGGGCTTGAAAAAATAGGCACTGTTATAACCTTTTGCATGGAGCCCCAGGGCGGTTTCAGCATCTTCCGTTATGGTCTCACCTGCTATACCACCCACCTCAAGGAGAAAATTCCGTCTCATAATGGCGGCTGAACCGCAGAAGAAAGAGGCATTCCAGAAATCAAGACCCGGATGTATGGCAGCATAGAACATCTCATTTTCACTGGGACCCTTGCGAAATGTTTCGAGATTTTTTTCAATGGGATCAGGATTGATGAAAAAATGGGGGGTCTGGAGCAGGAAAAGACGGGGGTCTTCCAGAAAGAATCCAACGGTTTTTTTGAGAAAATCCCTTGCCGGTACATGGTCGCAGTCCAGTATTACAATTAACTGGCCGCATCCCTGGTGAATTCCCTGGTTTATGCAGGACATTTTGTCAAAGGCATCCTCATCAAGACGGCATTCACAGCTCATCAGGGACTCATTGAGATTTCCGGCCTTGGCATGGATATTTTCATCCCTTGTGGCATATATGATGGAGAGTTCCCGGGCAATCTCCTTGAGCCTTTGGGCCCTCTGCCGGGCACCCAGTGCCTTGCCGGGATCGGGATCACTGAGCTTGTTGACGGTGCCGCCATCATCAAGAATATATATATTGAGCTTCTCCTGGGGATAAAACATGGATGTTGCGGCCAGGGCGGTAATGCGTACAACATCTTCGGATTCATTGTATGTGGGAATATAGACATCAACCTCTGGAAGTTCATCTTCATGGTACTGCATTCTGGGAGTCTGGCGCTGGATGGGCGAAGCATTCACAAACATTCCAAGGAAAAAGATGAGAATGCCATAGGTTTCAGCCAGGTAAAGGAGCATGGAGAAGGAAAATTCGGTCAAGGAGTCGAAT
This sequence comes from Desulfamplus sp., assembly GCA_015231465.1. Classification (GTDB taxonomy): domain Bacteria; phylum Desulfobacterota; class Desulfobacteria; order Desulfobacterales; family Desulfobacteraceae; genus Desulfamplus. Next base: position 8,092 of record JADGBO010000127.1, read on the forward strand.
GTGATGGTGACTGTGGTGCGGAAAAACCAGTACCTGAGAGTTAGAAATCCGCACAGAACCATTATCAAAATACGTAGAAACTGGCCCCTTTGCTCAACAGAAGGGGAGGGGAAGTAGGGGGATCCAAAAAAATCAGCCACAAATGCTGCACATAGAATCGCTGCTCCCATTATAATCTGGTGTTCAATGGCAAGAAAGGCCGATGATGCGGTGAGATATAAAAGAAGCAATAAAACCGCCCCAAGCTGCCAGAACCTAAGCTCCGTATCCCTATTTATCATTTTTTATCACCTGAATATCTCCCATTATATCTACCATTGCACCTCTCTTCGTACCCATTCCTAAACTATCCAAATCAGTTGCAGTGACTAAAGGTTTGACAATCTCCATTAATTTCTTTTGAGTATTTGGATTCTCCCCCGGGTAAAACTGTGCCAGGCCAAAAGGGCACTGACTGCGACAATAAAAAGAGATACCATACTTTTGATCCCTTCCTTTGCTTGCGGGTAAATGTCGGTCATGATCACGCTGCAGAAGCATCCACCTCCTGAAACGCCGCCCCCCTGGCTGATGACCGAACCTCCGGCATCCGGAGGGTTACTGGAGACGGTTATTTTAACCTGGGCAATGTTGCGGCTTTTTGCCCCCATGTTATCCGTCACCACAAGATCATATAGATATACCCCTTCCCATGATGATTTAAATACAGGGGCAGAAGAGAAACTGTCCGAGAGATGACCGTCACCATCCATCCAGGTTCCATGGGAAAGGGGTATTTTGGAATTGCCAGGTATCCACTGCCAGGAGCTAACTTCACCGTCCGGATCATGGCTCATCTCTCCGTTTAAGGTACATGGCTCTTCGGGCATGACAAACATGTTTCTGCTCTCCACCCGGGCCCTGGGCAGACGGTTGCCCTGGGAGCCTGGCCCTGTCAGCCGTAGATTATCGAGATAGATAAGGCCTTTTTTATGGTCATCTCCCTCCCAGGGTACAAATTCAATCTGGCCTATGGCTGACATATCCATAACAGCCAGGGCACCATTTTGTCCCTGGGGGTATCTCCAGTCAAAAAATCGGCCGTCAAGGGGGATTCGCACTGTCTGCCACACTCCATCTTGTAGAGAGAGATTGTCACTGTAAGATTTCATGGGTACGGCTCCGCTCAAGCCTTCCATATT
>JADGBO010000128.1:0-4067 GCA_015231465.1 Desulfamplus sp.
CTTTCAAGGAAAAAGTCAAAAAGTGTACAAGAAGGAATATTCCGGTAAATCTTGAGAAAATTATCGAGGATCTAAATCCAATATTGCGGGGATTTGTGAATTATTTTAAAGTAACAAATAGCAAGGGACGGTTTAGATTGTTGATGTCATGGATACGGCGCCGATTAAGAGCCATACAAATGAGGCTGTGGAAGAAACCCGGCAAACTGCATAGACGACTCAGACAACTGGGTTATCGGGGTGAATTTCTACGCATCAAAATGGTCTCATGGCGTAACGCCGCTTGTCAATATAGTCATTGGGCAATGCCCAACAAGTGGTTTGAAAGCCTGGGATTGTTTTCAATGGACAAGATCGAAACCGGTCAGCTTCCCCCAATTAATCGGGGATAAGAATAGACAGGAGCCGTATACGAGACCCGTACGTACGGTTCTGTGAGAGGGCTGAAGCAGAGAATTGATCTCTGCTTTACCCTACTCGATCGCTGAGTGCCCCCGGCAGTTGTGAGAGATAGCTTTAAATTGTAAGGTGTACCACGTTCCACACATTGCTGAAACGCATTTTCGAAAACAAGGCGGTCTTCGGCTGGATAGCATTCTAAGCTCCGGGACAGGTGTTCAGGTCCCACAGGGCCGGATTTACCGGGCTTGAGGCCATAAATGCGGTACAGCTCTTCTGTCCAGAACAGGGACTGGCCGGCAGCTTCCCATTCCCAGGAGCCGGCCTTTGCCGCCCGCTGGGTGATATGGAGCATGGCCTGGCTTTGCCGGGCAATTATCTGGGTTTTACGCACTTCCGTGATATCCACAAAGGTGATGACAGCCCCTTCGATAATATTGTCCAGGGTGCGGTAGGGCTGGATGCCCATACTGTACCATCTGCCCTCTTTTGTCTGCACATCCACCTTCTTTGGAATCAGGGTGTCCAGCACCGTTTGCGTATCTCCCACCAGGCTGTCATAGCCCACCAGGTTGGAGACAATATGGCCCACGGGCCGACCCACATCGCTCAAAATGAGATTGATGATCCGGGTGGCCGGGGGAGTGAAGCGCAGGATATGCAGTGCATGATCCACAAAAACCGTGGCAATGCCGGTGCCGGCCAGCAGGTTGTTCATGTCGTTGTTGGCCCGGGAGAGGTCCGCAACCTTTGTCTGGAGTTCCGCATTGACCGTGGCCAGTTCCTCGTTCACCGACTGAAGCTCCTCCTTTGAGGTCTCCAGTTCCTCGTTGGTGGACTGCAGCTCTTCATTCACCGACTGCATCTCCTCATTGGAGGATTTCAGCTCTTCATTGGAGGTTTCCAGCTCCTCGTTGGTGGTCTGGAGATACTCCTCCTTGGCCCGCAGTTCCTGTTTCAGGACAGCGATCTCAAGGTGGGTATCTGCTTTTATGTCACCGGTTTCCGGCGGAATGTGGGAGGTGGCGGCGGCTTCCTGAGCCCGGCCGGGCAGAAGCTCTTCCTGTAAAATGACCAAAAACAGCGGTGCTTCATGTGAGGCAGCAGCAGCGGCCACCGGCCGGATGATCAGGTTCACCGTTGTGAAACCACCGTTGGTTTTCACACGCAGCCCCGGGCACCGGATCACATCCTTTGTCTTAACCGCCTGGGGCAGGGCTGTTGCCAGGGGGGGCCGCAGCCCTTCCCGGGCCATTTTCAGGATGTTCCGGTTGAACTCTCCCGGAGCCGGTTCAAGAAACATGCCGGTGCGGCCATGCAGATAGAGGATATCACCATCACCCGTGATCAGGACCGCCACCGGTGCCACATGGTGCAGCAGTGCCTGTTCCGTCAGTTTGCGCAAAGAGGGTATCCTGGCAGGGGCCTTTTTTTCGGCAGTTCCGGACAGATGACCTGCATGGGCAATCTTTACCGGTGCCAGGAGCTGGCCCGGGTGCAGCCGCCGGGTGCTGTGAATATCTGTTTTACGCTGGTACAGCTTTGCCTTGCGGTCCAGGGTGGCAAAGAGGTCACCAAATTCCCCCACGGTTTCCGAGGTTCCGAGAAAGAGAAACCCCCCGGGTTTCAACGCGTAGTGGAACAGCGGGATGATCTTTTTCTGCAGGTCTGCTCCCATGTAGATAAGCAGATTGCGGCAACTGATCAGATCCAGTTTGGAAAAGGGAGGGTCTTTGACCACGCTCTGTTCGGAAAATACCAGCATGTCCCGGATCTGCTTTTTGATGCGAAAAAATTTGTCAGCCGGTTCATCCGCAAAAAAACGGGACAGCCGTTCAGGTGAAATGTCCCGGGCGATACTGGCCGGATAAAGACCGGCACGGGCCGTGGCAATGGCCTGGCTGTCCATGTCCGTGGCAAATATCTGTATTGTGAAACCCTGTTTTCGCATCTCCTGGTATTCTGCCAGCAGCATGGCGATGGAGTAGGCTTCTTCGCCGGTGGCACAGCCCGGCACCCAGATGCGCACAACGGCATCCATGGGTTTATCCGTCAGCAGTTGTGGCAGCACGGTTTTTTCAAACACCTGGAAAGCAGATGGATCACGGAAAAAGTTGGTCACACCGATGAGCATTTCACGGAAAAGAGAATCCACTTCCGCTGGGGTTCGCTGCAAAAATATGACATATTCATTCATGGTTTGAATCTGATGGACCGCCATGCGCCGCTCGATGCGGCGAAGGATGGTGCTGGGTTTGTACTGGGAAAAATCGTGACCTGTCCTGGCCCGCAAAAGGATGAATATCCGTTTCAGGGCATTTTCACTGGTGGAGAGCGGAGAAGTAGCAGCCACAGGGGGCCGGCCAAAGGCCTGGGACACGTAGGAGATGATCTGGGGGGCCATTTCCGCCGGCGGAAGCACATAATCCACAAGCCCGGTGTTAATGGCACTTCTAGGCATGCCGTCGTATTCAGTGGATTCAGGAAGCTGGGCCATTACCATGCCGCCTTGCCCCTTGATGTCTCTCACCCCCAGGGTTCCGTCACTGCCGGTGCCGGACATCACAATGGCGATGGACCGTTCCTGCTGGTCCTGGGCCAGGGAGCGGAAGAAAAAGTCGATGGGCAGGCGCTGCCCCCGGGGTGCAGCCGCCTCCAGCAACTGAAGTGTGCCGTTGAGAAACACCATATCCCGGTTGGGCGGTATGATATAGGCACAGTTGGGGGAGACCGTCATTCCGTCTTCGACCTCAAAGACCTGCATGCGGGTGTACCGCCGGATCAGCTCGGTAAGAATGCTCTTGTGATCCGGAGCCAGGTGCTGCACCAGGACAAAGGCCATTCCCGGGTCTGCATCCATTGGCATGCCGGAAAAAAATGCCTCGAATGCTGCCAGCCCGCCGGCTGAAGCACCTATGCCCACAATGGGAAATCCACCGGCGACCCTGTCTTTTTTTGTATCAGACAATTTAAAATCTCCTTAGAAATTGATTTTTAATAACTTGCCCATTCATCTCATCCCCAGCCACCTATTACAGGCTTGCCATGGGAGCTTGGCTAAGTTAATTAAACCCAATTACTTAATAATACTCGTGAGTGATAAGTTCTTCCACTGACCACTGCTGATAGTACTGTAATGCAATATATAATCACAATATATGGTGTGGAATATGAGAACTTACAACTCTTGAGATAATAGAATTAAGACGGTGGCGTAAGAACCCCTCTTTTTTTAAAATCATATCTATATCCATCCACCAACGAATGAATCCGAACATTTTCTACGGCAATCGGCTCCCCAGGCTTTATATTCATTATATTTGAATGCCCGATACTGCCTCCATCAACAATAATTACCTGGCCTGTACCCACAATTTCGGCAACCCCGTCACCCTTGAGAACAACGCCGCAATCCTCACCAATACCCACGCCGATACAGGTTGGATTAGATGTCACAACCTGAATTAAACGCCCGATACGGCCCCTTGCCATGAAATGGGTATCGAAAATGATATTACCCACAAAACCAAATCCTGGTGTCGAAAGGACACTGCCTTTGAACAGCCCCTCTTCACTTTTACCTTCATAGATCATGGTGTCCGAGAATACGGCAGCCCCGGCACTGGTGCCTGCGATAAGCGCACCGTTTTGAAGATGCACCTGTATGG
>JADGBO010000128.1:4166-9221 GCA_015231465.1 Desulfamplus sp.
CGAAAGGACACTGCCTTTGAACAGCCCCTCTTCACTTTTACCTTCATAGATCATGGTGTCCGAGAATACGGCAGCCCCGGCACTGGTGCCTGCGATAAGCGCACCGTTTTGAAGATGCACCTGTATGGCATCAAGTACCTTTGTTCCTCCCATAATGGTTGTCAGTCGTAACTGGTCTCCACCAGTAAAAAAAATCAAATCAAGCTCTGGGATTTTTGCTGCTGACTCTTTGTCGTTTGCCTGGGCCCTTTCTTTCATATAAAATATCTCTACCCTGGACGCACCAAGAGCTGAAAAAACTCTGTGATAATCATTACCACGCTGTTCAGGTTCTTCACTTGCCGTAGTGATGATACCGACCTTGTAATTTTCTTTACCGATCTCAAGAACTACCCGTTTGAGTACGATCAATTCATCTGCCTTGTCTTCATTTCCGCCGATTGCAACCAGACGGCCCAGAAAAAAGGGGTTTAATGTCATTATAGTTTTATCTCCGTAATATGTGAATATGCCATGCCGTTACAGCAAGGCTTTGGTGATTTTTTTAACAAAAAGAACAAAAATATATAGTGGTAAGGGTGAAAACTTACAAATCTTGGGAAGCATATATCGGCGAGAAAAAATTTAATGGACGGGCGGGGTTATTGTCAATTTATAGAATTTTGGCGAGAAAACCTCGATAGAATTTTGGCGAGAAAACCTCGTGGCCTTGTACCCGAGGTTGAATCGCCTTTTTCAGCCGTTTTTTAGTCTGAGCCAATAGCAAAGGCAAAAAACGGCTGAAAAACCACTGTTGGTTACCACACAAGCCTCGTCCCCTTGTGGGCGAGGTCGTTGACATCTCTATTCATCCAGTTGACATGCACACCAGAATTTTTCCATTCTTTTCCTCAAACCGGCGGCATAGGCATCCCAGTCATCAATGGGATAGAGTGCCAGACCCTCTTCCACGGCAGCCTTGGCAACAGCTACGGCTTCCCACTCAATCACTCTGGGATCAAAGGGCTTGGGAACTATGTAATCCTTTCCAAATGTAAACTCCCTTCCTTTGTATGCATCTCTCACAACTTTGGGAACAGGCTGGCGGGCAAGCTCTGCAAGGGCCTTGGCAGCGGCAAGTTTCATGCCTTCTGAAATGCTTCTTGCACCTACATCCAAAGCTCCTCTGAAAATAAAGGGGAATCCCAGTACATTGTTAATCTGGTTGGGATAATCCGAACGGCCCGTTGCCATTATGACATCGTCCCGTGTGGCGGTTGCCAGCTCATATGTTATTTCGGGATCGGGATTGGCCATTGCAAAAACAATGGGATCCTTGGCCATGGAGAGGAGCATTTCAGGGGTTACCACATCTTTTTGTGAAACACCTATGAAGACATCGGAACCTTTCATGGCATCTTCCAGGGTTCTAAGGTCTGTATCAAGGGCAAAAAGCTCTTTGTACTTGTTCATCCCCTTTTCCCGGCCCTTGTAAATCACGCCTCTGGAGTCACACATGGCAAGATTTTCATATTTCACGCCAAGTGATATAAACAGTTTTGCACAGGAGATGCCTGCCGCACCTGCACCGTTAAATACAACCTTTATATCCTGGGCTTTCTTGCCGGTTATTTCCAGGGCATTGATAAGGCCGGCGGCACTTATGATGGCTGTTCCATGCTGATCATCGTGGAAAACGGGTATATCGCATATCTCTATGAGGGTCTCTTCAATTTCAAAGCATTCAGGTGCCTTTATGTCCTCAAGGTTGATTCCGCCGAAGGTGGGCTCCATGGTTTTTACAATGTCGATTATTTTTTTAGGATCTTCGGTATTGAGTTCAATGTCAAAAACATCCACATCGGCAAATCTTTTGAACAGGACTCCTTTGCCTTCCATGACAGGCTTGCTGGCAAGGGCTCCAAGATTCCCAAGTCCGAGAATGGCGGTGCCGTTGGAAACCACCGCAACCAGATTCTGGCGGCTGGTGTGAAATCTTGCTGTGGAGGGATCCGCTGCAATCTCTTTTACCGGCAGGGCAACGCCCGGGGTGTATGCCATGGACAGATCCTCGGCTGTGATGCATGGCTTGGTGGGCATAACCTGAATTTTGCCTGGAACCGGTGTACAGTGATAGTTCAAAACGTCCTGTTTGAATTTTTCCATTTTTTAAATCCTTTACTTATTCTCAAATTATTAAGGAGTTGTTATGATACTCAAAAACGATGGGTTGTCTGTTTTTCTATGGCACAGGGGCGCGGGGTGTCTAAAAACCAATTTGATGCCCAAATCGTGATGATGTGGAGACGCAATGCATTGCGTCTCTACCGTTGATGGTCAAAAAATGGGCAATGGAAAATGTCAGATTTTGACACCCCAAGGGGCTATGGTATGACAAAAACTTGAAACCAAATGGATTATAGATTATTACCCTCCTAAATTCAATATGCAGGAGTTTAAAAAATAAAAATATTTATAAAAAATGAATGGTATTAACTGTGGATCGGGATAAGGCCGGCAACTATAGTGCCGGCCTTATGGCTTGATACCATGATGAAATTGTTTTTTTGAAAGATACCATAACTATGGCAACCAAATAGGAGAATTTATGATTGATAGGGGCAAAAGAATTAAGGAACAGATCATGGCACATCCAAAAAACGAAAAGAGAGACATTGAGCTGCTCTCCGGCCAGCGGTTGATGGTGGGTTTTGAAGGCACCGCTTTTAACCAGGAGCTTAAGAGGTTGATAGGGGATATTAAGGTTGGCGGGATTGTCCTGTTTGCCATAAACATTGAATCGGCCTCCCAGGTAAAGAGACTGTGCATGGATTGCCAGGAGTATGCACGATATTGCAATCTGCCACCGCTATTTATTGCCGTGGATCAGGAGGGCGGTGTGGTGGCACGGCTTAAACCGCCGGATTTTACAAAATTTCCAGGTAATCCTCATATCCGGGATACAAAGGCGGCAGAGGAGTTTGCTCAAGTCACGGCCAGGGAGCTGAGGGGGGTTAATATCAACATGAATTTCGCACCTGTAATGGACTGCATCCCTTCCCATGGAACATATGATGCTTTGGACGGACCCGTGCAAAACTTTGAAAGCATCATGGCCCAAAGGGCATTCCCCGGCACACCCGCACAGGTGGGGGAACTTGGAGCAAAGGTCATTGAAATCCTCCAGAAAAACGGCATCATGGCCGTTGCAAAACATTTTCCGGGCATAGGCAGGACAACAAGGGATTCCCACATGGAGCTTCCTGTCCTGGACGCTCCGCCGGAACTCCTTGATTCCTCGGATATGGTTCCCTTCAGGGCATCTGTCAAGGCCGGGGTTTCAGGGATAATGCTATCCCACATTCTCTACCCCGGACTTGACCCGGAGTGGCCCGCAAGTCTCTCTCCATCCATAGCCAGGACTCTTTTGAGGGAGAGCATGGGATTCCAGGGGCTGACCATAACCGATGATCTTGATATGAAGGCCATTCAATGTGACATCGGAACCAGTGTCCGGCAGATATTGGCTGCCGAGGTGGATATTGCACTTATCTGTCATAAGGGGCCTGATATTGAAACAGCCGTTGAAACCATCAAAGAAATCCTTTCCAGCGATGAAGACCTTTTCCGCAAAGGGCATGCATCCTGGCAGAGAATCCAAAGCCTGAAGCACGCCAGTATAATGCTGTAACTCCTTTCAATCCTGATTCAGACAAACACCATTATGCCAGGGAAAAGCGAGCAGCCTGTCGATTTTGAGTACTTGTCAATATCTCCCCTTTCCATGCCTTGGAGAAGGGGAGAGTGCCGAATTTGTTTCCCAGTGATTTTCTATAGCATTCCAGATAATGAAATTTCCCGAAGGAATCGTAGGGGCACGGCGTGCCGTGCCCTTGAAAGAAAGTTATTTATCTGGAAATCTATAATATCTATAAAAAAATATTCTTGACTAAAAAAAAATGTTGACTTTATGAATAACATTATATAAATTTTTCTGTACAAAAAGTGTACATGATTTTTATCAAAATAAGGAGGAATTTAATGGTAATATTCAAGGAGGAAAATGAGAGCAAACGTGTTATTTTTAATATAGAGATGGAGATTGCAGAAAGACTTGAAAAGGCCAAGAAGGATGCGAGGAAATTAGGCAAAAAGCTTGATGTTGACACTCCTGTGAACAAGGCTGTGGAGAAATTTTTGAAAAAGGCTGAAAAGAAGCTTGGCGAGATGATTCAGGAGAGGAAAAAAGAGCGAAAAAACATGAAAAACATTGAATATGACCTTGAAGATTTACCTGATGATGATGGAGATGGAGGGAATAAAGAAGAAGAGTTTGAAGAAAAAATAGAAGAAGAATTTGAAGAAAAAAGAGAAGAATATCTTGGGGACAAGAGAGAAGAAGATGTTAGGGACAAGAGAGAAGAAGATGTTAGGGATAAGAGAGAAGAAGATGTTGGGGAGAAGAGAGAGGAAGATGTTGGGGACAAGAGAGAAGAAGATGTTGAGATAAAGAGTAAATAAAACCTGGATTGAAACTGATCGGATCATAATTTAAATGATAAAGACTGTAAGGAGAACAAAAATGAAAAAACAAGAGTTAAAAATCAAACATGAACTCAATGTGGAAGAGATTGCGGAACTTTTCAATGAAATATCCAAAAGCATCTCAGAGGGAATCATATCCATTGAGTATGGTGAAAAACAGATAACCCTGAAGCCGGGCTGCCGTTTTGAGACATCCATTGAGGCATCCAGGAAAAAGGATAAACAGAAGCTCTCCATTGAGGTTTCATGGAGGGATCAAGAGCCTGCCTGCTCCTGCAAGCCGGCACTGAAAATTTCCAGTCAGGAGCCTTATGCATCCCTTGAAGGGGAACAGGATGATGAATCCGAAATGGAAACCCCTTCTGAAACGGAAACCGCTTCAGAAATGGAACCTGTTTCAGAAATGGAACCTGCTTCAGGAATGGAACCCGCTTCAGGAATGGAACCTGCTTCAGAAATGGAAACCGCTTCAGGAATGGAACCCGTTTCAGAAATGGAACCTGCTTCAGAAATGGAAACCGCTTCAGGAAT
>JADGBO010000129.1 GCA_015231465.1 Desulfamplus sp.
TGATCCAGACACCTTCAAACATCCCAATGCCAGACTTCTTGCCATGCTTAAAGAGACCTTTGGTCTAAGGGATGACCATTTCATGAAACCGCGATTAACCGGAGAAGAGCCTGTAAGGACTGCCCCTCCGGGGCGGCTTCCCCCGGGTTTCCAAGAGATACTGGAAGAGATGGTGGGTGCCGGGCAGGTGGCAGGGGATGACTTCAGCCGCATCCGTTACAGCACCGGAAAAACCACCGAAGAGTCCCTGGCCCTTCGCCGTCATGATATGGAAGCCCTTACATGCCTTGTGGTGCATCCTCGGAACAAAAAGGATGTCAAGGCTGTGGTTAAACTGTGCCATGGGCATGAAATCCCCCTGTCGGTTTATGGGGGAGGATCCTCCGTGACCCTGGGACATCGTATGGAGAGGGGAGGTGTCACCCTTGTGATGGGTACCCACATGAACCGGGTACTCTCCCTTGACGAGGAGGATCACCTTGTCACTGTGGAAGCGGGCATCAGCGGCCCGGAATATGAAAAGGCCCTGAACCATGCTCCGGAAAGATTTGGGGCATCAAGGGCTTATACCTGCGGCCATTTTCCCCAGTCCTTTGAGTTCAGCAGTGTGGGAGGATGGGTACTTACCCTGGGATCGGGTCAGGCTTCCTCTTATTACGGAGATGCCGCAGACCTTCTCCTGGCAGTGGAGGTGGTGACCCCCCGGGGTGAGTTTATAACAAAATCTGTGCCTGGAACCGCCACCGGCCCCAGAATTCAGGATATTTTCAAGGGCAGTGAAGGGGCCTTTGGGGTACTTGTTAGCGTTACAATGAAGATTTTCAGGAGAATGCCCGGGAACACCAAAAGATTCTCCTTTATATTTCCCGACTGGAAAAAAGCTGTGGGAGCAGCCAGGGAGATGAGCCAGGCCCAATGCGGAATGCCTGCCGTTTTCCGTATATCCGATGCCGAAGAGACCGATATTGCCTTGAAGCTCTACGGCGTGGAGGGGGGCCCCCTTGACAGACTCATGGGTATTTTCGGATACAGGCCCATGGAACGCTGCCTTTTACTGGGCACATCCGAGGGAGAGAGGGGGTTCAGCCGCAATGTGGCCGGCAATGCAGGCCGCATTGCCAGACAATTCGGGGCCATGTCCCTGACATCATATCCTGTTAAAAAATGGGAGCATGGCCGCTATCTTGATCCCTACATGCGTGAGGATCTCCTGGATTTTGGAATAGTCATAGACACCCTGGAGACCGGTGTTACATGGTCATCCCTGCACAGGGTCCATGAAGAGGTTCGAGCTTTTATAAAAAAGAGACCCGGGACTGTCTGCATGACCCATGCATCACACTTCTATCCCCAGGGTACAAATCTCTATTTTATATTCATGGCCCTCATGGAAGATATCAAGGAATACAAGGCATTCCATAGAGATATAATAAGGAGGATAAAGGCGGCAGGAGGAACCCTTTCCCATCATCATGGAGTGGGCCGCATGATGGCACCTTTCATGGAAGATCATATCGGGAAAGAGGGCATGGGGCTTTTGATGGCAATAAAAAATCATCTTGATCCCCGGGGCATCATGGGACCTGGAGTTATCATTCCCAAATAAACAGATGAGATATTTTTTTTATTTTTCTGATGAGACATTTTTTTACTTCCCTGTTGATGGCGGCTGTTATACTTGGCTTTCCGAAATATAATTTTTCAGGGGATGCATTTTGTGAGGGTACCTTTTCTAAGGGTACCTTTTCCGGAGATGCATTTTCTAAGGATACCTTTTCCGGGGATGCATTTTCTAAGGGTACCTTTTTCCATGATGCCTTTTCCTGGGACGAATTTTGCCAGGAGGAGTTTTCTGATGATCTCTTTTTATATCCCCGGACCGGCCATAACTCTTCTTCCGGGTCATCTGGTTTGTATTCAGTGACTTTTTTTAATGGTTTCTATACGGATCGAAAATTTTTCCAGGCCGTTTTTAACCTTCCCGGTGATATGGAAAAAAAATATATGCACAGCCTCAATATCTCCAGAAGGATCATGCCGTTATGGAGTCACTTTACCCTTGAGGCCGAGGGTATTCTTGCCCTGCATCATGGCCGGCATAAATATGGTACACAACAATATATTGAGGGGGTGATGGCACTTCTTTTAAGGTATGAGAAATTTCCCTGGAATCACATAATCCCCACATCAATGGCTATTGCAGAAGGTCTTTCCCTTACATCGAGTCTGTCTGAACGGGAGGTGCAGAGTCGGGATAAAAGCCGGAGGTTCCTCAATTATCTCGGAGTTGAGTTTGCCATCACCCATCCAGGATACCCTGATTACAGCCTGGTCTATCGAATTCATCACAGATCAGGAATATTCGGCCTTTTTGACGGCATAGAAGGTGCCTCTGATTTTTATCTTCTCGGCATTAGATATCGATTTTAAGGAATGGGTATTATAGACTTCCGGAATAATATTTCAGCAAATCAATAAACCAACGCATCCCACATTCTAACCTGCTCAAAAGGATTGGTAAATGTCTCACCAGTTAACCCTCTCCATCCTGCCGGACGCTTCCCTGTTGCCGGAATGGATACCATTAAATGCAAAACTCTCTGAAAAAACCATACAACTTCAAAATGAGCTGTTTGAGTCATATGAAAACGACTCGGACACATGGCTCTTTTACCTTGGATTTCGCCAGCCGGATAGTACTCTTTCTGCCTCTGTCAATTACATGATCCGCTTTGCAAACCTGTTTATTGAAAAACTCAGCCGGGAACCGGATCTTGAACTCATGCGCCATAAAATCCAGGTAACGCTTTTGGAAGACGACCAGGACCGATCCCTCGGGACACTTCCCATGATGACCGGTGCAGAATATGTGAACCGGGACTTTCTCCTGGATCAGTGGGAGCATCTGCTGACAACCTTCTCCACCATCATTCAAACCCATGACGGTAGCGTTGAAGCCTTTTTCGCTTCCTTGAACCCGGAGATTCACCTGGCCGGACAGGTCTTTTTTCATCTTGTGGAGAGTAAGCACCCGGAGTGGCCCTTTGCCTTCATGGCCACCTATGCTGCGGGCATGGGACCGGATGGCAAGCCCATGCATCGCTCATTGAAACATGCCACCCATGAATTTGACGATGCCCCATTCCTTCAATTGCTCTCAAAGGTTTACGGGGCTGCCGAAAAGAGTTCCCTGATCAAAGGGTTGATTGAAACCGGTGAACTCTACAATGCGGTGCGCTGGAGTGCCGAAGAAGCCTTTCGATTTTTGAAAGAGATTCCGTTGTATGAAGCAAGCGGAGTACTCTGCCGAATTCCCGACTGGTGGAAACAACGTGGATCGGGTTTTCAATTGAGTATCAGTCTTGGCGATCGAAAGCCTTCCCTGGCAGGCCTTGATGCCATTTTGGATTTTCACCCCGTAATTTTACTGGGGGATATGGAAATTTCAGAAGAGCAGGCCCGGCAGATGCTCCAGGAATCCGAGGGGCTGGCCTTTATCAAAAACAGATGGGTTGCCGTGGATCATGAAAAGCTGAAGCGGGTCATTGAGGCATGCGAAACCGCAAGAGAGATGGAAGAGGAGGGGTTCACCATTCGGGATGCCATGCGTCTCCAACTGAATCCCGGGAAAATGCTTGATCTTGATCTGGATCCATCTGATATCTCCATATCCAGCGGCGAGTGGCTGGCATCGGTGCTGGAAAAGATGACCTCTCCCCAACAGATTCCCGATATGAAACCGGCAAAGGGCTTCAAAGCCACCCTCCGGGAGTATCAGCAGAAAGGGTTGAACTGGCTCGGTTTTATGGATGCTCTGGGGTTTGGTGGCTGCCTTGCCGATGATATGGGGCTGGGTAAAACCATTCAGGTGCTGGCTTTTCTGAGTACGTTGAAAAAAAATGGTCTCAAAAAAGTTGATAAATCGGATAAAGGTGCAGACGTTGAACACAATAAAACCGCTGCAAGCACTGAAAATGCTAAAACAGGACACCATGGAAACACCCGAAACGCCAGCCTGCTGATCATCCCCGCCTCTTTGATGTCCAACTGGCTTAGCGAGATCCAACGGTTTTTCCCGGAGTTGGTCTGTTTTCCCGCCCATCCCGATTACGTGACCCATTTACAGACACTTCTTGACAAAACCACAGACGATCTCAACGGATACGACCTTGTTATAACCACCTATGCCCTCTCTAAAAAATATGAGTGGCTCAGGGATTATCCGTGGCATTACATCATTCTGGATGAAGCCCAGGCCATCAAAAATCCGGCCACCAAACAGACCCGGGCGGTGAAACAACTTAAGGCCCGTAACAGAATCGTCATGTCCGGTACGCCCATTGAGAACCGGATATCCGATTTATGGTCGCTGTTTGATTTTCTCAATCCAGGTCTTCTGGGCAACAAAACCGAGTTTACGCGGTTTTCCAAAGCACTTAAAGACGATCCCGAGGGCTACAGCCGATTGAGACGCCTGGTATCTCCCTATATTTTACGGCGATTGAAAACCGATAAATCCGTCATTTCCGATCTGCCGGAGAAGGTGGAGATGAAAGTCTATGCCGGTCTCACGAAAAAACAGGTGCTGTTATACAAAAATGCCCTGACCGACTTGGAAACGTATCTGGAGAACAGCCAAGGCATCCAGCGAAAGGGTGTTGTACTCTCCTCTTTGATGAAATTCAAACAGCTGTGCAATCACCCGGATCAGTTTGTGGGTACCGGCGAATACAAGGAGGCGGACAGCGGGAAGTTCAGTCGCCTGCGGGAAATTTGCGAAACCATTCACGAAAAACGGGAACGGGTACTCATTTTTACCCAATTCAAGGAGATGACCCAACCCCTCCGCCATTTTCTGAAAACCGTATTCAACCGGGATGGTGTGGTGATCCACGGCAGTATCCCCGTGGGAAAACGAAAAAAAATTATTGAACAATTTCAGGATGATGCCTATTGTCCATTTATGGTACTGTCATTGAAAGCCGGAGGGGTTGGATTGAATCTGACCCGGGCCAATCATGTGATCCATTTTGACCGATGGTGGAACCCTGCCGTTGAAAATCAGGCCACGGATCGAGCCTTTCGTATCGGGCAGAAAAAAAATGTGCTGGTTCATAAATTTATCACAACGGGTACCATAGAAGAAAAAATTGATAAAATAATCGAAGAGAAGAAAGATATCTCCGACAAAGTGGTCTCCTCTTCCGGTGAAGCATTGATTACGGAGATGGATAATGAGGATATTATGGAGTTGTTCAAATTGTCCCTTTGATGGTGACTATAGTTTATCTAAGCGAGATTTTAATAATTTATAATTTTCCAGATAATGAAATTGATAACCGTACTGTAGGGGCAGTCCCTTGCGGCTGCCCTTCCTCGCGGCTGCCCTTAGGAATAATATTATTCTGGAAGTCTATATCAGCGATTTATGACCAGAAAAAACCGAAAGGAGGGAAAAAAATGAGCTATTATGGATACCCCAAATATGTGCCAGTGGCGGAAAAACAGGCAAAAGCTGAAAAAAAAATCAAACAGCTAAGAAAGAAACATCCGGATATCACACCTGTTATCATCCAGGGAAGTGCCATTGCCACAACCTGGTGGGGCAAAGAGTGGAACAAAAACCTTGAGAGATATGCCGATTACAACAATCGCATCGGACGGGGCAGAAGTTATGTCCGCCATGGTGCTGTGCTGGATCTCAAAATAGAACCGGGAAAAGTGAAGGCACTGGTTCAGGGATCAATGTCAAGACCCTATGAAGTCACCATTGATATAGAGAAAATACCCAACGCCAATTGGGTTGATATCAAGCAGGCCTGCAAAGGCAATATGGAGAACATGCAGCAGTTGATCGTGGGAAAATTTCCAAAAACACTGGCCGAGACCTTTACCCGGAAAGGCAGCGGGCTTTTTCCTGCCCCCAAAGAGATTGATTTCTCCTGTAGTTGCCCGGATTCGGCATACATGTGCAAACATGTTGCAGCGGTTTTGTATGGTATTGGCACACGGTTGGATAGCGATCCTACGCTGTTTTTTCGTCTGAGGAAGGTCAATATCAATGATTTGATTTCTGAAACCATAGAGGAGAGTAAACGGGAGATTCTGTCAAAATCCAGCAAAAAAACATCCAGGGTAATCGAAGATGAAGATTCCCTGTCGGAACTGTTTGGCATTGATCTTGGCGATGGTGGTGTCCCGCAGAAGGAGGAGGGGAAGAAAAAGGGAGGTGCTGAAGGGAGCATAAAGGCGAGTACGAAAGCCATCACAAAGGCGAGCAGGAAGGGCAACACAAAGATGAGTACTAAGGCAAGCACAAAGACGAGTACTAAGGCAAGTTCAAAAGCCAGTACAAAGACCTCCACAAAGGCTGGTACAAAGACCATTACAAAGGGAACTTTAAAAAGTGTTCCAAGGGTGAGTTCCGGTAAAAAAACAACGGCAGCATCTGCAATAAAAACTGACAATAGGTTGAGTTCCGGTAAAAAAACAACGGCAGCATCTGCAATAAAAACTGACAATAGGTGGAGTTCCGGTAAAAAAACAACGGCGGCATCTGCAATAAAAACTGACAATGAGGTTATCCTTCAGATTTTAAAGAAAGGAAAAAAGGCCATGAGCGTGGCAGACGTTATTGCACAGGTTGATATACCGGATCAAAAGGTCCGCAATATTCTGTACGGGTTTAAAGTTCAGGGGATTGTCGAAAACAGTGAACGGGGAATGTATCGGATTATTTAGAACTTGTTTCAATAGAACTGTTCCTTTCTTTTTACTCATTCTTACCTATTCAATATGAACCATGAGAAATTCCTCCCATTGCCCAGGGGCGATTCATGAACGCCCCTGCTTACCGAGAACGCCCCTACTTACCGAGAACGCCCCTACTTACCGAGGACATGACGCAACATCTCCTCAAGTTCGGGATAGGAGAACCTGAAACCCGAAGCCTTCAATTTTGCCGGAACCGCCCTTGTACTTGTGAGCAGCACCTCCTTTCCCATATCTCCCCATATAAGTTTGATGAGCCATTCCGGAATTGTGAACCCAGCGGGCCGTGATAGAACCCCTGCAAGAACTTCTGTAAACTCCTGGTTTGTAACCGGCCTGGGACAGACAAGATTTATGGGGCCCCTTATCTCCCTCTCCATAATTATATGATGCAGGGAATATACAAGGTCATCCATGCCGATCCAGCCCATGCACTGCTTTCCGGAGCCGATTTTTGCACCGCACCCCAGGAGAAAAGGTATGGAAAGCCTCTCCAGTGCCCCTCCGGCAGGAGTGAGGACAACGCCCATGCGTGCAAATACGGTTCTTATGCCCGCATCTTCCACGGGCCGGGCACACTCCTCCCAACCTTTACATACCTTTGATATGAAAAGGTCCCCCCAAGGGTTTGTCTCATCGAGAATATCATCACCACGATGGCCGTAAAAACCTGTTGCCGATGCCGATATGAAGAGTTCCGGCCTTCTTTCCCGGGGAAGTTCCATAACACTCTTTGCGAGGAGGGAGGTGGAAAAATTGCGGCTGTTGATTATGAGTTCCCGGGTCTTTCTGTTCCATGGGCCGGAACCTATGTTGTATCCATTGAGGTTTATTACAACGTCTATTTTTTCATTTTTTCCTGTGGGGTTATCCAGGTTCAGCTCCCCCTTTGAGGGGTTCCACTCTATTTCAGTTATACCTGCCTGGTTTTGGCTTCCAGCCGGGTGCCTCACCAGTTGAATCACCCTGTGCCCCCCTGTTGTAAGAAAAGGTATGAGAGCCTGACCCACGGGACCGCCGGCACCGGATATCAAAATAGTCAGGGGCTTCCCCGGGGGAATTGTTTCATGGAATTTACTGTGCCTTGCAATATCTGCAAGCATAATCCGATGTCGATAGTCAAAAAGGCGATTCAGCTCCCTCTCCACAAGAGGCATCCATCCCTTTGGAACATGGAAGGGCAGGGCATACTCGACACGGTCTTCCAGTATGGAGAGTCCCCTTCCCAGGGATGAAAATGTGTGGGTATGATCCCATTGGGCAAAGGGGCCTTTGATGAGTCTGTCCCTGAAAAGACGATTTTTCTCATAGGCCGTATGTCTGGCCTCCATGGTCATATAAAAGGGTAGTTTGGGAAAAGCCGAGGCCATATCCATTGAAGCGGATGCACCGGGTTCAATGCCTCCTTTTTTTTTGATGTTTTTAAGGCCCATCCATGGAGGAGTGAGGCGCTGAAGGGCTCCGGGGAGTTCATGCCAGGCAAAAAGATTCTCCACCGTTTCCGGAACAGTACATTTTTTCATGAATATTCTGGGTGTCATGATTTACCATTGTCCATAGTGAAAATTAATATAGCCTTCCAGGATATCCTTCATTCATTATTTTCCATATCTGTGGTATTTCTATGAAGTTAAAGGAAATATCTTGTTTGGAACTTGACACACATTCTAAAATTTGAAATATCTTTTTTAGGAATGGGCACGAAAAAATTACCCATTCTCCCCATCTCCATTCATTGAGAGGGGGAGTGAGGTAAATGGGCAAGTTGTTTAATATCCATTCCTTAAGAACGAAGGATATCCTTAACTGGTCAGTTTCTGCTTTACTGATTTATTCAAAGATAAAAAAAAAAGCAATCTTTAAGTACCTGGAAATATATTTTTAGATATGCTTGGTTTAAAGTTCTGTGCTGCAAAAAACATTAAAAAATTTTGTCCAGGTGTTATTTGCCTGTTAAGCACTCATTAATCTGGGACAATCCTTGATCCATATAGCGGCCATGCCCTGTGGCGGGCATAAACGAACAGTGAGAGTAGGGGACGATTCATGAATCGCCCCCTGCGGACGACTTTGATATAAAAAAATTATAGCATAGTGAGGATAAATCCAAATGGATAATTTAGAAAAAAAAGAGCGACTGGCAGACCAATATATCCAGAATAACCAGCGGGATGGGGCCATTGATCTCTTGTTTGAATTGATAAAGGATTATGCCCGAAAGAAAAATTTTGTAAAGGCTGAAGCACTCCGGGACAAGATAATGGAAGTTGATGAACTTGCCCTTACCGAACTGGTTAAGTCCGATGAGATTATTGAGGCTGAAAAGAGTGAGGCCGTGAACCCTGATCGCATGAAACTCTGGGAAAAAGTGTTTGAGGGCCTCAGCAACAGTGAAAGGAATGCCATTTACTTTGCCATGCAGGATATGAAGCTTGAGAGCGGCCA
>JADGBO010000012.1 GCA_015231465.1 Desulfamplus sp.
GAAAAACCAAAGTTGGATGACTATATTTTTGCCTTTGCGCTTATTAACTATTTTTCATTTCGAGTGAGATTTTTTTTTTTTATTGGATTGAAAGCAACCCACAAAATGGCATTTATTTATTTTTAATTATATGAAAGATGTTTGGTTTGTTTGAAAAAAAAAAGAAATATTTCCCCCACACTATCCCCCACATATGGGGATTATATTGAAGGATTAGGGGGTATGTCAAGGTTGAAATTATTGTTCTTTAAGTTTTTGAAATCATACCATAATAGGGATATATATATTTCTGGTATTATAAAATATGATGTGGGTAAACGGCCTGCAAAGCCGTTATTCTCCGGTTCAAATCCGGAAGC
Source organism: Desulfamplus sp. (assembly GCA_015231465.1). Classification (GTDB taxonomy): domain Bacteria; phylum Desulfobacterota; class Desulfobacteria; order Desulfobacterales; family Desulfobacteraceae; genus Desulfamplus. Next base: position 360 of record JADGBO010000012.1, read on the forward strand.
CGCCTCCATAATGAGTTTTTAAAGGGTTTATGGTTAATTCATAAGCCCTTTTTTTATTTCTTTTCAACGCTATTCAAGTCTTTTTCAATTCCTGCTTTACACTTTCCTGAGCAGCTTTCCTATGTTTTAATATATTTATGGAGTTATAAAATGAAACCTGTAGTTGCAATAGTCGGACGTCCCAATGTTGGAAAATCAACCCTGTTCAACAGGATGACACGTTCAAGGGATGCACTGGTTGATGATTTTCCAGGTGTGACACGGGATCGTCATTATGCAGATGCCATGTGGAATGAAAGGGAGTTTACCCTCATCGACACAGGTGGGTTTCTGCTGTCCGACGATGACCTGTTTGCCTCGGAGATACGTCTGCATGTGGAGATTGCCGTGGATGAGGCAGATATTGTTATTCTTGTGCTGGATGGCAGGACAGGTCTCTCCCCCTTTGACCGTGATCTTGCGGAGATACTTAGAAGAACCGAAAAACCGGTCTTTTACCTTGTCAATAAGTTGGAAAGCAGCTCCCAGCAACACTCCATGGGAGAGTTCTACTCCCTTGGTGTAGATCACCTCTATCCTGTCTCTGCCGAGCATGGAATAGGTATTTCAGATTTCCTGGACGACATGGTTCAGGCTATGCCAGATACCAGGGGGGTTGATGGAGTGGAAGATTTAAAAAACGGAGATTTGCAGGAAAAGGAGGAGATATGTATTGCCGTTGCAGGTCGTCCCAATGTGGGTAAATCATCCCTTATAAATCGTCTTTTCGGGGAAGATCGTCTCGTGGTGAGTGAACATGCAGGTACCACAAGGGATGCCGTTGATCTTGTCATTGAACATGGCGGGCGACGTTTTCGCCTTATTGACACAGCAGGCATCCGCAGAAAGGGTAAGGTAAGGGAGAAAATCGAGAAATTTTCCATCCTTAAATCCTTGAAAAGCTTAGATGTATGTGATGTTACCCTGATTATAGTGGATGCATCCGAAGGCATTACGGATCAGGACATAACCATTGCCGGATATGCCAGAGACAGGGGATGCGGAGCTCTTTTTCTTTTAAATAAATGGGATCTCCTGGAAGCGGATGAAAGGGATCAGAAACGTTTCATGGCTGATCTAAGGATGAAGGCCAAGTTTTTGTCCCATGCTCCGGCCATGACCATCTCCGCCCTGACAGGCCTTAGAACCCACAAGATACTCTCCATGGTGGAAAAGATTTATGCGGAGTACAGCTACAGGATCAATACAGGGCTTTTGAACCGTATCATTGAGGATGCCGTCTTCAGGTCTGAGCCATCCCTTCATAAGGGGAAGCGACTTAAGTTTTACTATGCAACCCAGGTTTCTGTGAAGCCTCCAACCATTGTCTGTTTTGTCAACTATCCTGATGCGGTTCATTTTTCATACAAGAGATATCTGCTGAATCAGATAAGGGAGATGGCTGAAATGGAGATGGCCCCTATAAATCTTTATTTCAGAGAGCGCACAGGAAAAATTGATTTTTCAGCCCGAACCCCCAACACAAAGGCAAATGTTCGCTATGCTGAAAAACAAGAGCGTAAAAAAATCAAGAGGAAAAAGGAGCGTAGTGAGCAGCACCGCCGTAAAAGGGTAAGGGACAGGAGTGCATAGGTGAGTCGAATATGAAGGATAACGATATTTTTGATCTTCCCATGGAGAGTGACCATGGCAGGTTTCAACCCCTTGCTTACCGTATGCGCCCAAATACCCTTGATGAACTTGTGGGGCAGAATCATGTGGCAGGGGAGGGGGCCATACTGAACAGGGCCATTGTAAATGACTCCATTTTTTCAATGATTCTGTGGGGACCTCCGGGTTGCGGTAAGACCACCCTGGCAAACATCATTGCAAGGGAGACCAGATCCCATTTCATGGAGATGTCCGCGGTAATTTCCGGTGTAAAGGAGATCAGGGACGTTATTGCAGGTGCCAGGGATCGCAAGCGTATCCACAGGAGGCGCACAATTTTGTTTGTGGATGAGATACACCGTTTCAACAAATCCCAGCAGGATGCTTTTTTGCCCCACGTAGAAAATGGAACCATTGTGCTGGTGGGAGCAACCACGGAAAATCCATCCTTTGAGGTGATCCCTGCATTGATCTCCCGCTGCCGCATTATAACTCTGCATCCCCTGTCCAATACAGATATCAAGGTTGTTTTGAAACGTGCCCTTGCAGATGGTGAAAAGGGGCTGGGTTTCATGGATCTTGTCTGCACCGACGCTGCCCTGGAACTTATTGCATCCTTTGGAGACGGAGATGTGAGGATGGCACTTACCAGCCTTGAAACAGCCGCTGTTTTTGTTTCATCATCCGTCAGGGAGGGAGAGTTGACAAAGCCTGTCACCATTGAAGTTGAGGATGTTGAAAAATGCCTTCAAAAAAAAGCCCTGAGGTATGACAAGTCAGGTGAGGAGCACTTCAATCTAATATCAGCGTTTCATAAAAGTATGAGGGGAAGTGACCCGAATGGTACCCTTTACTGGCTGTTTCGAATGCTCATGGCAGGGGAGGATCCATACTATATCCTCCGGCGCATGGTGCGTTTTGCTACCGAAGATGTGGGCATGGCAGATCCAGGAGCTTTGACAGCGGCACTGAATGCCCTTGAATCTTTCAGGTTTCTGGGTCACCCAGAGGGGGATGATGCCATTGCCCAGGCTGCGGTATATCTTGCAACGGCACCAAAGAGCAACTCAATTTACAAGGCTGTTAAAAATGTTCGGACAGAGATCCAAAAAAGCGGTTACCTGCCGGTTCCCATGCACATTAGAAACGCTCCCACAAAAATGATGAAACAGATGGGTTATGGTGAAGGGTATCTCTATGCCCATGATTACAGGGATGGATATGTGTTCCAGGATTATCTGCCCTGCGAACTCAATGACTGTGACTTTTATAAACCCATGGACAGGGGTTATGAAAGCAGTGTCCGGCAGCGTCTTCAAACCTGGGATGGCCTTAAGCGTAAAGGGTGAAGGTGTGATAAATTCGCCTCATGTCCGGTTTTCAATCATCTGGACAAAAGCGAGCCTGCCCCCCGGCTCCCTGGAAAAAAGCAGTTGTGATCCCTCTTCAAGCAGGAGTGTCTTACCAACCGGAACAGCTTTCTTATTGATACAGTCATATAATTCCGGGATATTTTCATTTACAAGTAGCCAGCTATTGTTATGGAAAATAAAGTATCCGACCCTTTTTCTATTTTCCATGGATAGGCGCTCATTGGGAATGATTCTGCGATTTATGTGCCATCTAAAAAGGGACTGTTCTGTATATACCATGAGCCTATGGTTATCAGACAAAAATTTTTGTCCCGTGTGGCATGAGTAGAGGTTCAACATGGGAAGTTTACCTCTGTATGGTGTTTTGCAAAAGGGGCAGGCAGGTTTTTTTGTATTATCAAACACATACCACTTTTGATCACAACCTGGATTCCAGCACGGCTGAATCAGATCAACGGTTTTAATAAGTGCCTGCTCCCACTCATCTGCTGTTGGTCTTTTTGCAGGGTTGTGAAGTCCATCAATGAATGCTTTGTCAAAAAGTTCCTTTAAATAAGGCCCTGTGATTGTGTATGGGAGATTGTTTGTATCTTTCCATGGAAGTTCCGATTTTTTGACATACTCAATCTTTATTCTGTTTGAAGAATCATGGGGATGTTCCACAAAAATAGCTTTTTCCCCCATGGAAAGCTCTTCATCTTTCTGGGGATCATCAACATCATGAACCTTGTCTCCCCTCAAAGGGTGGCGCAGAAGCAGATACATATATATCAAGACAGAAAGGGCATGCCTGTCTGTGTAAATGGATGGAAGCTTTCTTCCGGGATCATCCCTTTCAAGATGAGATGTCGTTATTACTTCAGGAGCAATAAAATCAGGTGTTCCTACGACATCAGGGGGATATTTGCCGGGAACCACCAGTCCGTCAATATCAATTATGCACGCATTGCCGTTGACAGGGTCTATCAATACATTTTTATATGAAAGATCTGAATGGGCAAGCCCTGCTGCATGGAGACGGCGAACGGCACGGCTCAGGACAATGGATATTTTTAAATAGGATGACCAGTCGCCATGCTCCCTTTTATCAAGGTATTTATACCGGTTTGCAGGGGATGCAAACCATTTTCCCTCCTTCTCCCTTCCCTTGATATTTAAAAAATCGCCATTGATCGAACCATATGAAAAGAAAAAATGATCCTGATATAGGGGAACCAGAATACCAACCTTATCATCATGGCTGATCAAGGTTTTCAATGGCCATCTGAATAAAGGCTCCCAGTAATCGCCGGCCTCTTTTTCAAAAATATTTTCCCTGTAACGGCCAGATATCATTTCAACGCGCTCCAGCAAAGCGTCTCTACTGCTTTGATCACGAAATATTGCCACAACATATTTTTTATCCGGTGTAAAATAGACATCCTTCATGCCACCCGATGCGATAATCTCCTCGACATATTCAACAACAAGTCCGTCGGTTGTCTTTGCAGCGGCAAGATTGTTCATGTTGTTCTGTTCTCCTTATGTTTGGGAATTTTCAGGATTTTGATTTTGGCGTATTGCCGTCATGTTTGAACATCATGGCAAGGGTTCTATCATCATGATTGCCCTGGGACCAGAAATCAAGCCACCCAAGGAGATTATCGGATGTAACATCCGGCTTGTGGGAGAGTCTTGTTTTGATCTCGTTTTTCCATAAATGATCCCAATTTTCAACCTGATTGAGTTGATGATCCGTTTCAAAACAGGGATCTGTAATACCGTCGGTCATCAATATCAATGCTGTAATGGATTTTTGCCAGTCAAATTTTATTCTATTGTAGATATCATCCTTATTTATTGCATTATGATCAAGAAAGATTGTCTGGCCTGCAAATTCCCCGCTGTCCCCTTCTCCGAGTATGTGGACAAAATCGTCTTCGCAATAAACGGCAATACCGCCATCTCCAATCCAGTAGGATGCAATAAAATGGGCATTTTTGATTTTTTTATGAACAGCGGCAATAAGTGTTGTATTGAAATCCCGAAATTTTGTTTTGCCGAGGAGCGGACCATTGTCATGCTCTTTTTTTCTTTTATGCTGCTCCACTGTATCATGGATCACCTTGACGGGTTCATAAACAGCCTGACTGAATATGTTGTAAAGGAGATTTTTAATTTTAACCTTGTCAGGGTCATCTGATGCTTCTGTCGTGTCTGAGCAATCCTTATTCATCAATATGGATGTGATTTCAGAATCATACTCTTTTAACTTCCCTTTTAGTACCCTTGCTGATTCGGTTACGGCTATCCTTGCACCTTCCCTTGAATATGCCGCACTTCCTGCACCATCTGCAACCGCAAGAATACTCCATCCATTGGAAGGATCGGTGGATATATAAAAGTGATCGTCCCTGCATCGGCCGTCATGGGCATGTGATCGTCCACGGTTGCTTGCGGCAACTATTTTCCATCCATTTTCAAGCTCTATCTCCTTTGAATCCTTGTCTTTTTTCCAGAAAACAGCAGAGCTGTCAGATGGAATATCCTTCCATAGGGAGCGTGGATCGGGATTTATTATGAATGAGTAGTTTTGTGTGTATGTTCCTGGCAGATCATCAAGTTTAAAGTTTATTTTAAGGGGTATCTCTCCGCTCATGGATGGAGTGCCCACGACACTATCTGTTTTTGTATCAAATAAAAGGCTGGTTTTTTCAAGCCCATCAACTGATGTTATGGTAATATTGTTTTCTGGTACTGCAAAGGATGCATTATATTGTTTTCCACAGGTTGCATTGGGAAGTCTGAAATTACAAATTAAATTGGCAGGGGCAGGTTTCATTGGCATTCCTTTATCTTTTTTCACATGAAGATCCCCGTGGTTGATCTGTTCATGGGCGTTCATGGCGGGTTGTGAAGTCCGGCCAGGGTGGTCGTTATTTGTTGAGCCTGTGCCTTGGTCTATTTGTGATGTTTGGCCTGCATGGTCATTAAAATCATCACCATTCAAATGGCGGTCTTCCTGATTTTGTAAATCGTCACGGTTTTTATGTATAGTTTTTGATACTTTTGTTTTATATTTTTCTAATGGTTTGTTTATTGGTTTTTCTATTTGCTTGTCTGTTGGTTTGTCTGTTGGTTTGTCTATTTGCTTGTCTGTTGGTTTGTCTGTTGGTTTGTCTATTTGCTTGTCTGTTGGTTTGTCTGTTGGTTTGTCTGTTGGTTTGTCAGGCAAAGACTGTCTGTTTTTGAGGGGGGCATCATAAAATCCAGACTGTTTTACACCGTTAAAAGCCTGTTTAGTGGATTGTTGTACTTCATTGTCCCATAACTCTATAAAATAATTGCTTTGATGCTTGAAAAAAGAGATTGTTGAAGGGGCGTTTATAAATTTTTCCATTTTATATTTTGGAATGTTTTTAATATCAATGTTATGTATTTTCAAAAATTCAAGGCACAAATGTTCATAGATCTTGTTTTCTGATTTTACTTTTGATTCACAGCTGTCTTTTCGGATCACATTTCCCATTGTATTTTCCCCATACTTTTTCATCCACGAGATCTTGTAATATCAAAATCCGTACCCTTGTCCATGACCTCCATTATTACTGTCCTTCCGCACCAGGGACATTTGGAGGGGCCTGTTCCGGAGACACAAAATATCTTTCCACAACCGCATATTCCACCGGCAATGGGATTTCCACAGCGGGGACAGCTTGAATTGCCGGCAATAGAAGAAATTGAAATTGAGGGCAGGCCGCCCTTTACACTGGAATCCGACCATTCAAAATAGCTCTCTTCAACGGGATAGCATCCGGATAGAAGATACTTTGCATTGCTGTCATGCATTCTCATCATTGTTGACAGCGGTGTTGAATGCATGGAGGTATTGTATTTGATAAGATAGGGCAGTTTTTTTGTCTGACATCTGCCAACGAGGATAACATGATCTTCATCTGTTGAGAGCTGACCCTTTTTTGAAGGTTCCAGCACAGTGGGGATTTTTTCAAGGGATACCTTGAAATTATTGCCACCACCTGAATCTGAAACCTTGATGCTCTGGGTTTTTACAGACATGGTCATCCATTGGATAAATTTTGTAAAATCTGACTCTGTTTCACCATTATAGGTGAGTACATGATCTGCAAATTTTAAAAATGTATCAGTTGAAGCATGGGTACCAAATCCGATGGCTATCATATTTACCCTGTTTTTATATTTACGGTTCCATTTGTCAATGGCCGGCTGAACAATATCCGTGGGTTTTCCATCAGACATGAGATATACAAGGGGCTTGAAATCCCCTTTTCTATCTTTTGTGGTTTTAACTATATTTTTGTCAATCTCCTGCATAAGATGTTCCATGGCCAGTCCAAGGGATGTTCCTGCTCCAAGCTGAAGCCTTGGAGAATAGAAATCGGTCAGTTCCATCAGGGGCACTATGGTTTTTACCTTGCCGGCAAATGCTATAATTGAAATGTGGAGGGTTTCAATGGCATGGGGATCCCGTCTCAGGGTTGAGATCATTGATTCAAGGCCATTTTCAAGATACTCAATCGGCTCTCCTACCATGGAATCGGACATATCAAGGAGTAAAAAAAGGGGTAGTCTTCTCATGGATGCTCCTTCTGGTAAATTTAGCTGTTTTTTGCATCCTTCATATCAGATTAAAAATAGTTTACACTTCTCATTCCACCTCACCCCCCAGCCCTCTCTCCATTACTGGAAAGGGGGAGTTTGGGATTAGATAATCCATCGGAAAAGTGTAAATTGGCAAATGAAGGATGCCTGTTTTTTTGTCTATCCAATTTTTTAACGGTAACAGGGCAGTTATTACAGTACAATCTGGATTTCATCCGGAGGAGGTGGCAGTGTATTGCTGCTGTTTGAACCAATGCCTGTGCTTTTCATGCCGACGCTGTTTGAGACCCACTTGAAAAAGCCTGCAAAAGCAGTGCTGTCCGTTGTGTCCAGACTTACCACAGTATCTGTAATCTGTTTAAGATATTGTGATTTTGCCTTTGGCCCGGCAGCACATCCAACTATCTGGGCAAATTGACACTTTTTTATTTTTGGAACCATTTCATTAAAGCGGGCAATGTCAGAAGGTGAACCATCGGTCATGATAAAAAACATGGGACGCCAGTCACCTTTTTTGTCATTTGTGCTGATCACCACATCCCGCTTTACCCGGTCAACAACAAGTGCAAGAGCTTCCCCCAGGCTTGTAGCTCCTGATCTGGGGCATACAATTTCCGGAATCTGCACCTGTTCCAGTGGGGTCAGGGGAAATATCTCTTTTACATTTATGTCAAAAGTAATGATTGATAGAGAGACGGAATCCAATGCATGGGGATCTTGACGCAAAGCCGTTGCCATGGCTTGCAGACCGACATTTACTGACTGTATCGGCTCTCCATTCATTGATCCCGAAGTGTCTATGGCTATGTATATTGGTAATCTACGGGACATGGTAACTTGTCTCCTGTTATTTCGATGAATTTACAGATAAGATACTCAAAGTTAACACCTGTCATGTCTCAAGCCTGATTTCGACACATTGAGCAGGTATGTTTATTCTCGGAAACAGCCTTAAAAAAATGCACTTGATGTTAAGGCACAACACTGATTTCAGGCGGCGGAGGTGGGAGCTCATTAAAAGATGAGATATCTTTCTTTGTAAGATCAACTTTTTTGCTGGTTGTGCCAACACTTGCCGAGATCCATTTAAAAAACTTTTTTATTGTTTCCGAGTCTGCTTTTTTAAGCTCCACCACAACGTCAGATATCTCTTTTAACACATCTATCCTTGCCCCTTCACCAGCAGCACAGGAGATAACCATGGCTTTTTTGATCTTTTGCAGCTCATTGAAGCCAGCCTTCCAGTCATCTGTTGGAGCACCATCTGTCATGATAAAAATAAGAGGTTTCCAATCTCCTTTCTTCTCATGGGTGGTTTTTATAACCTCCTGCTCCACTCTTCGGGCAAGAAGTGACATGGCCTCACCAAGGGCTGTAACGCCATCTGCCTTTATATCAGGCATTTGAAAAGCGACAAGGTCTGTCAAGGGTGTAATCTGCTCGGCCTTTGTGTTGAATATAATTATACTGACACATACGGTTTCAAGGGCATAAGGATCCTGCCTTAGAGTCGAAGTGAGCAACTGAACCCCTTCTTTCAAGGCTTCAATGGGCTCACCTTTCATGGAAAATGAGTTATCAAGTAAAAGATAAACCGGAAGTCTTCTCATAATGTCACACTCCTTTTTTTGTAAAACAATGGATGGCTTGCCAACATGGCCGTGATATAGTAGTCCAGAAAACGAAATTGGCGACCAAAGCCCACTATTTACGGGCTTGAAGCAAAGATTCTGCAAATTATTTATCTGGAAATCTATATTATGGAACTGGAGTTCAGCCACGATTCCTGAAAGATTCGGTAAAGCATGTATTCGAAGAGGATATGTTGTCTTGATGGTAAGTATTCGGTAAAACCCGTTTTTTATACAATATATAATTGCATGTTTGTGGTTTTTGACACATCATCACAACATATAGTGTTTTAATATGTGGTTTACTGAATGTTTACTCTTGATGTGTAAAAAATCAAAGTGAAACAACTATATATTGTACTCGTCAGTCATAAGTTCTCTGAAGAATCTACTACACATAGTATTGATTTGAATAATCAAAACACAATATATGGTGGTAGATGTGAGAACTTACAACTCTTGAGTATTGTATGAAAACCTATTTTTACCGAATACTTACCGATTCCGGACTAAATCCCCAACGGTTGAGAGCAGTAAATCAAACTCATGGGGCTTTGTAATAAAGGCATCCACATTGGGATTGAGACGCCCCATATCCTCCTCTTTGGTTCCCAGGGCATAACCGCTGCAAACAATGACAGGCAGGTCCCCTCGGATATTTTTAATTTCATCTATAAGTGTATCCCCTGACATTTCAGGCATGGACATGTCCGTTATGACAAGATCAAAATCATGGGGGGAAGACTTGAATTTTTCCAGGGCTTCCAGTGGATTTGTATGGGCTGTTACACGGTACCCATGTTTTTCAAGAATGATCTTTCCCACATCTGTAATAGAATTTTCATCATCCACAAAAAGAATGTGATCCTGTTTTTTAAAATTTCCGCTGATTGTTGAAGGTACAGGGCTGTCTGGAAACATTTTTTCCGTCACAGGGCCAGCCTCGTCCTTTTCTGGAACGCTGTGGCCGGCAAATCCATCCTCTGAAATATCATCCTCTTTGTCCTTGTAAGCGGATTCAATTTCCAATGGAGCTCTTGGCAGAAATATTGTGAAGGTTGTCCCTTCTCCTTCATAACTCTCCACAATAACAGCCCCTTTATGGCGCTTTACAATACCATGCACCACAGAGAGGCCAAACCCTGAACCCTCGTTGATATCCTTGGTTGTAAAGTAGGGATCAAATATACGATCCATGTGCTCCGTTGGAATGCCATGGCCAGTATCCCGAACCTTCAATATTACATAGTTTCCGGCTGGAAGTTCTGTCCATGGATCCAGCACTCCTGGATGAACTCCCTGGGAGTAAATGGTATTTTTCATCTGATCTGCTGTTGTAATAGATGTTTGAACTGCTGTTTTGATTGGTTTGGTTGTGTCAAAGGTTGTTTCCGTGACCGTGATTTCAAGCTTTCCACCCCTGGGCATGGCGTGGGCGGCATTGGTTGCAAGATTGAGGATAATCTGGTTTATCTGTGTGGGATCGGAAAGGATGACTGGTGATTTTTCCGGCAGGTGGAGTTTAATAACGATGCCGGCCGGTATGGATGAGCGGATCAACTTCAATGCATCTTTTACAATATCGTTTATTCTAAAGGGGATCTGTACGGTTTCTGATTTCCTGGCAAAGGATAGAAGCTGACGCACCACTTCACTTGCTCTGAGACAGGCAGTTTTGATCTCATTGAGATTTGAATTTATGGAGGAATATTTGTTGCGAGGCAGATCCATCATTGCTAATTCGGCATTTCCCAGAATAATCCCCATGATATTATTGAAATCATGGGCTATACCTCCTGCCAGTGTACCAATGGCCTCCATTTTCCTTGCCTGCTGGAGTTGTATCTGGAGTTGAATATTTTCATGTTCGGCCTGTTTTCGTTCCACGATCTCTCCATGAAGTTTTCTGTTAAAATATGCAAGAAAAGCCGCTATGGACGAAAATATCAAAATGGCCCCAATGAGAATCAAAATAGTCCATTTCATCCATCCGTAGTCATGGACGGGGTCAGGATCATAGAGAAAATCATCCATGGGAAAATTGGGCGGCAGCATGCCAAGGGCTGCATAGGTATCTGCAATATGACGCCATCTGCCCGGGTTCATGTGCCCGATCTCCACCAGGTCTGGAAACATGAGACCTTTTATTGCATCGGCCTCAAAGCGAAGATGTTCCCTTGTTTTAGAGATCCGGTATTCCAGAATAAGAAGATCAATGATCTCCTCCGGATGATCCATGGCATACTCCCAACCCTTTATGGAAGCACCCAAAAAGGCCTTGACCCTCTCTAAATGGGAAGTTGTCTCATGATTGGTGGTAAATAGGCAGTCACTGTAAAAATCCACGCCGTATGTGGCAGGATGGATTATATGGGGTTTCACTCCGATTTTTTCCATGTGCCAGGGCTCGTTGGTGAGGTAGGCTGTGACGGCATCCGTACGTCCTTCAATGAGATCATTGAGATTGTAGGTCTGATCAAGCCTTGTAATCTGATCCATGGATATGTTCTCATTTAGCATGACGGCCATAATATCGGCATCCTTGTTTTCAGGCAGCATCATGACCCTTTTTCCCATGAGGTGCTGGGGATGAGAGATGCCGGAATCCGCCCTTGTAAGCAGGATGGATGGAGAGTGCTGGAAAATGGGGGCAAGAACCACAAAGGGTTCACCCGCTCCCCTGTGGAGTATCAGTTCTGCTCCGGCAACTCCATATTGTGCCTCTCCAGAAAGCAGGGCTTCCCGTGCAAAACGACCATCACCACCCTCCACGATGGTGACATTCACTCCCGCATCCCCATAGAAACCCTTGTGCAGGGCTGCATAGTATCCGGCAAACTGGAACTGATGTTTCCATGCCAGTTGAAGGGTTACAGGGTCATGGGACTTTCTGCCCATGGCTTCTTTACAGAGGGCATTTTCCGTTGAGATCATTAATAATAGTGCAATGAAGAACTTAAATAGAGTTATCATAATTGCCTTGATAAACAACATTATTAGAGCCTGAATTTTTAAAAAGGCTTTGATTATAGTATTTATTCTGCAGCTTGAACAAGAAGTTCTCCTTTACTATCTTAAAACAGTTCATATTTCCAGTCTGATATGTTTCGCTCTTCAGTATTAAAATTGATGCCCATCAAATGGATAGCTTTGCCCCTTTGCAAATATGAATCTGCATAATTTTTATCTCTTATCTGCTTAATAGCTGTGCCGCTGCTCTGATTGCATTTAAACTCCATGATATAAATTTTATCTGTAAACTCAACCACCAGGTCAATCCTGCCTTTACAGGTTAATACCTCACTGTTTGCACGTACACCTGATGCAGAGACCATAAGATAAAATATGGTATGAAAATATGCTTCATCGCGTTTGCTCTCAAGGATGTTGGGGATGGATGCATATACAGCCTTTAATGTCCCTATAAAAGCATCAAGATCATTGAGTCGAAGATATTTTGAAAGCAAAATAAATCTGGCACAATCACTGCCGCCATCTGTATATTCATAAAACATGTTTTCGATAAATGCTGTCTTTACTTCCTGATTTGGATAGTCAAAGGTATAAAGTTCTTCATCCACATCTTTAATGGTAATGTAACCTGTCTGGAAAAGCAGTGCCTCAAGATGAAGCCTTTCAAGGTCATATACGCTAAACAATGATTTTGTAGCTTGTATATTTTCAATTAAAGCAGGATACCACTCTTTTTCTTTAATAAGGTTTATTAAAAATGAGGGAGTCCCTGTTTCGAACCAGTAATTTTCAATAGCCATATATTTAAGGGCTGTCATTAGAGAAAATGGATTAAAAACCCTGACGTCAAGCTTTGAAAACCGATATCCATTATAATGATTAATAAGGTTGTCCATTACCCTGTCAGTATCATCTCCACTATTATCTGCCATACGTTCAATGTATTGTATGAAATAATACTTGACTTCGCTCATAGTATATCCAAACATATCAGCATATAACGTTAGCATGGTAAGGTCTGTGAGGTTGTTAAGCTCTGAAAATATAGATACCTGACTGAACTTGGAAACTCCTGTGATAAATACAAATCGAGTTATTGGAGTAACTTTAACTCCCTTAATAACTCCAAAAAAATCTTTTAAAATATCACGGTTTTTTTTTGCAATATCAAGAGCTTCACCTCCTTTTCCAAGGTGATCTATAAGAGGTTTATCATACTCATCTATCAAAAACACAACCGGCATTTTAGTCTTTTCGTTCAGCTCCGTTATAAGCTCTCTAAACTGTTCCTTAAGAAGTGTCTCCTTTAACTCAATACCAAATTCACAACCTGTGGCTTTCATTGAACTTAATAGTCCCTGAACTAAGACTTCTGGTGTGTGATGGCTTATCTGATTGAAATCAAGGGTTATAACAGGATGCTTTTTCCACTCCCAACAATATTTTTGACCATTCTCTTTTATCCATAGCCCTTCAAATAGTTCTTCTCTACCCTCAAAGAGACATTTAAGGGTTGAGACCATGAGGGATTTGCCAAATCTTCTTGGACGGGACAAAAAATAGTAGTCTCCTTCATTTATCATGTTGAATATATGACGTGTCTTATCAACGTATAAATCACCATTATTTCTTATCACCTCAAAAGATGACCTTCCTATGGATAGTGTTGGCAGATGATAGTTCATGGTTTAATCCTTTTTATTTTTATGCTCGGCATCTTTCATTTTTCAGTTTACACTTTTACTGCTGGTGGTATCATTGTCTGAACCTTGATTAAAATGATTAAGGAATGAGTCCGAAATAACTTTCCTGATTCAGACAAATACCCGTATGCTTGGAAAAACCGGCAATGTGTCTTTTTTGAGTTATTATCTTAAAAAAGCTCATGTTTCCAGTCTAAAATATTTCGCTCTTCAGTATCAAAATTAATGCCCATTAAATGAATAGTTTTGCCCCTTTGCAAATATGAATCTGCATAATTTTTATCTCTTATCTGCTTAATAGCTGCACCGCTGCTCTGATTGCATTTAAACTCTATGATATAAATTTTGATGAACCGGTAAAAAGTCCGATTTTAACAATTTTTCAGCCGTAACCCACTGAAATCACTAATAGCTGTTTTGGTGTTTTCGACTTTTTACGAGACCATCAATTTTGTCTTTAAACTCAACTAACAGATCAATCCTGCCCTTACATGTAAGAACTTCGCTGTGTGCAGTTACACCGGATGCTGAAACCATGAGATAGAATATGGTATTAAAATATGCCTCATCAAGCCTGCTTTCAAGGATATTGGGGATTGATGCATAAATTGATTTCATGGTTTCAATAAAGTTTTCAAGTTCTTTAAGTTCAAGATATTCACAAAGAAGGGCAAATTGAGAGCCTTTCCTGTAGTTTTCTGTATAGGAATAAAAGAGATTTTCAAGAAATGCGGTTTTCACCTCCTGATTGGGATAGTCAAAGGTGTAGAGCATCCCCCTGACATCTTTTATTGTAATGGCTGATAAGAGTGCCCATTACTTTTTCAACTTTTTCTCCAATCTTCTCTGCCATTAATTCAATGTATGGCATTAGATAATGATCAAGCTCATCCATTGTATATCCAAACATATCTGAATATATTGAGAGCATGGTAAGGTCTGTGAGGTTGTTAAGCTCGGAAAATATGGACACCTGACTGAACTTGGAGACACCAGTAATGAATACAAAACGAGTAATATCTACAACATCTCCGTCTTTAATAACTCCAAAAAAATCCTTCTTTCATGCTTCGTTGTGCCCGAAAGGGCATGGGGGGTTATTTCGGACTCATTCCTAAGGACACTTTGGAAAACTGAAACTGTAATGCCACAGCTCATAAGGGGCATCAGGGGGATCAAAGGATAGGGATGCATCCACATCATACCCTGACTCAATGGCAAGAACATACATATCCACTTTAAGGGGGGCATCCGGGTTGCAGTACTCAAAAGAGAGTCCTTCTGTATATACCGCATCCACCATTTTAATCATGCAGGGGATGATCTCATTATTGAGATCAAAAATACCTCCCTTATCATCAAAAAGCCCCAAAAAGTTCCATTCAGGAATGTATGCTCCAACATAGAAATTCATGGGAACAGACGCACCATCTTTATCTTCATAGTTGGGGAAATCAAATGCCATCTCAAACCTGCTCTCACCATCTTGAACCGGCCCCACACCTACGGGCTGACTTTCTGAATTCGGGTGGGCAGATGGGCTTTTAATCTTAAAAAGAGCACCTTTTGTCACTTTTTTTCTTTTGCTGCCGCCGGATACAAATGCCTGGGCAGTAGCACTGTTTCCTGCGGAATCAAATACAGTTATGCTATGTATGCCGGCTGCGGAAGGGGCTGTATAGGTAAAAGATGCAGGGCTGCCAGGGGATTCAACTGTTTTGCCGTCACCCATAGTCCAGGTATAGGTGTAATCTTCTGTTCCAAATACTCCCCGAAAAGTCGTACTTTCCCCGGGTTTCAGATATGCAGTTGAGGGGGTAATCAGAACTTTATCTGAAATAACATGGATATCCGCGTCTGCAGAGGTTCCAAGCGAGTCTTTTACATTCAGGGTGAGTCTGGTTCTGATATGCGGAGCCACATACTCCACTGATGGCTCATTATTTCTTGAAATATCTCCTTGATTACCTTCGCCTTGGGAAATATCACCCTGCTCTGCACTCCAGACTAAACCCTCACCTGTACCGCCGACACTCTTGAATCTCCTTGTCTCTTCCCTTAAAAGGGTTGTACTCTGGGGGGTTATAAAAAAGTAGCTCGGCACAACTTCAACTTCCACCTCTGCCTGGGCTCCGCTCATATCTGTAATAGTTATTACATCCCTTCCATTTATATTGGGTGCAGCATAGGAAAATTTCATGTTTTCAGGATGAACATCCACATCACCCTTAAGGGCTTTGATGAAAAAATCCTTATCCCTGCCTATTCCGCCTGCAATGTGAAAGGTTTTGGATTCCTCTTTGTCAAGATATGCCTTAGAGGGGGAAACGGCGAGATCAAGAGTAACCGTAACATAGAGACGCATCGCATCTCCTTTGTTGTCCATTATGGTAACCATATATTCACCAACCCTTGCCGGGGCTGTATAGGATACGGTGGAAAGTCCGGCAGAGATGGCGGGAGCTGTTACGCTGCCGGCATCTGCCACAGCAGTAAAGGGAGGCTGACCTCCAATAATGGAAAAATCTTTCTGCTCACTGGGAGCCAGAAAAAGCTGTTGTGGTGTTACATCAAGTTTAAGAAATGTTGAAATCCTGAAATTTTGAGTTTGACCTCCGCTGTCAACAACAGATACGGTATATATTCCTGCCTTTGACGGTGGTGTAAATATGATACGGGATGTGGGATCATCTGATGAGTTTGGATCCGGGGCAGTATTTATACTTCCTGAACTGCTGTACCACTCAAATGGTGGAGTTCCGCCGGCTGCCTTAAGTATAAATTGATTTACAGCATTTCTGTTGACTTGATTTGCGGAGCTTCTATCATCTTGATCTACGGAGTTTCTATATTGAACTTGGGTATAACAGGTTCCAGGCTCCTTTTCAATTACAAGAGGGGCAAGAACCATGATAGATAGGAGAGCTTCACTTCCCAGAGCATCCTGAAGTACAAACTGATTCTCCCCGCCTCTCGCTGGGACGTCAATGTTCCAGAAATACCGCCCTGATATAATCTCAACAATGCCGCTTTTAAAATCAACGCCTCCGGATGGCGTGTAAGGCGGCTCTCCTCCGTCAATCTCAACGACAATCCTCTCACCCGGTTTTACCCTTACAGAAGCCGGGGAGATGTTAAGGGGCACAGGTTCTGTAACATTTACCTGAAAAGAGGCTGATAGGCTGCCTGAAACGACCTCAAAACGGCTTACGCCCGCTGTTTGGGCTGATACTGTTGTCCCATCTACGGTTACGCTATCTCCGATCACCTTTTTCAAGGTGTAGTCAGGGGTTGATGTTATATCTTTCCTGTTTCCATCCGGATAGATCAATGTTACTGTCGGTGTGAAGCTTTTGCCGGTTTCAAGAAATATGAGTACAGGCGATGCTTCAACACTGATTGCCTGAAACTTCACGGTAACATAAACCTGGGCTGAAATATCTCCTGATGTGGCTGTAATGACCGCCTCACCCTCACTGACTGCAATGGCTCTGTCATCAACCATCTTCACAACATTTATGTCAGATGATATCCATTCAATCTCTTGAGGAGCGATAATTTCACCACTGCTTAAATAGCCTTTTACAAGAAAACGGATTTCTGAGTCCGGCATGGTCAAGATGGTTCTATAAGGTGCTATTTCCATGCGTGTCAGGTCGATTTCAATGACGGGTGGATCGGGTGGATTGTCAACGGGAATGAAAGTCACAGATTCTCTAACAGCATTATAAACTCCTGTTCTAATAGTCTCTTCTTTTGTTGTGTTATTGATAATTTTATTAGTAAATATACCGTCAGTAATTTTCCCGTCAGCATAAAGTCCGTTCAATTCAGCATAGTGGCTATAATCTCCACCTGCTTCCATCCGTATCGAAACATTATTTTCTGTCACAGAAAACTCATTAACCCAGCCGCCGCAAAACAAAAAACCACATCCATCAATACCTTGTGCCGCACCTGATAAAAATTCACCCTTATCATTCTTAGTTACTGTAACCTCAAGGGAATCTCCATCTCCAGAAATAAATTTCCAAACCTCTACAGTGTTATCATTTTCAGGGTATGTTATTTCTTCCTCTTCAACGGTAATCTCAAGGGTTTTTGAGGCAGTTTTACCTTCTGAATCTGTAACTGTTACAATAATACTATGTTTTCCCTCTGTTGAGTAAGTATTTGAGACCTTCTCACCGGTGCCTGTATAACCATCCCCAAAATCCCACTCAAAGTTGTATGGGGCTGTTCCGCCGGTTGCTGTTGCTGTAAACTCAACATCCAATGGGGCTGTGCCTGTTTCCATATTGGCTGTAATAGAAATGACCAAATTATCCAATAACTCAACATTTGAATGTCCAGCACGGACGGCACGAACGTAATAAGAGGAATTCTTAGAGTCGTTGTAATCATAGCCAGCGTAGAAACCGATGACCCATGCGTAGTCCGTACCATAGGCACTGGTAGTACTGGACCAATAATCGTACAATATCCTATCATATAAAATATTTGTATCTATAGGCGGATCGTATCTATTATAATCAACTATATTTCGTAACTCCATCACAGATGGAAGCCGCCAATCATTATACCCTGCAAGAGAGAGAGTTTCACAATATTGTAACGCTTCTCCCCATGACATTTCTTCCTCCGTCGATACCTGCTGCCACATTAGATTTGTATGTTTATCGGTAAGTGTACCGTCCCCATTAATGACCAAATTATCAAATGACACAATATCCGACTGTCCAGCACGGACGGCACGAACGTAATAAGAACTACTCTTATAGTTGTAGTGAGCAAAGCCGTAGTTGAAATCAATGACCCATGCACTGTCTGTATTATTGGCATTGGTAGTACCGGACCAATAGTATGACCTAACATTTGGAAAATAAGCTGCATCAATTGCTGGGTTATATATTCCTCTATTCGTTATTGACGCAAGCTCCTGAACTGTGGGCATACGCCAGTCTGAATGGCCGCCAAAGATATTGGTGTTAAGTTCGGTAATGAATACATTTTCGGTATCTTCCCATGTGTATTCATTATCTTTATCATTTACTGAACCGTCATCTGTCTTTACCTCCCATATTAAGCCGGTGACGTTGTCCCGAACCATTACCCAGTTTGTGGCTGTGATGGGGAGATCATTGCCGTTTACATCAAGTTTGGTGTAGGATCGGGGGTTGATGATGTAATTGCCGTCCTGTCCGTAAAATGGCTCTCCAGGCGATGGGCAGGGGTTGAGTTCGTTGCCTGCATCGTCGTAGCATTTGGCCTGGCCTGAATGGGGGATGGGAAAGGCATTTGTTGTTGACGAAATAATCGTGAACAGAATGGTTAAAGATATTGCTGTTAATGTAAATTTTTTACTCATAATAATTTTTTCTTCTTTTAAAAAATTTTAGAAATACTACTGATCCAGCTCTTCATGGAAATCCTTTTTGAGATCAGGTTCAAATGAGCTGATCTCCTTTTCAAACCGGTTTCTCAGTATGAGATATAGTACTCCAGAAAACGAAATTGGCGACCAAAGCCCCCTGTTTGCGGCCTTCAAGCCAAGGTTCTGCAAATTATTTATCTGGAAATCTATAGAGGGTACCATCCTGAAGACCACGAAAATCAATGTCAGAAATCCCTTCTGTCAAAAGATCGGCCTTTACAAGGGTTCTGAGCTTGTATTCATATTTCTTAATTTGCTCCAGCTCCATGGGCATTCTTATAAGTGAGAGTTCTGGTTCGCCGATTCGCTCGGGCATCGGGTATTTCATGGTTTGTATCCTTTATCATAAAAAGCACTTTGAGTAAAAGCCATGGCACAGCAGTCTCTTTTATGGCCATTGCCAATCTGAACAACATAGATATCTGTCTAAAAAATAAGAATTAAAATTCTAAAATTCATATTATCAGTAATAAAATCCCGAATAAGAGCTAAGTTTCACAGTGAAGATAAGAAAGCAAATGCCGATAAAATAGAGATACAGCAAGTTTAAATTTTTTAGTTCAATGATATCAAGCCCATATAAAAAAAAGTTTTCCATGGCTTTATATTTGCTATCTGAAAACAGCCCGTTAAGAATATTTTTATATTAACTCAAGAGTTGTAAGTTCTTATATTTATCACTATATATTGTGTTTTTGCTTTGTTTTAAAACACCCTATGTGGTGGTTGTTTGGAGAACTTATAACTGAAGAGTTAAGGAATGAGTCCGAAATAACTTTCCCTTTCTCCCCCTCTCCAGCCATGGAGAGGGGGCTGGGATGTGAGGTAAATGGGCAAGTTATTAAAAACCGATTCCTAAGATATTTTATGTCAATGCAATGTCAATAACATGAACAAAGAAGTGAAAACAATGAAAAAAGCTAAAACAAGATACATTAAAAACAGCGACGGCAGTAAAAAATCTGTTTTAAAATTCAGGGATGATCATGATGAGGATATCAGCGAAGAAGATGGAAAGCCTGAAAAACAGAATAAAAATGTTGGAAAACGTTTCCATAGAAAAAAAACGGCAGAGGATGAGTTCTGGGATAACCAGGGTAAAAACAGAAATTGATTTTTAAAGTGAAAAAAGATCTTTGTTTTGGGAATTTTTTATATTTGGAGATCTGAGTTGAATCAAAATCGTTGAATTATTTGGGAAAGGGGTTTTAAAAATATGGGAATTGTTGCCATTAAGCAGATTGAACCTGCCCATGAAGTATGGGGCATAGCTTCATCCATTGATATTTACGGATGCGATCCTGAACTTATCCGTGATGCTGAATATATTAAAAAATTTGTAAAGGATCTTTGTGATCTCATTGAAATGAAGCGTTTCGGAGAGACCCAGGTGGTTCACTTTGGAGAGGATGAGAAAGTAGCCGGTTTTTCAATGGTGCAGTTGATTGAGACATCACTAATATCTGCCCATTTTGCAAACCTTACCAGTACAACCTATCTTGATGTCTTCAGTTGCAAAGCCTATGATCCTGAAGTTGTCAAAAATTTTGCACAGGGCTACTTTCATGGCCAGACAAGCATACTCCATGTTACCCAAAGAATATAACAGTGTAAACAGCCAATGGTCCGGCTCCATGGATGGAATCCATAACCGGATTTTTTCAAGGGACGGTGGCTTCAAAACCGGCTCATCCGGAGGAGGGGAGAGACTCTCCATGGAATCCCATGGAGTACATCTGATTGTGGATGAAGAGGAGTGCGGACGTATATGGAGGGAGAACTACCCTATCCAGGGCATTTTCGATCTCTGGGAGGTGAGAGCTGTTTTTGCCGGACATTACCGCCGAAAACCCTGCTTTGTTGTCCACGAAACCCAGGATGGGATCATTGATGGCGTCCTTCCCCTGGGCTGGATTGAAGAGGCGGGCTGTTTTGGTTTTTTCCCCGGTGAAACATGGAATGGTCGCACCTGGATGGAGGGCAACCGGATTATTGCCAGGGACAGCAAGGTAATGGCGGCACTTATCCATGGGGTTCCCGGTCCGGCAGATATTCGTTATCTTCTGGAGCAGGAGGTTGAATCTCCTGTACTTCCCTGTCTGGATGAGACCGGATATCTTTTCTACCCTATGAAAGTGCATGGATCCCTGATCCATGAAGAGAGACCCTTCCCATTTGAAAATTATCTTGGACAATTTCCAGGAAAATCAAGGAAAAAACTCCTTTCCGAGATCAAGGCAATTGAAAGGCAGGGGATCTCCTTTCGCCTCAATGATCCCCTGGATATTGATCATCTTTTCCGGCTGAACTTGGAGAACTTCAACGGGCAGAGTTACTTCCATGATACAAGATTTATGGGGGCATTCAAGGATCTGGTTCTTATGCTCCATAAAAATAACATGCTCAGAATTGTAACTGTTCTTGTAAACAATGAGATTGCCGCCGTGGATATGGGAGCCATGCTGAACAGCCGTTGCACCATTATGGCCGGCGGCACTTCCAGGGCGTTTCCAGGCATTGCAAAGCTGATCAATCTTAATCATATTGAATGGGCATGTCGATCGGGCATATCCCTTGATTTCCTGTGCGGGGATTTTGGCTGGAAGGCGCGGTTTCGCCTCACCCCCAGGCCATTGTATCAGATATCTCTGCCAGGAAGATGATTAAAAGTTGATAATCCCCTGATTGCATAAGGATGGATCGTGAGAGACAGGCAAACAGTGATCTTGTCCGCTTAGGAACTGGTTTTTAATAACTTAGCCTTTGCAGAAAAAACAGCCGTTGGAAGATACCTATTTGGACTTTTCAAATGGGCACGTTATTTAGGGCTCATTCTTTACTGGACGAGCTCGTTTTAAATACTCAAAGTCGACACTTTTCGAGTCTTAAGTATTATCAATATTGTCTGAATCAGGATTTTCAGGATGAAAGGATTTACAGGATACAAATCCTGTTTATCCTGTAAATCCTGCCTATCCTGATTCAGACAAATACCCATAAGCTTAGAAAAACCGGCAAGGTGTCGTTTTTGAGTAAATATGCATTAAAAATTTAAGAGAAATCAGGCGGGTATTTTAAAATGTCAACGCACAGTAAAATCCTTGTTGTGGGAACCACATCCGACTATATTGATATGCTACGAAAAAAAGCACCGGGTAAACTCCTTTTTGTAACAGAACTCCGGATACGAAAGAGTGCACAGGAACCACCTCCTCCGGACAGGGAAGAGGTGCTGTGCCATATCACTTCCTCCGAAAGGGTGACAGAACTGATACAAAGGCATCTTTTAAAGCATGAGATGAAACTGGAAGGCATTGCCTGCTTTGACTGCGGTTCCATGCCCCTTGCAGCCCGACTGGCTCAAAATTTTCGCCTGAAAGGTTACCCGTCACCCCGGGCCATCCAGTCATGCAGGGATAAATCCATCACCCGAAGGATATGGAAGGCCAGGGGCATTGATACGCCAGATTCCCGATGCATAACATCAAAGGAGGAGGCAGGGGATTTTTTCATGGAAAGGAGGGTACCCTGTGTATTGAAACCACTTGACGGCAGCGGAAGTGAGCGGGTATTTCGATGCACCACACTGCAATCCTGCCTTGATGCCTATTCTACCATAACATCCCTTCAGAAAAGTGATGATGTTATCATTGAAACCTGGATTGAGGGAACCGAGTACAGTTGTGATTTTATCATTGATTCCACTTCCCTTCCCATTGGCCGGCATGAATGTTCCACCCAGGCCATACCCATTCGCTTTACCCGTAAAGTTCACTCTCCGCTTCCCTTTTTTGGAACCATCATGGCCTATGAACTGGTTGATTTTCCCCGGGGAAATATCTCAAGAAAAACTTTTCTCTCGCTGTTGAGCAGGGCAGCAAATGCCCTGGGCATAACACAGGGGATCTGCATGATCGACTTCATTGTCAACGAAAACGGTGTGTCCCTGCTGGAAATGACCCCAAGAGCAGGTGGCGACTGCCTGCCCTGGCTAATTGAGAAGGGGATGAACGTGGATATTTTGAAACTTGCCGTTGATATGGCCGGGAAATCAGAATTTCATTTCCATGCTCCCTCTTCATTTTCTCCCCTTATAGGGCTTAGAATCCATGCAAATGAGCCTGGCAGACTCAAACGGATTGACATTTCACGCATCATGGAAGATCCAAGGGTAAGGGATGTGCTCATTAAACAAAAAACCGGCCATATAATAACTCTTCCGCCCCTGGATTATGATTCATGGAACCTTGGACATATAATTTTCAAACCATCTAAGTTTGTTTCCTGTGAAGAGCAATGCAAAGCTCTTTTGTCAATGCTGGATGTCGAGATTGAACAGATCGCTGGATTTTCTGAAGTATCTTTAGTGTCTGACATTACTGAAAAATATGAAATTCCTGAAAAATATAAAATGCCTGAAATGTCTGTAGTGCCTGAAAGTTGTGAAGTGTCTGAAGAGGCTGAGTTTTTTAAAGTGCCTGGAGTGATATTAAATTTTGTGGAAAAATTTTTTCATAAAGGGCAAAAAATGATCCGGAATATCCAGACAGAACAAATCCCCTGCTACCTGTTTGAACCAGAGGTTATAAAAGAGCGTGCCATGGAGTTTAAAAAAGCTTTTGAGAACAATCTGCCGGATACGGGATTCTATTATGCGGTCAAGAGCAATAACTATCCAGGGGTATCCCAGGCTGTTCTTGAAATAGGTTTTGGTCTGGATGTCTCCAGTGGTGTGGAGCTTGAAATGGCCCTGGATATGAATGCCAGGGATATTGTATTCAGCGGACCGGGAAAAACCGATATGGAACTTGACATGGCACTTTCTTACACCAGCAGGGTGGTTGTGCTCATGGACAGTGTGGGTGAGCTTTACCGCCTGGAAAAACGGGCTGCCAATTTTGGAAGAAACGTACGGGCAGGGATCCGCCTGAACACGGACCCTGGGGGTGTATGGAAAAAATTTGGAATTGACATGAAGGATCTCAATGACTTTATCGGGGCGGTCAAAAAGTGCCCCCACATAAATTTTCAGGGGATTCAATTTCATACAAGCTGGAACATGGGGCCTAAAAGGCAGGTTCAATTTATCAAAGAGCTGGGCAACACACTTTCACAACTATCCATGGCCCATCGGGATATGATCCGGTTCATGGACATTGGGGGCGGATACTGGCCGGAACAGGGAGAGTGGCTCCTCGTATCCCATGGAAAATCATTCACTGTCAAAATCAACAAAAGTTCCCCCATTCAGGAGTTTGCAACAGAGATCGGCAAGGCTGTCAAAAAAAATATTTACAGCCTCATGGATTGTCGAATCTGTTTTGAACCGGGCAGATGGATCTGCAACGATGCCATGCATCTCCTGATCAGGGTGGTGGACAAAAAGTATGGTAATCTTGTGATAACCGACGCCGGTACCAATGCCGTGGGATGGGAGCGTTTTGAAATCGACTATTGTCCAGTGCTTAACCTGACTCGTCCCTGTATGGAGGAGAGGGATTGCCTCATACTTGGTTCCCTGTGCACCCCCCATGATATATGGGGATACCGATACTGGGGAAATGGCATTGAGGAGGGTGACATTCTTATGATTCCCACCCAAGGAGCATACACATACAGCCTAAGGCAGCATTTCATCAAAGATGTGCCAGGGGTGGTATATCTGAAGGAACATTAATTTTATTAATTGAATCGGTTTTAAATAACTTGCCCGCTCACCTTACCCCCAGGCCCCCTCTCCATGACTGTAGAGAGGTAGAATGTGTAAGTTATTTCTGACTCATGCCTAAGGAATTTGTGAACCATGGGTGAGAGCCATTTTTGTGAACATCTGGGTCAGTCCAGCACCCATGGAGAAGATTGCACCCACATCCAGGTTTTGATCTGCTGTCTCATCAAAATAGATATTGAGACTGGACTCCATTCCATCTTCCGGCTGCCAGTAACATATCATGACAGGTACCCTGGGCAGTACATGCATTACTACTGAGATGTCAGATTGAAATTCTCTTGGAACTTCTTTACCATTGAGCACCGTAACCATGTCATTGAAAAGATCGGTATAGACATCAGCCACCCCTTTCATGGGAAGTTCACAACGCTGTCGGAATAGGGGATATCTCTCTCTTCCCCCCTTCAAGTCCCTGAATGTGACCCATTTTCCTGTAGGTTCCAATCCCTTTGCATTCAAAACATAGCTGAAAACCGGAGCGGCAACCCACGGATTGACGTGAATGGTTGTGGCTATTTTACCATGCTGATCAATTTTAAAATCCCTTCCTAATATTTTGATGCTTAGCCATTTACCATCAAATTTGGCGTCGAGTATTTTTGACCTTTCTTCAAGATTCACACCAGCCATTTGTTCTCTCATCTCTTCCATGAAGGCATCCTGATTTTCCTGGAGTATATTTGATGATGATTCATAATCTTCCTGGTATTTCAGGGCAGTGGCATTATCAATAAAGGGACACTCATTGAGATTTTTTTCTCCCTTGAACACAGTTGCTGCAAAGGCAAGGCAGGTTTTTTTTCCACATTGCCGGCAATTGGACTTATTTAAGAGATTGAATATTTCCATTGTGTGTTTGAATTGTGCCATATATAACTCCTTTTTTATGGGGATATCTAAGGATGCCGAATTTGTGTTGCAATATGGCATAATGCTGATAAAATTACAAACCTGCTTTGACTTTCATGTCGTTACTGCAGGTGAATCGGCTTTACGTCAATCTTTTCACGTTAAGGAATCGGTTTTTAATAACGTCCTTGATGCACATTGCATCACAATCGAATGGATGAAAATCCCAAAACGACGGGGACTTTCATATAACCGCCATGCCCTTTCGGGCACAACGAAGCATGAAAGTCGGTACTATTCCCCCTCTCCAGTCATGGAGAGGGGGCCAGGGGGTGAGGTGGACTTTCATATAAAACACCCATGGCGGCATCACCGCCACAATCGAAGAGATGAAAGCCCTGAAACGACGGGGAATTTCATATAAAACTTGCCCATTTAACTCACCCCCCAGCCCCATCCATGTCTGGAGAGAGGGAGAAAGGGAAAGTTATTTCGGACTCATTCCTAAAGGAAATTTATGGAGTTTGTTCTCAACAACAAGGTGGTATTAAGGGGAATTAGTGACACCAGGATAATTGATGAGATCAAAGATTTTTTGACCATTACAAATCCCCAATACAAACTTTTGCAGAACCTTGATAAATGGACAGGTGCCACCCCTGAAACACTTAAGCTTTATGATGAGGACCTCTCTGATAACCCCCATATGATCATCTGCCCCAGGGGCTTTGCTGACCAGGCCTATCGCATATGCAGGGATCACAAAGAAAAGATCATATTCATTGATCAGCGCCGGGAACTTAAGGATGTTGAGATGCAATTCCATGGCAGTTTAAGGGATTTTCAGGAAGCTGCCGTTTCAGGCCCCCTTTTCAAGAAACAGCATGGTGTTCTTTCCGCTGGGACCGGAAGCGGTAAAACCGTAATGGCCCTCTACATCATTGCCAGGCGCAGACAGCCTGCACTGGTAGTCGTCCATACAGTGGAGCTTCTTTATCAATGGCTGGAGCGTATAGACACATTTTTGGGAATCCCACCCGAAGATGTGGGAATTGTGGGTGACGGTCGTTTCCGGACAGGCCGGAAGATCACAGTTGGCCTCTATCAGACCATCCGAAAGCGGTTGGGTGACCTCAATCCCCTGATTGGCCAACTTGTGGTTGATGAGTGCCATAAATGCCCCTCCAAAACCTTTACAGAAGCTGTGTCAGGTTTTGAAGCCAAATATCGACTTGGCCTTACTGCCACCGAGTACAGAAGGGATGGGCTGGAGAAGCTGATTTTCATCACCATTGGAGAGCTGAGACATATTATTGGAAAAGCCCCTCTCATTGAAACTGGAGACCTTTGCAGGGCAAGGGTTATCTGCCGGAAAACCGATTTTGATACCACCCTGGACCCAAGTAACGCCTATCCCCAGGTCATAAAGGAGTTGACTATGGATGAGCCAAGAAACAGGCTTATCTGCAGGGATATTGCTTCTGATTCCCATCCAGGAATTAAATTGATATTGACGGATAGACGTGACCACGCACTCACCATGGAGAGAATACTTTTTGAAAATCATGGCCTCACATCCACTGTTTTAACAGGCACAACTCCTAGAAACCAGAGAGAGGCCATTGTGAAGGCACTGACTATCGGGGAGATATCCATCCTGATTGCAACAGGGCAACTGATAGGAGAGGGGTTTGATCTGCCTGAGCTGGCAATACTTTTTCTTGTGACCCCAATTAAATTCAGAGGACGTCTAATTCAGTATATTGGCAGGATTTTAAGGCCAGCCCAGGGAAAAGCAGAAGGTATCATATACGATTACATGGACATGAATGTGGGGGTACTTCAGGCCTCGGCAGTATCAAGAATTGAAATATACCGCAGGGAGGGTATTGTTGTTGATGAAAAATGTTCAGGCAATGATCAGATGATTATGGACAATGAGTTTTTGGGGAAATCAGATACTTGATTATAATGGTGCTGTTCATCGACACGGATAAAAAATGAATCTGAGAAAAGTTAAAGATAGAAGCCCCATTTTCATTGCATTGCTGGTTGCACTGATCTGGCTTGCATTGCTCCCTTTTTTTTACGAGCAATTTTTTACGACCCTTTATTACATGCCGTTTCTGGGAGCCCTTGCCGCCACCATTGCCAACATTACACCGGCTGCAGCGGGAATTGTCTATTTTCCAATTCTTACCCATATTGATATGGCTCCTGTCACTGTGACACAGTTCAGCCTTATGATACAGGCATATGGCATGGGCCTGGGCACTTTTCGCTGGTTTGTATTGAATAGAAAACTTTTTATATTCAATGTTATTCCCATAAGTATTGCCGGAGGACTTCTCGGTGAAATTATCAGTATTGTATTTTTACCCATAAAAAATCCCGAGCTGCTTACCCTGGTGTTCAATTTCATTGCCTTTGTTTTTACACAGATCATCTTTTTTTCCCTGCTGAAAAATGCACAATATCCCATTAAAAGCATTGTTCTTAATTGGGTTAATCGCTCAATTTTGTTTCTGTTTGCATTTATTGGCGGGCTTTTATGCGGCTGGATTGGATTTGGAATTGATACCATTTTTTATTTTATCCTCACCATCTTTTTCCGGATCAATCCGGCAGCATCCATTGTGACCAGTATCTCATTAATGGCGGCCATGTCAGTAACAGGTACAGTGCTCAATTGTATTTTTCAGGACATGCCTCTGCCTTTCTCACTGTTTTACAGCGCCATACCTGGAGTTACCTTTGCAGGGCTTTTTTTTGCGGCATATATTGCGGTTAAGATGGGTTCCAGAAATATCCTGCTGCTTTTTACTTTTTTTCTCACAATTGATTTTTTAACAGCACTTTGGAATCAGGGTATTTTTCCCATGAGTGACTTGTTAAAGAAGATGATCATTTATCCATTGGGTTTTTATATGCTTGCAATTCACATCAGATTATTCATAAATAATTACAACAATAAAGATGGTGTTCCGGGAGATTTTAATGCAGTGGGGGAGGTTGAGATAGAGTAGATTTATGGTGTGACAGTAAACATTCGGTAAACCACCTATTAAAGAACTATGTGCTGTGGTAAAAAACCACAGAGACACAACTATATTATGGTGTCAAAAACGGGTTTAACCGAATACTACGTGTGACATTAAATAATCCAATGATATTCAACCCATTGCAGCTTCGGCATCAGATACAGTGTCGCAGATGTTCATGAAGGTGTTGAGACCCGCCATCTCAATTATCTCCAGAACATTGTCGCTCAGAACACAGAATAGTTCCCCTGAAGCGTAAAGCTGCTTTGTAATTACAAGAAGCACCCTTATTCCCGCACTGCTGATGTAGTCTATCTTCTCAAGGTCAAGAATGATACGGTGTTCTCCTCCATTGAGGATATCCATCAGTGCGTCTTCAAGTTCATCCGATGTGTTGGTATCAATTCTTCCTGCCACATGGGCTATGGTGAATGACTCTTTTTTCTGTATTGCAATTGTAATGTCCATGATTTTTTCCCAAAAGGTTTGTTAGTTGAAACAGCATGGGCAGAATCTATATGAAATTTCAAATTACAATTTCCAAAATCCCAAATGCTGCCCTTTGTGAATATTTACTTGACATTAATACTTGTCACTATGCTATGTAAAGAAAAAAATAATTTTGAAAATCCCCATAAATCAGCCTGATATAACTTTCATGGCGGCATTGCTGCCACAATCAAATCGATGAAAGTCCTTAAACGGCGGGGACTTTCATATAACGGCCATGGCGGCATCACCGCCACAATCGAAGA
>JADGBO010000130.1 GCA_015231465.1 Desulfamplus sp.
TATCGTAAACCGCCCTTTTCCAGGGATAGACACTCAGGTGTATGGTGTATCCCATGGCGTGAAAACTCTCCCGCAGAATATCCCAGCTATATCCCTGGAGATTCACCGAGTCCTCTCCCGGGGGTACCGTCTCCTGGAACCCTTTTTTGGTTTCCCGGGGAAAGCAGTATGGCGGATACTCATCTAAGGTGGCGACCCTTACAAATTTTTCCGAGGAGCCGGATTCCGATGCATAACAGACAAAAACAGTGCTGAAGTAAACCAACACAATGGAGAGCATAATTGAGAGCCGGAAAAGGACTCCCTCAAAAAAAGTGTTATCATTATGTTTTCCGAGACTTATGTTTCTTTGGCACATCATAAAAGTTACCTCCCTGAAGAGTATTTATAAAGTATAGCTTTCCAGATAATGAAATTGGCCAACGTACTGTAGGGGCAGTTCCTTGCGGCTGCCCCTTAAGAATGGATTTGCTCAAAGATTATTCTGGAAGTCTATATAACGTGATCAGTTAAACCTTCATGGCTGGAAGCCGTGCCCCCGATTATGGCAATAATGTATCCATTTCCACGGTAAAGATGCCTGCACGAAATAAATTGGTTCATATGGAGTTCAGAAGTGAGACCGGTTTCTGACGTATCACCCGGCCTGCGGCAGCAAGGGCTGTCAAAATAGATATTCCCGTAATTGCTGCGATGGATAACAATGCATACCCCCATCCAAAGGACCATAGCCCCTCGAAAAAGAGCCATGATATGCCGTAGGATGCTGCAAGGCTTAACAGCACTGCAAAAATGGCTGCGGAAAAACCCAGGAAGCCGAATTCAACCAAAACTATGAGGCGGACGTGGGAAAATCCTGCCCCAAGAACCTTTAGAAGATTTATCTCCCAGGATCTTTTACGGGTTTCATGGCGGACAATGGAAAAAAGTACCACAAGTCCCGCTCCCACGGCAAGCCATGCCATGAAGTTTATGGCAAAGGTGAGGCGATCCGTAATACCCAGCATCTGATTTACGGTACGGTTCACATCAAGCACCGATATGTTGGGAAAGTTCCGGACAAGATCATTCTGAAGCTCCATTCTCTCTTTTTGGGGCATCTGGGGAATGGAGGCAAGATATGTCCTTGGAGCATCATCCAGAACTCCTTTCTGGAAAAGAATGAAAAAGTTGGGCTGAAAGCTGTTCCATCGCACCTTGCGAAGGTTCACCACCCTTCCCTCCATGGGGATTCCCTGGATGTCAAAGGTCATGGAATCGCCTATATTCAGATGCAAACGCTCGGCAAATCCCTCTTCAAGGGATATCTCCATGGGAAGGTCGCTTTCAAAATCCCATGGTTCAGGGTTCAAAGCTTTTCCCTTTATGATAGTTTCAGATATATCCAGACTCTCCCGACAGGAGAAGTTAAACTCCCGTCTCCGGAAAGTGCCCTTGTCGTTGAATGCCTCGCCGTTGACACTGGTAATCCGTCCCCGAACCATGGGAGAAGCATTGGTGAGGGCAAGGCCATTGTCATGGAGAAACTCTCCAAGGGGGGATAACTGTTCCGGCTGGATGTCAATGAGAAAAAAACCTGGAATTTTAAGTCCCTCGGGCCGGGCTATCTCCTCCTGAATGCCATTTTTGATCTGGGGAATGAGATTCATGAGAAAGGCTCCCATGGCAATGGTGACAAAACATGCCATGGACGATACTTTATGGCGGTGAAGGTTGCGTAAGGCGATTTTAATCATCACCCTGGGGGTTGCACAAAATTTTTCCACGAGAGCAATCATGGAGAAGCCGATGATGGCCATGATAACCATGACGGCAAAAAAAACGGCAAAAAAGATGGTGCCCTGTTCCATGGAACCGCTCTGCCACACGGCAAGTATCCAGAAGGTCAAAAGTGCGGGTACACCGCTGAGTGCGCTTATTATGAACTCTTTTTTTATTATGGAATTTTTTGATTCCTTTGTCCCGGGATTTCCCAGGGCAACACCGCCCGTTTCATCAATGCCCCTGAGCAGAACCACTGGTTTAAGGGTATATATTCCTGCAAAAACCGGCAGGCAGAAGATTACGCTTCCGGGAATTCCGAGAAAGGCGGCAAGTATAATACCGGATGGGGCCGCCGCGGTCTCGAAGTTTTCAGGAATTATGCCCCCAAGGAGTCCTGGAAAAAGGGGCAGTATCAAAAAAGAGAGCAGCACCGAAAGTATGGTGGCTGCAAGGCCCATAAGCATGAGCTGAAAAATGAGCAGGAGGCATGTCTCGGAACGCCTGGCTCCCAGGGTCATGAGTATTGCCGTCTCCCTCAAATGTGCATTGATATATCCCCGGAAGAGATATGCCGTGCCGATGCCTGCAAGAAATATAGCGACAATGGCCACAAGCCCCATATAGCCTGTGAAGTACCCGAAAAACCTATCAAGGTTCCGGTTTGCATCCTCACTGCTCTGGACGGTTATGGGAGGAGTGCCGTCAAAAATGTTCTGGATATGCCGAGTCAGTTCCTGGGCCTTCTGCTTTGCATCTATCTTACCGGGAAGTTTATAAAATATGGCGTAACGTATGCGGCTTCCAAATCCTGTGAGTCCTGTATTTTCAAGGTGGGAAATTCCCATATAGATTCTTGGGGCAAATTCAAAGGCTGTAATGGAGCTGTCAGGATATGAGATAAGAACCCCGGCCACCTTAAAATCCAGATTTCCCATGCGGACAATCTCCCCGGTATCCACCCCCAGGGCCAGGGAAGCCTCCCTGGTGAGCCACAGGCCAGGATGGTCCCTCTGCCCAGACTGGACTGATTGATCTGGATGGTCGGTCTGCCCAGACTGGACTGATTGATCTGGATGGTCTGCCTGCCCAGACTGGACTGATTGATCTGGATGGCTGCCTGGCCCGGGATGTTTTACCGCCGGGTTCAAAGGCCCGGGATGCTCCAGGTTTGCCCGGTTTTCAAAGACAAAATTGCCGTAAAGGGGAAATGAATTATCAACAGCCACAACCCTGACAAGGCGGGAGTTCTCTTCTCCGGAGAGCATGGAAAAAAAGGTTACCTGGCGGGATTCCATCACACCATCTCCAAGCACCCGGTCCATGACCTGGATATCCTCTTCACTGAATGGTCTTGATGCCTGGACAGCAATATCGGCACCAAGTATCTCGTTGAGGTTCTGCTTAAGATGGTTATCTATGGAGTGGTTGAAGGAGTGCAGGGCAATGAAACCCGCAAGACCCACGGAGAGGTTGACAATGAAAAAAAGGGCGAATCCAGGGTTCCTGATGATTTCCCGCAGGGCCATCTTCATCCACAGTCTGATTTTTTTCGTACTTCCGGCAGTTTTTTCCTTATTCAGCTTCACTCCTTCCATGTACAGCGTCCTTTCTCCAGCTTCACTTCTCCCATGTACAGCGTCTTTTTGCCAGCTTCACTTCTCCCATGTACAGCGTCCTTTTGCCAGCTTCACTCCTCCCATGTACAGCGTCCCTTCTCCAGCTTGATAACTCGTTGACAGCGGGAAGCAAGCTTCATGTTATGGGTCACCACGATGAGGGTCATGCTGCAAGAGTTTACGAGATGGAAAAGAGTGTCTGCAACCTTCTCCCCGGTGGAGTTGTCAAGGTTTCCTGTGGGTTCATCCGCAAGAAGGATCAAGGGTTCCACGGCAAGGGCCCTTGCAATGGCAACCCGCTGGCACTCCCCTCCGCTGAGTTTAGCCGGAGTATGATCCCTTCTGTCATCAAGACCGACCATGCCCAGGAGTTCCCGGGCCCGGCGGACAATACCCAGGTGATCATACTTCATGGTCAATATCTCCATGGGGAGCATAATGTTCTCCTGGGCCGTCAAGTGGGGCATGAGGTGAAACTGCTGGAAGATTATTCCGATATGGCTTGCCCTGAAGCGGGCCAGTTGATCTTCGTTCATAAGGTTTATATCCTGGCCGTCAAGAACAACCGAACCCCTGTCCGGGGAGTCCAGGCCGGCCATCAAAGCCATCAGGGTACTCTTTCCGCTGCCGGACTGGCCTGTAACGGCTACGGTCTCACCCTTTCCTATCTCAAAATCGACATCCTTTAAAACAGTTATGGGCAAGGGGCCTGCCTGGGGATAACTTTTCCAGAGGCCGTTGACTTTCAGAATCGTATTTTTTAGGGTCATTGATGCCATCTCTTCATGGTTAACCAGGCAATCCCTTCATGGGTCACTCGGTAATTTTTTCAAGCACATCCACAATGTAGGGAAGCACGTTGTCGGCCACAATCTTGTATCCCCGGGCATTGGGGTGAATTCCATCCCCCTGGTTGTAAGTATCGACACCTCCCACATCCTTGAGAAGAAAGGGCATGAGAATAATATCATGTTTCTTTGCCAGGGATTGATATACACTCCTGAAACCGTCCGTATATTGGGCTCCATAGTTGGGGGGTATCTCCATACCCGCCAGTATAACCTTCATATCCCACTTCAATGCAAGTTTTATTGTGTCGTCGAGGTTTTTCTCCATGGCATCCAAGGGAAGACCCCGGAGACCGTCATTGGCCCCAAGGGCAAGGAAGAGTACCCGGGGTTTCACCCTTTTATACCATCTAAGCCTGGAGAGGGCACTGGCCGTTGTGGAACCGCTTATACCTGCATTGATGAGTCTCACATGGGAGTATCCCAGTTCGGCAAGTTTTTCGCTGACAAGTGAGGGAAAAGCCTCTTCCCGGGAGACACCGTATCCTTCGGTCAGAGAATCGCCGAGAAACAAAATACTCGGTTGTCCCTCTTCCGCATCAATAGGAGAGGGCGGGATCATCAACATAAAAAGCATAAAAGATAGAATCGAAAAGATCAACAGCGGAAAAGAAGACTTAATTGTAATTATCATAGATTAACCTCCGGGGCTCCATAAATTCTGGGGGACAACTGACCGGCAAAGTACTAATCAGCACATGTTATGTCAAGGGATATTGCCTGGGGCCTTGCAGACTGATTATTTGTTCTGTTGATGTCGGGATAAAATTCAACTATTCTATAGCTCTTCAGATAACGGCCATGCCCTGACGGGCAAAACCAGACATGAAAGCCAGGGGCAACCCTGAGGGAGATGCTTACAAAACAAAGAGGAGATGACCGTGAGTGATTTTCAGCGCAAAATGTGTGATATTCTTAACTTTGGAGCCTTAAACCTTGCCATGGCAATTGGTTACAAGCATGGAATTTTTGAAGCCATGGATGCCATTGGAGATTATGCCCCGGTGGATACAATCTCCAGGAAATCGGGACTGGATCCCCGTTATATCCGGGAGTGGCTGGGTGTTATGGCAACCGGCGGCATCGTCGAAATATCCTGGAGAGAGGAAATATCCCGAGGCCATGAAATATCCGGAAAAGATGAGATATCCAGGGGCCAGGCCAGGGAAGAGCTTTACCGCCTGCCGGAGGAACATGCCGCACTCTTGACCCGGGGAGCAGGTGCCGCCAACCTTGGCGTATATACCCAGGAGATTCCCCTTTTGACCTGCTGTGCCATGGATGCCGTGGAAAAGGGATTCAAATCCGGTGAAGGTATCCCGTTTTCATTCTATCCAAGTTTCCAGAGCTTCATGTCCCAAATCTCCAATGCCAAGCACAGGGACGTGCTTGTGGATAAATTCCTTCCCCAGGTTGATGGAGGAAGGATACTGGCCGGCCTTGAAAAAGGTATAAGGGTGTGCGATATTGGCTGCGGAGAAGGTGTGGCCCTGAACCTCATGGCCCAAAGTTTCCCGAAATCCGGTTTCACCGGCATCGACAATGATCCCGATGCCATTGAAACAGCCAGGAACTCTACCCGGGATATGGGACTGGGAAATGTCGCCTATCTCATTGAGGATGCCGCCCTTGTGGGGGAGATGGATGACTTTAAAAACCGTTTTGATTATATAACCGCCTTTGATGCCATCCACGATCAGACCAGACCCCTTGAAACCTTGAAGGGCATTCGTAAGATGCTGGCAAACCCGGGGGTTTTCTCCATGGTCGATATCAATGCCGGTTCAAGTCACCATGACAACATTCATCACCCCATGGGACCCTTTCTATACACTGTTAGCCTCATGCACTGCATGCCCGTGGGCCTTGGAGAAGATGGACGGGGTTCCGGGTTGGGAATGATGTGGGGCAGAGAAAGGGCCCTGGAACTGCTTGGGGAGGCCGGCTTCACCCATGTGGATATTCTTGAAATGGCCCATGACGGATTCAATGTCCACTATCAGTGCAAATTGAATTTTTGATCTATAAAAATGGCTACCTTGTCTGAATAAGGTGTTCTCTGAATAACATGTTCTCTGAATAAGGTGTTTTCTGAATAAGGTGTACATTGTCTGAACAGAGGGATGGGCAGTCGAGTAAGTTAAATCCACTTTAAATCCTCTGCAAGGTCACCCAGGAGGATCAATTGTCGATCTCCACAACCCTGGACCGGTCGTACAGCATCCGCACCATCTCATACTCAAAGGGTGACCCGGTCATATAGTACCTGAAGAAGACTTGATTTCTGGAGTCCAGTACCTGAATCCCGCTGTAGATTATGGATGATGTGGTGTTTTCGCCGAACCTGAAGGGATCTGTGATTGTGAAAGCCAGACTTTCAGCTCCTCCGCCAAGTGCGTCCCTGAGATTTGAAGGGCCCAGAATGGGAAGCATGAGGTAGGGACCCGGGGGTACCCCATAGTATCCGAGGGTCTGGCCAAGATCCTCATTATGCCTGGTAACTCCATGCATGGAAGCAAGATCAAACAGCCCGGCCAATCCCACAGTGGAGTTGATCGTGAACCGGTAAAGGGTTTCCACGGCCTTTTGCTCCCGGCCCTGGAACACTGCGTTAAAAAAGGTATATACCTCGCCGACATTGTTGTAAAAATTGGAGATGCACTGTTCGACAGGGTCCGGAAGTATGGCCTGGTAGGTTCTCAGCACAGGCAGATAGACAAGCTTGTCCAGCATGGCATTGAACATGTACATCCGCCGGTTCACAGCCTCGAATGGATCGCTGACATCTTTTATCACATTGGGATTTTCAGGATCAATATAGTCGTGTATGGGTCGCTTCACGGGCATGGGGGGCTCATGGGCATGGACGGCGGGCATGATGAGTATGATAAACATAAGAATTATTCCCCCGGTTATGATGGTGAAGGGGCCGGGGAGTATCTTTAAAATTTTTGATTCGATTTTGCCTTGCATAACAATTATACCTGCCTGGATTGTCATTTTTTCAGAAACTCCATCATCTGATTGACGTTATGAAGTCATTTTTTCAAAAACTCCATCATCTGATTGACGTTATGAAGTCAGTTTTTGAGAAACTCCATCATCTGATCGACGTTATGAATGTACTCCATGTTTCCGCAGTGGCCGCCGTTGGGATATATCTTTGCCCTCTCCCGGAATACCCTCCTGAAAAAATCTATGTCACGATGTTCAAGGATAATATCGTCGCTGTTTGTTATCAGAAAGATTCTCTCCTGGTTAATCAGATAATCCTCGATACTTTCCAGGCTTGTGATATATTTTAATTTTTCCCGGGTGAGTCCGGGCTCCCTCTCCTTGAAAAAGGGGTAGAAATATTCCTGAAAATAGTCGGTGAAACTGGTGTGAAATGTCACGATTCCGTAGTCTGTGAGGGATGTAAAATAAGTCAATTCCTTGTTTCCAGGCACAATGTAACTGCTTCGGGTCATCACGTCCGAGGTGAATATCATGCTGCCGGAGGAGAGCCGGAACGAGACACCTATGAGGGCTGCGAGATCGGTCTCTTTAACGGGTCTGCTTTTGTACATCTCATAAATGGCATCGGGATCCGAGAAATTGACCTTGTTGTTTTTATAGTAGTCTGCAAACTGATCAAATACCGAGTAGAAAAATGAGTTGAAATTGGCAAGCCCCCCGGGAATGTTTTCATCAAGAAGGTCGTCCAATATAGATACCGAGCTGAAAAGGTTCACTGGAGGATTGATCATGAGTATCTTTTTAAAATCAAAGCTTTTCATCTCATCGTCAATTATTGCAACAAACGCTGACTGGGCAGCCCCCAGGCTGTATCCCATAAGATAGAAATCCGAAATCCGAACCTTTTCTCCCATCTCCACAGTTATCTGATCCCGGGCCATCTCCATCACCCTGTAGATATCCCGGGCATCCTGCTCTATATAACCTGGAACCATGGTTTCCGATGCCGTCACAATGAAATTTGGGTAGGTGGGTGAAGATATGGCTACCACATGAAATCCTGCCTTGAAAAGTATCTTTTGCAGGTTTACCATTGTACCGGCATTGTAGCCGGAGCCTGTTCCTGCAATTACAAAAATAAGGGGGGACTTTTTTTTGTGCCAGGCCAGGGAGTACTGAAAACGGTCGTGGTACCAGAAAACCTCGGGGATATCCCTCTGTTCAAAGAGTTGCAT
Source organism: Desulfamplus sp. (assembly GCA_015231465.1). GTDB lineage: Bacteria > Desulfobacterota > Desulfobacteria > Desulfobacterales > Desulfobacteraceae > Desulfamplus. The sequence continues at coordinate 8,422 of JADGBO010000130.1, forward strand.
CTCAAAGGTCTTTATCCTTATCTTATCTGGAATATCGGTCCTGTAGAGGGAAGGGGTCCCGAGAACCGTGGCTTCATAGGGATTTACAAAGGGATAATCGTATATTATATGGCTTTTACCTGCCCGGGCATCTGTCCAGCTAAGGAGAAGGAACATCAGAAATATGGATATCATCAACTGCCTTAGAGCAGATGATAATCCCGGTAAAGCTGGCTTTAATCCATGGGAAACAGTGATTGCTTGACCGATTATCTGCATATTCAACAAATGTCCTTGTCTGCGTTCACCGATTATCTGCATATTCAACAAATATCCTTGTCTGCGTTCTTGTTGACGTTCAGTTTGCTTAGGAATGTGCAGGAAATAAATTACCCATTCTCACCCTCTTCATTCAACGTAAATCAAGCAGATATGTTTTGTCAAACCATTTAAAATATAACTTGAAAGAGTTGAAGGTGCGTGTTAGAAATCAGGGCTTTACTATAATATTTTGGATAATATGCATGCGGCATTACCGACACAATCTAAGGCAGGGGCAATTCATGAATTGCCCCTGCTTATTGAGGAACTTTAATCCATGGTTGATATTTTGATTTTAAAAAGTAGATATAATTCAAGACTACTCCCTTTTATATCTGCATTGCTTGTTTTGGCCTTTGCCTGGAATATGGCCCTGCCTCAATATTCCAGGGCAGTACTGATTGACCGCATTGTGGCCGTTG
>JADGBO010000131.1 GCA_015231465.1 Desulfamplus sp.
AAAAAATGAGTAAGAAGAAACGAGGTCATTTAGGGGAAGTCAAGCATACTGTGGTTTTTTACAAGGAAGAAGCCATAGAAATCATCTGCCCAAAACTCAAAAAGTGTAAAATAATTGATTATGAATAAGAAAAAGTTCCTATGGTCTGTGGCCTACCTTGCCAATGGTTGGCTAAGATTAATAATGCTCTACCATGCAGGCAAAGGCGATCCTTGGTGTATCTTCGGTCACGGACTCCCTGTATCCCGCAAACCATGCCGTATTAAAGCCGGACACCAATTGGTGTTTCCCTCTGCCGGCCAGGACTCTATGGTTTTCGGCGGTGCCTGTCTTACCATAAATTTTGCCCACGTGTTTATATGGAGTGATTTTCTGTACACGGTCTTCAACATTGAAGGCTTCCCGAGCGGAACCGCCATGGACAACGGCACTCAAACCCTTTTGAATCAACTCCAGCCATCTATCTTCAATGCCCATGGAGTACCCCTGGCCAGGTTCAGTCTCCTGGCCGTTCACCTCTTTGACAACATATGGGGAGAGTACCTTTCCCGTGGCAATGGCGGCGGCAATCCTTGCCATCTGGAGGGGAGAAACAGTCATGCCGTGGCCAAAGGAGTTTCGGGCAAGTATCCGCTCATATCCCCGCTCATTTTTATCAAGCAGGGCAATCTTTCCGGTTTGGGCTTTGAGAGTATCCCCTTCACTATATATTGAAATAACATCCCTTTGCAAGGGCAGGGATGGGGGAAAGTTGAACAACAGATCCATGGGGCCGGTGTCAAAACCCAGTATCCTGGCAATCCTGCCAAGGTAAAAGTCTGGATGTTCCGGTTCCCTGGCTCCTTTGACAAGACCGGTCCATGCTCTATCTCCCTCTGCCGCTTTACTGCCGTCCACAAGCTGGGCAAGCCTTACAAACCAGACATTTACAGAATCCCGCAGGGCCTCCTCCAGCCCCATTTTCCGGTCATGTTTCAGGGTGAATCCCCGCCCAAGGGGCTCTCTTCTAAAGTTCTGGACCACAACCGGATCATCGGGAATCAAGGTATCTCTGTAACATCTCATATCCAGGGGATTATATGCAGCACACCAGGGTGTAAGACCCAGTTCATCAAGCTCCTCTTCCTTCACACCAAGGAGCATTCGTTCTATTACGGCACTGCCGGGTGCATTTTTCTGCCGGGCAAGGATCGCAGCCATGGCCGTAACCGGCTTGAATACCGAGCCTGGCGTATTGTGTGCATCAATGCCCTTCCATGGCTTGAAAATCCCGGGTCCAAGACCCGGATAGTATGTGGCAAAGGCCCTTATATCCCATTGACTCATTCCAGCATCAAGGTGGGGAAAGCTGTATGCGGCAATTATTCCTCCGGTATCTGCATCCATCATCACCACGGCACCCCGGCGTACATTCCGGTACATATCGTTCTCACCAAGCAGGGCAATCTGTTCATTCAGAGCATCCTTGACAATACGCTGGATGTCCGGGTCGATTGTAAGCACAACTTCACCGCCCATTGGTGCTGTTGATAGTATGCCCAGGAGACTGTTTGAATGGAAGAGCGAGGTTCCCGTGAAGGACGCCAGGCCAAGTTCCCAAAGCTCCCGGGTGCCCTGCACATCCCTGCCCTGGACTTTTATCAACTCTTTGCCATTTCCTGCTGCAACGGAAAAAAGAGAAGGTTCCCTCCAGACATAGGTGCCGGTATCGACCCACTTGACAGATTGGGGCCACTCTTTGCCGCTGTGCCAGGCAATATTGAGTCCCGGAATGGTATCCCGCCGGAAAAGGGCAGGTTCAGTCACAATTTCAATGAGATGATTGCCTCCGGGAAGTCCAAGGGAAATCCTGGTTCCTGGAAAGCTGGATGGTGATTGGAGTGAATTGAAGGGGGAGTTGGTTATTTCAGGAATTGCAACGGGCTGTATCTTATCCTGTTCAATGGCAACGGTTTCAGTGCCATGACCAAACACACTGGTTACATGTGCATCCACAACACTGCCCACAACCTGGATGGTAAGGGTGACAGGGATAGTACTATCCATTGTTGTTGAAAAAAGTGCAGAACCATCATCAAATGAGAATGGAACAGAAATCCATTCATGGAAACCTTTGTTCATCCGGCTGCCGTTGACAAAAACCGCAAAATCCGGAACCTGGCCCGATGTGCCGAGATATAGCCGGGGATATTGAGGATCCCTTACCTCCCATCTGTTATGGCCGTCCGCTGGACTATCTTTCCCCATGGGTCTATCATCCCTTATAGCTGCAAAGCAGTGGGCAGAGTTCCACAAATGAACCGCCCGTTGAATCGCCAGCCCGGCCTGGCTTTCATGGAGTTGTTTCACCAGTTCTATTTTATGAGCCGTCTCCTTTTTTTTATAATCCCCATGGCGGCCCGCCGTCACAACAGAATTGATGAAACTCCTTGAAGTACCGGAATTTTCATATAAAGGAGAAGGGTCTTTGGCCATCTCCATATCAAGAACATATCTGTAATCCGAGGGTACAAAGGCAAGGAGCTGATCTCCCATGAATTTATCCCGGGGAAATATCAGATTGTTTTTTACAAGGGCATCAAAGAGTCTCTTATCTTCCCTGGTTCCCCTTTCTCCGGTCACTTCCTCCTTGATCCTTTTTTCCCCATGGGTTTCAATTGGGCCATGGAGAGTGTCAAACGGAGCGGTCATAACCATACTTCCCGGTGCCTTTGCTGTTTCAATGCGGCCATGGAGAGTGTCAAGCCTTGCAGCGACCCCGGCCATTATCAGCATAGACATTATAACACATGCAGATCGGCACACATAACCTCCTGGGAAAAAAGAAATTTTGTGAATATCAGGTCATCCTTAGGGCCTGTTTGAAAGTCATTGGAGTCCAAGAGCTATCCATTTAGTAATTGGGTTTAATTAACTTACCCAAGCTCCCATGGCAAGCCTGTAATAGGTGGCTGGGGATGAGATGAATGGGCAAGTTATTAAAAATCAGTTCCTTGAAGAGCTATCCATTTCAAAAATTTAACAACAGCGTAACATATGCGATTCAATCTGTAAAATTTAAAAGCCATAGGGTGGGGATATATGGCAAAGGGTAAAGATATTATTTTGGAGAAGAATAAAGGTTGAATTATCAGGGATGTTTGAAGTATTGTATAGTTTTCCAGATAATGAAACTGGCAACCATACTGTAGGGGCACTCCCTTGCGGCTACCCTTAAGAATTGATTTGCTGAAATATTATTCTGGAAGTCTATATTAAATCCACAGTGTGCTGGCTTTTCCAGGGCACACTACTGATACAGGGCACATTACTGATTACTGACGGCTGGCTACCAGATTTAAATATTACCCAACGGAGGCGGCAACTCTTCTTCCGGGCTGGAATACCCGGAGGTTTCCCTGCCGATTTTTTTTATGGACAACAATTTCCATGATCCAGACAAACTTGTGCTTATATCCGGGCCGTGTGTCATAGAAAACCATGAGACAGCCTTTAATACGGCATCCATTCTCAAAGAGACCGCATCCAAGCTTGATATGCCATTCATATTCAAAGCATCCTTTGACAAAGCCAACCGGTCATCCCACAGCTCCTTCCGGGGACCAGGTTTTGAAAAGGGCATCAATATTCTGGCCAAAATTAAAGAGAGACTTGATATAAAAATCATATCGGATATTCACCTTCCGGAGCAGGCCGGGCCCGGGGCAGAGATACTTGACATGATACAAATTCCGGCCTTTTTATGCCGCCAGACAGACCTTATAGCCGCTGCTGCCCGGACCGGAAAACCGGTTAATATCAAAAAAGGACAGTTTCTCTCTCCATGGGAGTGCAAAAACCTCATAGAGAAGGCCAGGGCCTTTGGCTGCAAGGATGTAACGATAACTGAACGGGGGAGTACATTTGGATACAACAACCTTGTGGTGGATTTTAGAGCCATTGAGATCATCGCATCCTTCGGTGTTCCGGTGATCTTTGATGCCACCCACAGTGTCCAGCTTCCCGGGGGCATGGGCAGTTCATCCGGAGGCAACCGGGGATTTGCACCCTGCCTGCTCAGGGCAGCCGTGGCTGCCGGGGTCCAGGGAATTTTCATTGAAACCCATCCTGATCCGGACAAGGCCCTTTGTGACGGACCCAACTCAATACCCCTGGAACAGATGCCCGCCCTTCTTAGAACTCTCCTGGAAATCAAAAATGCATTGAACACTAATCCCGTTACTCTACGCCAATCCCATGAGTCCCCAATGATCCCCCTCCGAAAAAACGAAACCGTTTCCGGAACTCTACTTTCCATGACACCCCATGAAAACGACACCGTTTCCGGGACTCTATTTTCCATGACACCCCATGAAATGGCCGTAAACCCTGAAATGCGAAAAAAACTTGCCGCAATCAAGCTTCTGCTGCTTGATGTGGACGGAGTGATGACCGATGGAAGGATAACTTACTCGGATTCCGGCCAGGAGATAAAGGACTTCTCTGTGAAAGACGGCCTGGGCATGAGGCTTCTTATGGATGCAGGTGTCAGGATAGGTATTGTCACGGGACGCAGATCGGGTGCCCTGGCAGCAAGATGCAGAAATCTGGGTATTGAACTCCTCTTTGACGGAATCAAGGACAAAACTGTGGCATTCCGGGAGATAGTAAGACAGCTTAAAATCTCCCCGGAAGAGGCTGCCTTTGTCGGGGATGACCTTCCTGACATGGGCATCATGAAAATGTGCGGCATATCCTTTGCCGTGGCTGATGCCGCACCGGAAGTCATTGAACTGGCCCATGCCGCAACCATCAGCAAGGGGGGCAGGGGGGCTGTAAGGGAGATATGTGAAGCACTCCTGAAGGCTCGTAATATATGGCAGGATACAATAACAAAATTCGTGGCGGAACAGTTGTGAACAAAAAAAAACTCAGGCTTGCTTCACTATCTTTTCTCTCAATTACCATAACCGTCCTTGCTGTTGCCTATTATGTCGAAAAGCAGATATCTCCTATTATTGTCATTGACGATATAAGAATAGATTCGGACTCGCTCCTTGTGATGAACTCAATGAAGCACACATCATCACGAAACGGAGTAACGGAGTGGACCCTCCAGGCCAGATCGGCCCGTCTTCTAAGAGATCATGACAGGGCCCTGCTTGATGAACCTGCTGTAACATTTTTTCTAAAAGATGGCACCGCCGTAAATGCCAGGGCGGAAAAGGGAGAGCTGGATACAAAAAACCATGACATCATCTTCTCTGAAAATGTAGTGCTGACTTACATAGATACGGTTATGAAAACCGATCAGTTGCAATATGAAAAAAAAACACATATAATATACTCCAAAGTTCCAGTGACAATAAAAAATCCATCGGCTTTAATAGAGTCTGATATGTTTCATCTGGATATAAATCAAGGCACTGCAAAATTTGACGGACACGTCACCGCAGTTTTTTTTAATCTTAACTAATTTCAGACTCATTTCTAAGCACCATCGGACACCAAAATGATCAAAACCTATCCAGCAGTTCTGTTTTTTAAAATAGTCCTGATTATTTTTACCCTCGCCGCCATACCCCCATCCGTGCTTTCCTCGGATAAAAACGGGAAAATCGACAAGGCTGGCACTAACCTCCATATCACATCCGACACCATGTTTGCGGAACAGGAGTCACTAAGTATAAAGTTTTCCGGTAATGTTGTGGTTACCCGTGATGATACTCTCCTCCATGCAGATGTCATAACCGTAATCCTTTTCAGTGAAGAAGAGAAAAATGAGCTGGGGAAAGAAACGGATAAACGCCATGGTAATGGCAACCAGAGGGATATCAAGGAGATAGCGGCTTCCGGCAATGTGACGTTTAAATTTGACGATGGCACAGCCTACGCGGATCATGCCGTATATACTGCCCTGGACCAAATTCTGGTGCTAACCGGGGACTCCCCCAGGGTGGTGACGGGAGAGAGCCATGTTACAGGCAAAAAAATAGTTCTCAATCAGAAATCCAGTGAAATTGTCGTGGAGGGGGATGCCTCCAAACGTGTTGAGGCCCTTTTCAAATCCGTACCCGGGAAACCTTGATGCACCTAACTTACCACGGGGCAAGCCCCCCGTGGTTTCCTGTGCTTAATTTTTATGACGGGAAATTTAATGCACACGAGACTGTGATGCTTTCTCACTGTAATGCTTTTAAGGTTCAGCCATGACCACGCTTATGCTCAAAAAACTTGTCAAATCTTACCGGGGTAAAACCGTTGTGAACGAGGTTGATATTGAAGTCTGTCAATCCATGGTTACAGGGCTTTTAGGCCCCAACGGAGCAGGCAAGACCACAACCTTTTATATGGCGGTGGGCATTATAAAACCGGATAAAGGCAATGTTTTTCTTGACCAGAAAGAGATAACAGACTATCCAATGTATTTGAGGGCAAGAAAAGGCATTGGATATCTTCCCCAGGAACCATCCATCTTCAGGAAACTGACGGTTCGGCAAAATATCTCGGCCATTCTTGAACTGCTTCCGGATAAAAGGGAATCCGTCCATCACAGGACAGAAGAGGTTATGCATGAGCTTGGCATAGATGCCCTGGCGGATCAGAAGGCCCTGCTCTTGTCCGGCGGAGAGAGAAGGCGGCTTGAAATAGCAAGGGTACTGGCAACGGATCCGCTCTTTATACTCCTTGATGAACCCTTTGCGGGAATTGATCCGCTGGCTGTGGCGGATATCCAGACTATCATTAAACAGCTTACCGGAAGAGGCATAGGAATTCTAATCTCGGATCACAATGTTCGGGAGACCCTCGGTGTATGTCATACAGCATATATAATGAGTCAGGGGAGCGTCATTGAATCAGGATCACCTGGGACAATCGCCGCAAGTAAATTAGCACGGCAAATATATCTGGGAGATAATTTTAAACTCTGATATGTCATTAGGATTACAACAAAACTTAACACTCACCCAGCAGCTTGTCATGACACCCCAGTTGCAGCAGGCAATAAAGCTCCTTCAGCTTTCCCGTCTGGAACTGGCTGGCATGATTCAGCAGGAGATGGAGGAGAATCCTGCCCTGGAAGAGGTTCTTTCGGACACACCGTCCGAGATGGAGCTTTCCGAAAACTCCGAAGAAGAGGGTTCCCAAGGGGATGAATCCCTTAAAGAGGTCACCATAGAAGATAAGGTCGGCAGCGACATTGACTGGGAAAGCTACATAAATGAGTACAACTCCACCGGCCGGATACATTCGGAAAGGGATGTCCAGGAAGCCCCCAACTACGAGGCATTCACCTCTTCCCGGGAGACCCTTAACGAACATCTCCATTGGCAGCTTTTAATGCACGGCCTGACAGAGGAGCAGCAGCAGATCGGCACCCTGATCATCGGAAATCTCAATATTGACGGCTATCTTTGCGTATCTGTGGAAGAGATTGCCGAAACCGGCGGATTTGATGTGAATGCTGTTGAGACTGTTCTAAAAACAATGCAGAACTTCGATCCTCCAGGAATATGTGCCAGGAATCTCCAGGAGACCCTTCTCATCCAGATAAGCCGCCTGGGGATCAAAAATCCATTCATCGAAGATATAATTGCCGACCACATTAAAAATCTTGAAAACAGAAACTACAAAAAAATTGCCCTGGCCCTCAATACCACAATTGACAAAATAGTTTATGCGGTTAACATTATAAAATACCTGGAACCTAAACCGGGAAGGCAGTTTTCCACCGAAGAACCCCATTACATAACTCCGGACATCTATGTTTACAAGGATGGCAGTGATTTTAAAATTGTAATGAACGATGATGGACTGCCTAAACTGAAGATAAACCGACTTTACAGGGAGTCTGTCTCCAATGGAAAGGAGCTGTCAAAGGAGGCCAAAATCTATCTGAATGAAAAAATGCAGTCAGCATCCTGGCTCATAAAGAGCATTCATCAGAGACAGAAAACCATCTACTCCGTAATGGAGAGCATTATCAATTTTCAAAGGGAATTTTTTGAAAAAGGGGTTGCTTATTTAAGACCAATGATTCTCAAAGATGTTGCCGAAGATATCGGTATGCATGAATCCACAATCAGCAGGGTCACAACAAATAAGTATGCCTATACCCCCCAGGGACTCTTTGAACTCAAATATTTTTTTAACAGCTCCATCCAGCGTACCAACGGCGATTCCATGGCATCTGAAAGTGTCAAGGAGCGAATAAAGATGCTAATTGAACAGGAGGACCCGAAAAATCCTCTCAGTGACGAGGTTATTACCCAGCTCCTTGCCAAGGCAGATATAAAAATAGCCCGAAGAACAGTTGCAAAATACAGGGAAATGCTCCACATTCTGCCTTCAACTAAACGAAAACAATTTTAACAGGGAGGTTTTTATGCAGACATCAGTAACTTTCAAGAAGATTGATCCCTCCGATGCACTACGAGCCTATGTCGAAAAAAAATTGGATAAATTTGACAAGATGTTGGACTCTCCTGCCGATGCCAATGTTGTACTTTCAGTGGAAAAGATAAGACACATTGCTGAAATCACCCTCAACTGCGACAAAGTATCCATCCATGCCAAGGAAGAGTCGGACAATATGTATGCTTCCATTGATGCACTGATGGACAAGATAAGAACCCAGATCAAAAAAAACAAAGAGAAGATGAAACGTCATATGTCCGGCAACAAGGACAGCATCAAGGACGATGAAATTGATCTGGAGACACCTGCTCCGGCATTGGAAGAAAAAAAAAATTCCCATGATATAATATTGGAGACCCTGGATTTTAAACCCATGGATGTTGACGATGCGGTCATTGAGCTGGATGCGGGAAAAGAGACTTTTTTTGTATTTAACAACTCAAGGACAGAGCGGATGAATGTTCTCTACAGGCGGCACGACGGTGCCCTCGGCCTTATTCAGCCACAGTAGCTGAACAAAAAGCATATTAAATTTGCCCAGGGCAAAGGGACACTGTGAACTACCGCTACCCTACGAGGGATAGGGGTTTTATGCCATTTTTATAAAAACAGATCATTTTAATTTTGCCCAGGGCAAAGATACACTATGTAATATTCCAGGATAACAATTAGTCAACTACCCCTACGGCACTTCGTGACCGTAGGGGTTTCCTTGAGCAGGTATTTA
>JADGBO010000132.1 GCA_015231465.1 Desulfamplus sp.
AGACCGAGGGACTCGAAGTCCAGGATGACAAGGCCCAGGCTATCAAGACCGAGGGACTCGAAGTCCAGGATGACAAGGCCCAGGCTATCAAGACCGAGGGACTCGAAGTCCAGGATGACAAGACCCAGGCTATTGAAATTATTAAGACAGAGACAGATTCTATTCCTGAAAAGGAGGGAATGGAAAATATTATAAAAAAACCTAAAAACACAGCAGAAGATGACAAAAACAAAGAAGAGAACAATGTAACCGATATTAATATAGAGACAGAAGAAGGAACACAGGAACATGGCGATAAAAAAAACTTAACATTAGAAAAGACTTCAGAAATAATAGAAATAAAAGACCCCAATGCTTTTATTGAAGAACTTAAAAAATTAAGTGGCCAATAGCAACTACCTCACCCACAAGGGGTGAGGCTTAGTGAAGAACCAAGTTTCAGGTTGATTAGGAGTATTATGATGAGTAGCAAAAGTTGTTCAGGTTATGACACCATAGGATGCTCCACAAGTTCCTAAAGTTCAATCGCCCCGGAAACTAAGGGAGAGCATCGTTATGTCATCATACTGGGGTTCATCCCCGACAAAGGATTTTATTTCTTTGTTGACACACTCTATAATATCCTTTGCATGGATGCATGAAGCACTGTTCATGACGGCTTCAAGCCTTGCATCGGAAAATACCTCCTTATTGCAGTTCATGGCCTCGGTGACTCCGTCTGTATAGAAAAAAAGGCTGTCCCCCTTTTTCAATGTCAATGAAAGTTCCTTGTAACCAATACCTTCCATGGCTCCGGCAAGGGGGCCGCTCAACCCCTTTTGATAAAAACTTGTACCCACGGATTTAATGAGCGGAGGATTGTGCCCGGCATTGGCATATTTGAGTTCACCTGTCCTGATGTTAAGTATCCCCACAATGAGGGTTACAAACATGCAGTTGGGGTTTTCCCTGCTCAAAACATCGTTTATTTTTGTCACGATCTCGGATGCCGACATGGTGGTTTCAGAATATGTTTTGATAAGGGTTTTTGTAATGACCATGAAGAGTGCGGCAGGCACACCTTTTCCTGATACATCGCCAATGGATATGCACAGGTGATCGTCATCCACAAGGAAGAAATCGTAAAGATCGCCTCCCACCTCCCTGGCAGGCTTCAGATAGGCATGGAGATCAAACTGCTCTTTGTGGGGATAGGGGGGGAATATTTTGGGAAGGATACCAAGCTGAATATCCCTTGCAACGTTAAGCTCTCCCTCAATGCGCTCCTTGGCAGCGTTGGTTGCAATAAGCTCTCTGATGTTTTTTTGCAGCTCCTGAAACATATAAATAAAGGAACCCGCAAGGTCGCCCACTTCATCTTTTCTTTTGGTCAGAAATTCAGCTTTGAGATTTATTATGAATTGGGGATCCGTGAGATCTTTCCCGGGTATATCCTTGAGCTTCAAGGCAAGCTGCTGCAACGGGCCCGATACCCTTCGCACCGCCGTGGCCAGCACGATGAATCCTATAAGAAATATTGCCCCGATAATTTTGGACAGGTGTGCGGCAAGGTGATTTGCGGACTGTTTAATCTCCTCGGCCGGAACAAGGGCGGTTATATACCAGTCCAGGGCCCTGACATGGGATGTGTAGGCATCAATTTCAGTTTCGCCCATGAAGAGCTTCAAGGTATTGTCACCGCTGACTGAATCGGCAAGGGTATTGGTGAACTCCCGGGATATTTCGGCTCCATAGTTCTGAAAAGGGGGAATAAGAACTTCACCCCGGCCGTTGAAAAGAAAAATGGTACCTGTCTCTGCAATGCTAATCTGCCTGAAATTCTCCTTCAGAACACCAAGCACCTCATCAATTTTGGCATCGCCTTCGGCTTCGAAAGTGGATATGTCATTTGTGTTCCCAAGCACCCATCCCCATTTTTCAAACCTTGTCAAATAGACAAGCTGCCTCTCTTCCACCTGTCCGAAGGAGAAGGAATCTTCCATGGGCCCCGTATCTCCGGCTTCAAGGATATGGTCAAGGGAAGATTGAAGGGGAAGTCCTTTTTCATCCACGGCAAATTCATAGGAAAAGACCGTATATTTATCCCATCTTGGATTTTTTCCGTTGATACTCTTTGAGACCGGCTTGGATTTAAGGTCCTTTATTTCGTCTATGTTTTGACCGTTAAGTACCCCTTTTGAGTGGAAAAAGATTGTATGGGCTGCATCGGTGAGAAAAATACTTGACGAGGTATCCAGACCCTTCAAGAATTTGATGACCTTTTGCTGTGCATCCAGCTCATTTTCACTTTGTTCACATAAAATACCTATGGCATCCATTATGATACCATTTTCTGTTTTCAACTGTTTTTTCATTATTCTTACAAACGAAATTTTATCCAGCAAAAGATTCTTGTATGTCCCTTCAAGGTTTATGTGGATAATATTTTTTATATTTTCAATATTTTTACGCTCTCTTTCCAGAAATCCATCCTTTACATCTTTTTGTGTAAAATAGATGATACTTGCTGTGGCAGCTACAAAAATAAAGGCTGTGAGAAAAAGAATTTTGGTCTGAATGGAGTGAATCATCGATCCTCCGAAGGTCATTTGTTTTTTTTAGATTTATGTTTATTGACTTTAACCGTAAGAATATTTTTGGAGCAGCATCGGGTGTAGGTGACATCGTCTGCAATCTCCCTGACCATGAATATGCCAAGGCCGCCTATCCTGCGCTCCATAATATCCTGATTTATATCCGGCGGCTCCTTTTCCAGGGGATTAAATGGAGTTCCCGTGTCCGCGAAGGAGATGGATATCTCCTCCCCCAAGGGGGTGAAATCAACGCTGACGGTGATATCGCCGGGTTCATCATCTTTGTAGGCATAATTTATTATGTTTACGGCAATCTCCTCCACAATAAGAGTAATGGAGACGGACCGTTTTGAATCCACCCCGGCTTCCTGGGCAACCGAGGCTATAAACTCCTGGATGGAATCTAAGGATGTTATTTTTGCAGGCCAGGTTTGGGAGTGCATGGGCCGTTCATTCTCCTGATTGTAATAATTTTTGAGGGCCATGATCATCATTTCGACCAAGGATTGTAGGGGCGGGTTCCATACCCGCCCGTTTCTATGGGCAGATATGGAATCTGCCCCTACGGATTGGAGCAAACGATGATCAATGCCTTTTTGAGTAAACCTTCAGACATATATCGTTCCATATCTGATTAACAGAGAATCCCGTGAAGGTCAATGGCCATGAAAAACCTTGTTTTTTTATGATGTCCGGGATATTTAAAAGGATATTTTCAACTGCCTGAAAACAAAAAAAATTTGGAATATATGTTATGGACAATGAACCAAAATCAAATGATACCCATAGTATTCAATCTGATAAAGAGTGCCTTGAAAAGGAGTGCGTACAAAGGGAATGCCTTGAAAGGAAGTGCGTGCAAAGGGAATGCCTTGAAAAGGAGTGCGTACAAAGGGAATGCCTTGAAAAGGAGTGCGTGCAAAGGGAATGCCTTGAAAAGGAGCGCGTACAAAGGGAATGCATTGAAAAGGAGTGCGTGCAAAGGGAATGCCTTGAAAAGGAGTGCGTGCAAAATGAATGCATTGGGTCCGATACCCAATACAACTATTGCCGCCCATCTTCCACTGCATCACCAAACATATTGAAGGGACTTTCCAATGAACAGCAGTTGCAGATGATATTTGATGCGGCCGATGATCTCATCGCCATCATTGACATGGATCACAGGATCGTCAGGATCAACGCCCCCATGGCCCGTCGTCTTGGATGCACTCCCGAAGAAGCGTCGGGAAAATTTTGCTATGAAATTGTCCACAACATGACATCTCCTCCGGATTTCTGTCCCCATGCAAAACTTATTCTATCCGGCACAAAGGAGATTGCCGAAGGTTTTGAAGACAATCTTGGAGGAAATCTCAGGATAACCGTAACACCCATTGAGGATGAAAACGGCAAGATCATTGGCAGCGTCCATGTTGCCCGGGATATCAATCAGGCAAAACAGATGGAAGAGGCTGTTGCCCTGAGCGAGAAGACCTTCAGTATGCTATTTGAAGAGAACAGGGATGCCATCCTCTGGGCAGACACCCAGGGATATATAATAAAGTGCAACGGTGCTGCGGCAAAGCTTTTCGACTGTTCCCGGGAGGAACTTCTCGGCATACACCAGACATCCCTCCATCCACCGGATAAAAAAAAGCGTTACAGGGAACTTTTCATCCAGAATATAAAGGCAAAAAAACACCTTAATGTGGAGGTGGAGATCATAACTGGAAAAGGGATGATCCGTTACGTGAATCTCATATCCACAATCATCGAGGTCGATGGAAAGGAGATCAACCAGGGCATATTTGTGGATATCACCGACGATAAGAGGGCCCAGGAGGATTTAACACGGGAAATGGCCGTCAACAGAGCCCTTGCCGACATCGCCTCCACACTTACCCCGCCTTGCCATGAGGCAGCAGAAGATGCTCCTTGGTGCCGCGGATCTCGTCAAACCAGGAGGCAGCCTTGTTTATGCAGTATGTTCCTGTGAAATCAGGGAAAATGAGGATGTCATGGAGTGGTTTCTCTCCCAAAGGGGGGATTTCTCAGTCAATGACACCTTTCCAGGCCTGGATGAAGAGTTGAAAAAGAGGAGTGTCTCGGATACGGGTTTTTTTAGAACATACCCTGACAATCTTGATATGGACGGCTTTTTTGCTGTAAACTTCCAGAAAAATATTTCAACAAATCCCTTTGTTCGCTAACCGATGCAATATCTATCTCATCAGGATGCAAATATAATGAACCTTACAGGGATGGAAACCATGAGTGCCGCAAGAATTGATACAAAGGATGAGAGCAGCATCAGGTCGCAGGCCATTTGGATACTCTTCCTGCCAGGCTCCGGGAAACGGCTGCCGAGAAGGGGCTTGTCCACAAATGTTCCGTGGTAATAGCTTCCTCCCCCCAGCCTGACGGCCAGGGCCCCTGCAAAGGCTGCTTCGGGAAATCCCGCGTTGGGACTCTTGTGCAGGTGACCTTCAGAAATGCCTGATGTGAGTGCTTCTCCGGCCCGTTTAAATCCCCGGGCTCCCTGGGGAAGCAGGGCCGCTGCCATGGATATGAAAAGCACCGAGAGCCTGGCCGGAACATAGTTGGCAATATCGTCTATCCTGGCTCCTGCCCGGCCGAACAGTATATACCGGTCATTTTTATATCCAACCATGGAATCAAGGGTGTTGACCATCTTATAGGCCACTGCCAGGGGTACTCCTCCGATTACGGCAAAAAAGAGGGGAGAGAGAAAGCCGTCCACAAAATTTTCAGCAACGGTCTCCACAGTGGCACGTATAACACCTGATTCATCAAGGTGTTTCACATCCCTGCCCACAATCATGGATACCTTCCCACGCCCTCCGGCCACTCCCCGGGAAAGAAGGGCATCATCCACCTGGAGGGCCGCCTTCTCCAGACTACCTGCCGAGAGGCAGAAAAAAAGCAGAACCGTCTCCAGGGCAAGTCCTGCCAGGGGATGGATGTATGAAAAAAGGTTGATGAGAGCCGCTGAAAGTAACCATGCCGCACCGATGAGGAAAAAGGCAAAGACCATTCCTGCAAGGAGCTGATTTTTAAAAATGCGTCTAAAACCTGGTTCCGAAAAGGTGATGGCCCTACCCATCCATACAATCGGGTGGGGAATGCTGCGGGGGTCTCCTATTACAAGGTCCATAAAAACCGCCGTCAATATTACAGTGCAGAAATAGATGGGATGTTCTAACATTCTTCTCCCCAATAGTCCTTAAGGGCTTGATCATCTTTTAGGCCAGTGTCGCCATTTTGTAGGGGCAGACCTGTGTGTCTGCCCTGGTGAAGGGCGAACACACAAGTTAGCCCCTATGTTGCCGGCCGAAATAATGATCAAGGCCATTTTTTGGATAGGTTCTTAAACAATAATTTTTTTTAAAATATCTGCAAGCAGAAGATTATCCTTGCGACTCCTTAGAGATATGCGGATAAATTGATCCGAGAGTCCCTGGAAATTGGCACAGTCCCTTATCAGGATACGCTCTTTTCCAACTTCCCGGACCGCTTCCCGGGAATTCATGGACCCTGTCAGCCGGGCAAGGAGAAAGCAGGTGTGACTTGGATACCATTTTAGGGGTAGATTATCCCTTTGCCTGCACTTTTCATTGTTTTCAAACTCCCCGAGAAATATCTCCCTCTCATTTTTTATGAAAAGTCGGGTTCTCTCCAGAAAAGGGTCTATGATGCCGGGATTTTTAAGAATATGCACAATGGCATCCTGGGCAAGGGAGTTCACTGACCAGGGCTGATAAAATGCCATTATCTTCTCCACAACAGAAGGGGCAGCACACAGGAAACCGGTTCTAAGCCCTGGAATACGGAAAATTTTTGACATGGATGCCAGGACAATGAGGTTGGGCAGGGAGGTCAGGGGTACAAGGGATAGCTTTTCTGCATCCGGCAAAAAAGGAAGATAGGATTCGTCAATGATAAAAAATACTCCATGGTGCCGTCTGACAAGTTCCATGAGATCATCCCGGGGAATAAGGTTTCCCGTGGGATTGTTGGGGTTGCAGATCATTACGGTGTCCATGGCCGGTTCTTTGGAGAGTCTTTGGCTTATGGCATCCAGGTCCGGCTGGAACAGGTAGGATGAGGGGGCCATTGTGAACTCGGAAGGCACCTGGTGCATGAGACATGCGTCCCGGTAGTCCGCATAGGTAGGGCCTGCAATGAGAACCCTTTTTGATGACAGGGCCCCGGGCAGGGAATATATGAAAAAAGTGGTGCCGTTTCCCCCTGCCACCCTCTCTTCCGGAATATCGTAATATTGGCTGAAGGCTTGGGTCATATGTGCGGCATCGGGCTGGGGAAGGGTTCTTATGGATGATACGTTCCGGGCAATGAACTCCTCAAGTCCTTCCGGGGGACCAAGGGGGTTTATGTTGCTGCTCATGTCGATAATATCATCTATGGCACAGTTGTGGGCCGCGGCCAGGGCCTGCACATTGCCTCCGTGTCCGGTAATCATTGTATATTAGGTTCCTCCGTATTATTCAGGAAGTCTTTCAGTACCTGTTGGGTCAGCTTAACCACTGTTTCAAGATTCTGAAACAGACCCGGAAGGGCATTTTTATCATCTTCCCTGCAGGTCTTCTCCATCTCAAAAGCGGCCCCGGCAAGGGCACTGCATCCCATGTTCAAGGCACCGCCCTTGAGTGCATGGGCATTCCTTCCGGCCTGATGTATATCCCCCTTTGAAATGTTTTCCCGGAGGGATTCGAGCTGTACTGGAAGGTCTTCGAGAAATATCTTTCCGATTTTGACTATTACCTGGACATTGCCCATGCATCTTCCAATGAGATCGTCACGGTCAAAAACAGGGAGGTTTTTGTTGATTAAGGTCTCATTTTCCTCATTATATCTATTCTCTTCCAGGGAAGTATTCTCTTCCATATCGCTTTCCAGATAATTAAATTGGCCACCATAATGTAGGGGCAGTCCCTTGCGGCTGCCCTCTTTCCGGGAAAGCCACTTTGCAAGAACACGTCCCAGCTCCAGGGGATTCACCGGTTTGGGTACGTAGTCGTCCATGCCGGCCTCCCGGCATCTCTCCCTGTCCTGGGTCATGGCTCCAGCGGTCATTGCAACGATGGGAACCTTTGAATGGGGGGATGGGCTCTCTCTTATTATGCGGGTGGCCTCAAGTCCATCCATTTCAGGCATCTGGACATCCATTAGTATAAGATCAAAGGAGATACTTTCCAATGCCTTTAGAACCTCAATGCCATTGGCGGCAACATTGACCCTGAGCCCCATTTTAAGAAGAATACCCATGGCAACCTGCTGGTTGATTATATTGTCTTCGGCAACAAGTACCCTTCCCGAAAGGGTGGGGATCTCCTTCCGGGCCCTTTTAAGCTCCCGGGGAAGCTGTTCCCCGACCTCTTTTTTGAGACAAACGGTGAACCAGAATGTGGAACCCTTTTTAAGTGTGCTGGAAACTCCGATATCTCCCCCCATCATCCCGGCAAGCTGTTTGGATATCGCAAGACCCAGGCCGGTTCCTCCGAATCTCCTGGTTATGGAGGCCTCCACCTGGGAAAACTTGTCGAAGATATGCTCTATCTTCTCCTCGGGAATTCCTATGCCGGTATCTTTAACTGTGAACCGCACCATGATATTATTGTCCAGGAGATTTTGTTCTTCCTCCTTTTCATCCATCTTCTTTTGAGCCATCTTCTTTTGATGGGTCTCCTTTTCATGCATCTTATTTTGATGGGTCTCCTTTTCACCCATCTCCTTTTGATTCGTCTCTGCTCTATCCATCTCGGCCAGGATTACCACCTCTCCTTTTTCCGTGAATTTGAGTGCATTGCCCACAAGGTTGGTCAATATCTGGCGAATACGTCCCGGATCACCCTTTACCAGGGCAGGCATGTCAGGATCCGGAAAACAGATCAGTTCAATGCCCTTTTCATGGGCTTTTATGGCCATGGCAGATGCAAAATCCGCCATGAGTTCATGGAGATTGAAACCCAGGCTCTCCATCTCCAAGCGGCCAGCCTCAATTTTTGAGAAGTCAAGGATGTCGTTTATGATGGAGAGCAGGGACTCTCCGCTGCTTTGGATGATTTCTGCAAAATGACGCTGTTCCGAAGTGAGACCCGTATCCATGAGCAGACTGGTCATGCCGATGACTCCGTTCATGGGTGTGCGGATTTCATGGCTCATGTTGGCCAGGAATTCCGACTTTGCCTGGTTGGCAACATTGGCTGCTTCAACAGCTTTTTTGAGTCTCTCCTGGGAACGGTAACGGAATACGGCAACGGCAAATAGATGGGCCATGTCATCAAGGAGCTTTATATCATCCTCTGTGTAGTCCCTGTCGGCATTGGCAACAGCGATCTGGCCGAAGAGTTCCCCTTCGTAAATTGCAGGCACGGACATGAATTTTTCAATGGGAACATGGCCTCCGGGAAGTCCCTTAGAT
>JADGBO010000133.1 GCA_015231465.1 Desulfamplus sp.
AAACTTCCCCCGGGGATTCAGAGAGAGCAGCCCAGACAGAGACCCCATCTCCCCGGCCCAACATAAAAAAACCCACGGCATCCTTTGACAAAAATTTCAACCAGTTCAAGGCCGAGGTGATCAATATCATAATAAAATTGAAAAAACAGGGGTTCAATGTTAATGAGACAACCGACATACTTAATCGAGAAGGTGTACAAAACCTTTCCGGCAAAAAACGCTGGACGACAAAAATGATCAGCAAAATATACTCGTTTATAGAAGCTGCTGCAAAATGATAAAATAATTAAGATCAGGGGGATTGTATGACAGTTAAATCAGGCCCGGACCAGACCGAGAATATATGTGAAAAAGAGGGGAAATATCTTACGTTTTCCCTGGCAGGAGAAGAGTATGGAATAGGAATCCTTCAGGTGAAGGAAATTATCGGTATGATGCCCATTACAACGGTCCCGAGAACCCCTGATTTTGTAAAAGGTGTCATCAACTTGAGGGGAAAGGTGATCCCGGTTATTGATCTTCGCCTGCGGTTTTCCATTGAAGAGAGCCGGTACACAGAAAGAACATGTATAATTGTGGTGGAGATTTCAGGTACTCATGGCGATATGGTAATTGGAATTGTGGTTGATTCGGTCTCTGAAGTTTTAAACATTAAAAAAGAGCAGATAGAGCCCTCTCCATCCTTTGGCACCAGCCTTGATTCGGAATATATACTCGGGATGGCAAAACTGGATAATGGTGTCAAGATTCTTCTTGATATAAATAAGGTACTTGGAGCAGATGATATTTCAATGCTTGAGAAAAAAACCCGGTAGTCTCATGGATGTTGCGGCAGAATCGACAATTTACGACTTTTGGGGTTCCAATAATAATTCTGATTCATGATTGGGAGAAATATTGTCAGATTGATAACCGCAAATATCCAGGGTGATCAAATTAAATCCCTGCTCTTTGAAAAAAGGGATTATCTCCTCCCTTGCAGTGCTGTCGGCGATTTGTGATATCATATGGGATGGTGATTCGATTCTGGCCATGTCACCGTGGCATCGGACACGGATGCCGTTAAATCCGAGTCCTGTAAGGTATGCCTCACAGAGTTCTATTCTGGCAAGTATCTTGAGGGTGAGAGTATCCCCATAGGGAACCCGTGTGGCAAGACAGGATTGAGGTGGCATATCCCAGGTACAAAGGGCCATCTTTTTTGACTCCCTCCGAATATCATCTTTTGTGAATCCCGACTTTACCAGCGGAGAGAGAACTTCAAGCTCCTGTGCAGCTTTTATCCCTGGCCTGTAGTCATTTAGATCATCAATGTTGACACCATCAAACAGTATTGGAAAGCCGAGAATGGATGCCCTCTGTTTCAAGGCTCCCAACATTTTTTTTTTGCATAAATAGCATCGATCATGGCCATTTCGGGCAATGTTCAATGTCATTATATCAACAGGTACCATTTCATGGGAAATTCCTATTGTTTGGGCCACTTCCAGGGCGTTGGCACGATCCAGTCTGGACAAGAAAACTGAATCTCCGGTCAATGCCACTGTTTCACCCGGACGAAGCTTCCATGCCAATCCAGCGAGGAATGAGCTGTCCACTCCGCCTGAAAAGGCAATGGCAAAGGGAGAAGAGTTTTTTATGATGGATTGAAGCTGTTGCATTTTGGAGTTCATATGAATAAAACCTTAGATGCATTTGGTAAATTTTTATTGATAGACCCCCTAAGGTTGTCCTTGGGAATGGATTTGCTAAAATATTTTTCTGGAAGTCTATATTTACAAAAAAAGGCTTATTGTATATATGTTTTATGGAATTTTCAATTGATTTTTATTATGAAAGCCGTCAGTTGTCAGTCATTAGTAGTCAGTAATCAGTAGTCAGTCAGTAGTCAGTCAGTAGTAGTCAGTAGTCAGTCATTAGTAGTCAGTAGTCAGTAATCAGTGATTAGTACTCAGTAATTAGTAATCACCTGTGCGGGATTCATGCTTCGATTGTGGCAGATGAGTCTGCCATTACACATTCTGTCTTAAATGCGGCAAAAAGGTTAACGTAAAAGAAGGGGAGAATCTCCCCTTAGTGAAGGATATAATATTAGAGCTTGTTTTAATACATTTTAATATAAAGGGGAATTATGGCAACGAAAAAGAAAGTAAATAAAAGAAAAAGTGTTAATGAGCCCGATGAGAAGAAAAAAATAGAGAAAAAAGCAGCTTCAAAAAAAAATCCAAAAAAGAAAATTGCCAAAAAAAAAGAGGTTAAAAAAACAGATACAATGACTTCGAAAGAAAATATGGAAAATAACAACTTGGCAGATGAACAAAATATGGATGATGTTGCCATGGAAGAAACCTCCGGACAGACCCGGGCTGATGCAAATGAAGAGCAGCCGGTTGAAGATTCTGCAATAATAGAAAAACAGAGGTTGGAAGCACAGAGATTGGCCGAAGAGGCAAGGATTGCCGAGGAGAAGAGGTTGGAAGAGGAGAGATTGGCCGAAGAGGCAAGGATTGCCGAGGAGAAGAGGTTGGAGGAGGAGAGAAAAATGGAAGATGAGAGACGGGCCAAAGAGATTCACAAAAAAATAAAAGAGATTGCAGCCAGGGAAGCAGAAGAGTCCCTTCGGGAAGAACTTAATGCCCTCAAGAAACAACCGGAAACGGAATGTTGCTGCAATACCTGCAACGAACACGAATCCACAGGCTCTTTAATTAAATATGTATTGATA
Source organism: Desulfamplus sp. (assembly GCA_015231465.1). Lineage (GTDB taxonomy): Bacteria > Desulfobacterota > Desulfobacteria > Desulfobacterales > Desulfobacteraceae > Desulfamplus. The sequence goes on from JADGBO010000133.1 coordinate 2,726, forward strand.
TGCATTGCGATTCTTGCCGGGGCTGCAATATACACCAGCTATAACAACAGTAATAGCTACTATCTCTGTGAATCCAGAAAAGGTATTGAGATATGGAAAGGTGATTTTACCCCTTTAAGCAAAAGTAAGGTTATTATTCTTGAGGGTATTGATCTTCCAGGAAATGTAAAAAAGTCCTATGAACAGTCGGAACTCTTCCCCCTTCCATTCAACTTTTTTCTTGATCGAGCAGATGAGGAGATAATGTCCGGAACTCCGTATGACTTTGATCAAATAGGAGAATATATAGCAAAGGCTTCCCAATTTGCATTGACCAGGGAAGATGCCGAGTTGATTGAGGCTTATAAAAACAGCGTCAATGAAGCAAAGCATATAACAAACACACTGACCATAGCCATTCCCTCCAGGAGAGTCGGCGTTGAGTAAGCGGAGTTTGATGTCACCTTACAGTTTTGTCGGAGATAATAGTAATGTCTCAAATCGGTTCATATGATGATTTTTTTGCCAGGGAGAACGGCCATTCCCAGGATGTTATCCAGGAGATGAATGATGGGAAGTACCCATCCGATGTATGGAAAATCCTGGTGGTGGATGACGATGAGGATGTTCATACAATAACGAAATTTGCACTGGGTGATTTTAAATTTGAAGATCAATCCATTGAAGTTATGAGTGCGTTTTCATCCCGTGAAGCTAAAGGGATTTTAAATGAGCATCCTGATATTGCAATGGTATTCCTTGATGTTGTCATGGAGACCCATGATGCCGGATTCGAACTGGTTAACTACATCCGGGATGATCTTAATAACAGCAATATCCGCATTGTCATGAGAACCGGTCAGCCCGCCGATGAGACAGAAGATGCAATTATACGAAGTTACCGAATCGATGACTATAAAAACAAAACCGAGCTGACTTCCGGAAAACTCTTTGCCACCGTGATTGCCAGCCTGAAGACCTATGGTCTCCTTACCCGCACAGATGGCAGGAATCAGCAGCTTGAAGCTGAACTTTTGCAGCAGAATGCGGTTCTTCAGTCCATGAATGCAGAGCTTGTGGAGGAGATCGGAAAGAGGCAGAAGACCGAGCTGGAACTAAAGGCCAGTGAAAAAAGATTCAGAAGCCTTTATGAAAATCTTGATGTGACCCTTAAATCCATATCAGACGGCGTTATATCCATTGACAGGGATGAGAGGGTCATATTCATGAACAGTGTTGCCGAGAAGATGACCGGATGGCGGCTTAGTGAAGCCCAAGGTAAACCTTTCCCGGACATCTTCAATATATTTAGAGTACCCAAAGCTTCGGGCATGACATCCCTTGAAATTTCCCCCCGGTCAGACATTGAAGCCGAGGATATCCATCTGTTATCCATGGAGGATGCTACAACTGTAAGCAGGTATCATACACTGCTAAAATCAAGGGGCGGCATCCAGGCACTCATCGAATACAGCAGCTCTCCCATAACTAAAGAGTTAGATGAACCTGATTCCCCGGGCAGGGTTATAATATTCAGGGATGTAACGGAAAAAATTAATATGGAGCGGAGGCTGATGGATGCCCAGCGCATGGAATCCCTGGGGGTGCTTGCCGGTGGTATTGCCCACGATTTCAACAATATTCTTGCATCCATTCTTGGATTTACGGATCTGCTGCTTTTTGATGCCCCAAAAGGGTCGGAACAGGAAGAGTATCTGAATGAAATAATGACTGCAGGTACCAGGGCCAAGGAGCTTATAAGGCAGATTCTTACCTTTGCCAGACATACCGTTCAATCCATTCAGCCCATACAGGTTGCGTTGATTGCCAAGGAGACATTGAAGCTCCTGAGATCATCCATACCCACAACGATTTCCATTAACTCTGATATCAGATCCAAAGCATCCGTAATGGCCGATCCCACCCAGCTTCATCAAATTTTCATGAACCTTTTCACCAATGCAGCCCATGCCATGAATAAAAACGGGGGTACATTGACCCTGACTATGGAAGATGTCGAACTTTCAGGCCGCTCCGCAGATCTTCCCATCTCCCTGGCTCCCGGCAGATATATAAAAATCATGGTGTCGGACACAGGTACAGGCATACCCCGGGATATTATCCACTCCATTTTTGAACCCTATTTTACAACAAAAAAAGATGGTGAAGGTACAGGCATGGGTCTTGCTCTGGTCCACGGGATCATTGAAAACTACAAAGGCAGTATCACGGTTAAAAGCCTTGAAGACCTGGGCAGTACATTCACGATACACATGCCTGTCACAGAAAATCCGGTACAGTCTGGCTCTGATTCCATGTCGGAAGATGAAAAAAACAGTGAAAAATGCAGTGGTAGAGTTTTACTGGTTGATGATGAGGTGGCCATAGTAAAGGTTGGAAAGCTGCTTCTTGAAAGGAGTGGCTTCAGGGTCACCGAGACCACAAACAGTATTGATGCCCTGGATATATTTTCATCCCGTCCCCGGGATTTCGATATTGTCATTACAGATATGACAATGCCCCACATGACAGGAGACGTTCTTGCCCGTAGAATAAGAGAGGTAAGACCCGAAATACCCATTGTCATGTGTACCGGATACACAAAGCAACTCTCCAGAAAAGAGGCCCTTGCTGCCGGATTCAACGGCTACATAAAAAAGCCGTTCAACAAGGATGAGATAGTCAATGCCATAAGGGATGTTCTTTATACAAGGCAATGTTAAGGAATGAGTACGAAATAACTTACCCATTCTCCCCCTCTCCATCCATGGAGATGGGGTTAGGGGTGAGGTAAATGGGCAAGTTATTTAAGGTCGATTCCTAAGTAACGGGGTAGGTGTATTTAAGATCAATTTCTTAAAAGGAGAATGGCGGAAGTGCATGGGAATCGAACCCACCCGGGACGGTTTTAGCGCCCCACATCGGATTTGAAGTCCGAGGGCCCCACCAGTGAGCCGCGCACTTCCGGTAAATCGTTAGCAGAAAAAAAAAGCATGACATCCTTGCTGTTCTGCCAAATCAGTGAATCTTTAACTATATATATTTTCTCTTTTTGTCAACATGCAAATTAAATAATAGATGACATGCGGCCATATGAGCTTCATGTTTTTCATCTTCATCGCTTTTTATCCCAGGATATTTGCCTGGAAATTCTCCAAGAATAGGTTCCTGTTTCCGGCAAATATCCATGGCATGGGGGCATCTTGTATGAAAACGACATCCCGGGGGGGGATTGCGGGGAGAGGGGATATCTCCCTTAAGTATTATCCGGTTTCGTTTCACTTCCGGATCAGGTATGGGGATGGCCGATATCAGGGCCTGGGTATAGGGATGGAGGGGATTCTCATAGATAGATTCTGCACGGCCTGTCTCAACAATTTTGCCAAGGTACATAACTGCAATGTGGTCGGAGAGATGACGCACAACAGATAGATCGTGGGATATTAAGAGGCATGTAAGCCCCATTTCCTTCTGGAGTGCAAGAAGAAGGTTGAGTATCTGGGACTGGACGGAAACATCAAGGGCAGAAACCGGCTCATCACATATTATAATCTCGGGGTCCAGGGAGATGGCCCTTGCAATGCCGATGCGCTGCCGCTGTCCCCCGCTGAACTCATGGGGAAATTTTCCCCTTGCATTCTCTGGAAGCCCCACTTTTTGAAGGAGAGCCGATATCTCATCTATTCCATCCTTTTTCTGGGGCAGTTTGTGGATGATATATTTTTCCTGGAGTATCTCTTCAACGGTGTGGCGGCTGTTCAGGGATTCGAAGGGATCCTGGAAAATCATCTGCATCCTGAGCCGCAGGGCTTTGAGTTCACCTGATTTCAACCTGGAAATATCCTCTCCATGGAGTTTTATTGTCCCATCGGTCAATTTGTAGAGTCCGGCGATACAACGTCCCAGGGTACTTTTGCCGCAGCCTGACTCCCCCACCAGTCCAAGGGTCTCGCCCTTTCTTATCACCAGTGAAACCCCATCCACGGCACGCACATCTTCCTTGCGGCCAAGAAAAATACCGCCGTGGACAGGAAAATATTTTTTGACACCATTGAGTTCCAAAACAGAGCTGTCGAGATTCACATTTACCTTCCTTGTGCGGCAAAAGAATATTTTATTGATTCAGACTAAAAGTGCCGGATGATTTAATTCAACCGTATCCATCTGGAAAAGAACATTTTACCCAATTTATCGGGATGAGGGGCATAGCCTCTTCACCCGGGGATTCGGATTGTAAAACATCATTCACACAGTACCCGTTCCCGTCTCCCCTGCATGGAGATGACATGCGGCAAAATGACCGTGGTCTCCTTTAATGGCAATCTCTTCCGGAGATATCTTATGACATATATCCCCCACATGGGAGCATCGTGGTGCAAATCGGCACCCCTTTGGCATCTCTTCAAGGGAGGGAACCATTCCGGGAATGGCTGGAAGGATTGTTCCCGGGGAAGGGGCCCGGGCCGGAATGGAGTGCAAAAGTCCCCTGGTATAGGGATGGGAGGGGTTTTTGAAAAGAGTTTCAACCCGTGCCCGTTCCGCAACTCTGCCGCCGTACATAACCACAGCATCGTTGCAGTTTTCCGCAATGACACCGAGATCATGGGTAATTAGGATAACCGACATGTTTTTACTTTTCTGGAGGTTCCGTATCAGATCCAGAATCTGGGCCTGAACAGTCACGTCCAGGGCTGTTGTGGGCTCGTCGGCAATGAGTATATCCGGTTCCGATGCCAGGGCCATGGCAATCATAACCCTCTGGCGCATGCCCCCGGAAAGTTGGTGGGGATAGCACTCAATGACGTTTTCGGGGGTTGCAATGCCCACTTGATCAAGGAGTTCTAAGGATTTTGCAGTCATCTCCCGGACTCCCATGGATGGTCTGTGGAGGCCATGGACTTCGTTCATCTGCTTTTTTATCCTGTGAACCGGATTCAGTGCAGTCATGGGTTCCTGGAAAATCATGGATATGCGTTTCCCCCTGATGGCTCTCATTCCCTGGGAATCAAGGTTCATCAGTTCAATGTATCCGGAATTTTCATTGGAGGTTTTCATTCCATTGGAGGTTTTCATTCCATTGGGGGCTTTAATTCCATTGGAGGTTTTCATTCCATTGGGGGTTTTCATTCCATTGGGGGCTTTAATTCCATTGGAGGTTTTCATTCCATTGAGGGCTTTCATGCCATTGGGGGTTTTCATTCCATTGGAGGCTTTAAGAAGGACCGATCCCTGTTCAATGTACCCCGACGGCCTGGGCAGAAGTGAGATGATACCCAGGGCTGTGACACTTTTTCCGCATCCCGATTCCCCCACAATTCCAAGGGTACTACCGGGCTTGACTTCAAAGGAGACTCCGTCCACGGCTCTCAGATGTTTTTTTCCGCCCTCGGTTCCAAAGCTGACAACCAGATCCTTCACTTTCAGAACAGGTTCATCCATGGAACTCCTCCTTTGTGGCTGGCTGGGTGCAGATTCATCCATGGAGTTCTTCCTTTGTGATTGGCTGGGTGCAGATTCATCCATGGAGTTCCTCCTTTGTGATTGGCTGGGTCCCGATTTTGCCCACGACTATGCCTGCGGCTCTGTTGGCCAGGCGGGCGGCATCCGGAAACGGGAGTCCGGCTGCAACACCGGCGGCCATTACCGAGATGACCGTATCTCCGGCACCTGAAACATCATACACCTGGCGGGCCTGGGTTGGTATCATCAGCGGGGGAGCATCTCTGCCTGTGAGACACATTCCCCGGGGCCCCCTGGTAACAAGAAGCCAGTCAAGGGAGTACCTGGCTCTTATCTTCCTTGAAACATCCATAAGCCGCATATCCTCCCCACCGGGATCATGATCCTGGTCCGGGAGATGATGGTGGTCCGGGGAATGGTTTTGGTCCGGGAGATGATCCTGGTCCGGGACATGGTACTCCTGCTGTTCACGGTACTGGTCAAAGTTAAGATCATGGTTCGGAAGCAAGTCACCACCTTCAAGATTTTCAGCAGCAAGGGCCAGTTCCGCACTGTTGGGGGTGATGCACGATGCATTTTTATATCGTTGCCAGTCCTTTCCTTTGGGATCCACGAAAACCGGAATTTTGTGCCTTCGGCACATTGTAATCAGTGATTCGGTGATGCCCCGGGTCAGTAGCAAACCTTTGCCGTAATCCGAGAGGATAACTGCATTGCAAAGGGGAAGGGTTTTTGAAACATGTTCCAGAATATCCTGATGCTCCCCCGGGGATATTAAATGGGGTTCCTCT
>JADGBO010000134.1:0-4949 GCA_015231465.1 Desulfamplus sp.
AAGTTTGCCTCGCCAAAGTTATAACGGCTTTTTACAATAGACACACTGGCTTAACCCCTTACACCTGTTTAATGCCTATCCATAGAGCCTTAGACTGGCACGCATCCAAGGGTATGATCACCAAAATAACGTAGTACTCAAAGAACTCAGGCTGGTCAACATAGGGCTTGTTATCTTGCGATTTCAAGCCCCTAAGTCACGAAGTGCTTAGGGGGTAGTTGACAACGATTTGTCCTCATATTTAAGACTCAAAAATCATAATACTGGTGGATGATCAAATATTATACAAGGTCTATAGATAACATTGAGTTATCTAAACCCAGGGGAGACCGTGCTTATGGACGGCCTTTTACGCGTCTATAGATAACATTGAGTTATCTAAACTTCAAGCATAATTTGAATCCCATCATGGTGGATGAACATATTCCGGCAATATCTCTTCGTGGAGATATTCATGAAAATATTCATGGAGATCAGGTATTGTAATTTATGGAGAGTGCCTGCTGGACAATGCCTGTTTGACACTGTATTAAACATGGGGTAATTTAATACTCAGTCATATGGAATGGTAAGTCATATGGACACAAATTTTAATCCTCCGAGGCGGCTGAATGGCAGCCGTAACTTTTAGCGATAAATACGATTTTCCAGATAATGCAATGTTCCATCGTACTCCAGGGATAGGCCTGTGTGCTTGCCCTTTACCGTGGGAATGGATACATTATTTCCATGATCGGGTGTGGCCGGAGTCCGACCATTAAGGTTTACAAAGTTGGGATTTTAAAATTATTTTCTGGAAATCTATGGCAAGGAGCTTGTGATGAAAGGATATATCCAGATATACACCGGTAATGGAAAAGGTAAGACAACCGCCGCCCTTGGCCTGGCATTGAGGCGGCTTGGTGCCGGGGGCAGGGTTTTTATGGGGCAGTTTCTCAAGCAGGGAGACTATTCCGAGATCATAATGCTGAAAAATTTTGACAGCCGCATGGATGTGGAGCAGTTCGGCATGGGAAAATTTGTCCGGGGAAAGCCATCACCCGAGGAGATCAAGGCCGGAAGAGAAGGTTATGAAAGACTCAAAAATATACTCATCAAAGGGGAACATGATCTTGTTATAATAGATGAGGGAAACATTGCCGTAAATTTGGGTATTGTATCGGAACAGGAGATGCTGGAATTGTTTGAAATCAAGGCAGACCATGTGGAGGTGGTCATAACCGGCCGGGGTGCTACACCTGCCATGATGGAACGGGCGGATCTTGTAACTGAAATGAAGGAGATAAAACACTACTATAAAACCGGTGTCACCGCAAGAATCGGAATTGAAAAATAGGAGTCAACAATGACCCTATCCCAAAAATCCAAAATCTGGAGTCATAGATGCATGCCCATTAGTATTTTGGCGGCCAAAGCCAGCCTGAAAGAATTTTGGGGATAGGCTCATGGGAATAATCAAGCAGGAATCGACAATAGAAGTCAACAAAGGAGAAAACCATGCACCCAAATGGATATATAGGCCGCAAGATGCACCTTCCGCCCCTCAAGGAGAAACCGGCTCTCATCATTGCGGCCTTTGGTTCCAATACCCGGGCCCGGGCAGCTCTGGATATCGTTCAGGTACACCTTGACCGGCACTTTTCAAAATTCGATATCTTCTGGGCATACACGTCTGAAATTATCCGACGTAAGACCGGGCTGCCAAGCCTGCATCAGACCCTGGCCCAGGTGGAGGCCGCAGGCTTCAGAAAGGCCGTGGTCCAGCCCCTGCATATTTTTCCGGGCACCGAGTACCGTCAGATTGAGGAGACATGCACCTATTTTCCTGGTCTGAGGGTCTTCCTGGGAGAGACCCTTTGCCATCGGTGGCAGTTCATAAAAAAAACCCTGGATGTGATGGAGCAGGATTTTCTGCCACTGTACCAGGGCATAAATCTGCTTGCAATGCACGGCACACCCCTGGCAGCGGATCCTGTGAACATGGTGTACCTCGGCGTGGAAAAGCTGGTGGCGGACAGGTATCCCCATGTTCTGGCAGCGGCCGTGGAAGGAGTTCCGGATCCGGATGCACTTTTCCTGAAGATGTGCCGCCAGGGGATATCCCACGATTTCAAGCGGGCCAGAATTCTTCCCATGATGTATTTTGCAGGCATGCATGCCCGGGATGATCTCATGGGAGAAGACGGGAGCTGGAAAACCCGCCTGGAGGAGATGGGCTTTACTGTGGATTGTCCCATGGTGGATATTGATGGCGAATCTCTTTTCAAGGGACTTGCATTCTATCCGGAAGTTATTGATTTTATTGTCCAACGCATAGAACGTACCCTGGTTCTGGCTCAATATTTTTGATAAACGGCCATTCTTAAGTATCGTTTCACTGCCTGAATGCAGGCAAACTTAAATTTCCCATGAAATGATGAAGCACATCAGCTTCATCCTGTAAATCCTTTCAACAAACATCCGGTTTTTTTAACATTTTTGGTGGAGCAGGCCGCAAATAGGTGCCTCATCTGTTTTTCGGTCTCTATACGGCTGAGGTAGTGCTGGGTAATCTGGTTGCCCAGCTCCTGGACACCCTGTTTTAAAAGGGTGAGAAGTTCATTGAGTTTTGGCATCTCTCCCTGCTGGTTCATCTCCATTAGTCCGGGCATATCGGTGAGACGCAGGCGGGTGGTCAGCTCCAGGGTGATTTTCTCCTCTCTGGTTCTGAAGGGACGCGGGGTATCCCTTGGAAGGGTCTCCACATGTTCAAACAGGGTAGCCAGTTGAAATCCTGTGGATCTGGGGTTGAGTTCGTCAAGGAGCAGAAGATCCATGATGGGTTCCATCTGGAGTGTGGTACGGTAACGGGTGTGATAGGTTATGGTGCTGTCAGCCACTTCAAGCAGGGCCTCAAGTTCGTGGCCCTGGGGATGTCCCATGGATGGAGTCTCATTTTCAGAGGCCAGGAACAGGCTTTGCAGAAGGGTAATGGTGTAATCGGCCCTCTCTAATCTTCGTCCCATGTCCAGGAAACGCCATCCCATACCCCGGGTCATGCTCTCCAGTGCAAGACCGGCAAAGGCTGATATTACAAGGATCATCTCGTTGACAAGCTCCTGGGCTTCACTGATCCTGCTGTGGTCATGGGGGGAGAACTGCTTGAGCTGGTTTTCCATTCTGCCCAGGATGTTCCATGAATCATTGGATAGCCTGTCCCGGACACTGGTTGCAACCCGTTTGACATGCTGCAGGGAGTTGTAGAGACTCTCCGGACGCCCGGGACTGAACAGGGAATCCAGGATTTCAGCCTCCATGGAACGGATGTCCATGGCCGGGGTTCCATCCCGGTCAGTATCGCCCCTGTCAGCACCGCTCCTGTGAGTACCACCCTCCATTTGGGTCATACTGTCCCTTGATGTTGGTTGGGACATGGCACTGGAAAGGCCCGGGGAGAGGATGCCCAGGTTTGCCATGATCCTGATAAGAAAAGGCATCTCATTTATGAGATCCAGGCGGGTTTCGCTGTTGAGACGGGTTAGGATGGTGCGGATTAATCTGAGCATTCCTTCGGTGCGCTCGATGTAGCGTCCGAGCCAGAGCATGTTGTCCGCCACCCTGCTGGGAAGATCGCTGCCCCGGTGGATCTCCAGATTCTCGGTGAAATTGTGGAGCATACTTTTATAGATCACAGGTTCATCGGAAAAGCACCAGGTATCCTTACTTCTTCCATCACCTTGTATCGTATCCAGAATCAGGGCCATGGGATCCCGGGAGACCCGGGTCAGGGCCCCGGGCATGACAGACACGCTTGACCCGGCAATGGAGAAGAGACGAAGAATTCCATGTCCATACTGGAGGGTGCCCTTTTCCCATACAGGAAGGGTGCAGGGAGGAGAAATCTCCATGGCTGTATGGGCATAGGGTGCGGCTTTTATCTTCTCCATGAGGGATTCCCTTTGCCGGGATCCCAGGGTGGTTATATCCACAGCGTTACCATGGTTCATTGTAAATGAAGATGTAACCACGAGGGGGAGGCAGCTCCCTTTGTCTGGTGCGGCAATGCGATCCAGAACAAGGGAGAGGGACGCAGGATTGCCGCACCAGAATGTGGGGATGTTCCCAAGGATCAGTGATTCTCCAAGGAGAATCTTACACAGCTCTCCGAGAAAAGGGGTAAGGGCAGGGGTCTCCAGAACCCCGCTCCCGGGAGGATTGCTGACAGCCACGTTGCCCGCACGTACAGCCTGGATAAGACCTGGAACACCCATGAGAGATGTGGAGCCGAATATCAGGGGATCGCAGAAGATGTCATCAATACGGCGAAAAATCACATCCACCGGATGGAGTCCGCCAAGGGTTTTAAGGAAGAGTGAATCACTGCGGACAGTGAGGTCGCTGCTCTCCACCAGGGTCAGACCCAGGTATCTGGAGAGGAAAACCTGTTCAAAGTAGTCGGGTCCCGATGGTCCCGGAGAGAGCATTACAATGTTGGGCTCGCGTTTCACCATTCCGGATATCTCCATGAGACACCGTGTGAAGTATTTGAAAAAGGGTGCCAGTCTGAGGACTTTCCCGGAGTGGAACATGCGGGGCAGGATTCCGGAGAGGACTATCCTGTTTTCCAGGGCATATCCGGCACCCCGGGGAGACTGGGTCCGATGGGATACAATCTTCCATTCTCCGTCGGGAAAGTGACATATATCTGTGCCATGGAAGTGGAGGGTCCGGTTACCAAGGGGTGGAATGTTGTCGGTGTATATCCCATGGCACTGACGTAGGTAGGCCGGGTTGGCAAACAGTATCTCCGGCGGCAGGTGACCGTTTCTGATGAGGCTTTGGGGGCCGTAGATGTCGTTGTAGATACTTGTGAGAAGCCGCATTCTCTGGGCCACACCCCTTCCAAGGAGTTCCCAGGTTTCAGTGGAGACCGGAAAAGGGATGGGATCAGGTTCCCATTGTCGGTCAGT
>JADGBO010000134.1:5049-7268 GCA_015231465.1 Desulfamplus sp.
GGCCGTAGATGTCGTTGTAGATACTTGTGAGAAGCCGCATTCTCTGGGCCACACCCCTTCCAAGGAGTTCCCAGGTTTCAGTGGAGACCGGAAAAGGGATGGGATCAGGTTCCCATTGTCGGTCAGTGCCCTTTTGATCGCTGAATATGTTATAAGCGGCTCCATGTTCATGCATGATCTGCCGGGCCTTGTGCCACCGGCGGTCCAGCTCCTTGGAACCCAGGCTGTTGAGGTAGTGTATCAGTCCCTGCCATTGGGGTCCAGGTATGCCGTCCATGGTAAAAAGGCTGCCGCACTGGTTGGTGAAGAGGGTGGTTTCTGGAAAAACCGGAAGTAGTTTTGTGGAATCATGTTCCATATTATTAATCTTTTGGAGTGTGGTTTGCTGTTAAGGAGTACATCATGGAAAATCTTTTTCTGGAAATATATTGATATCGAAGGTATATATAATTTGATGGAATTGATTTGTCAAGTTGTTAAATATGTATATTTAAATAAAAAATGATGCTAAGTGGTATATATAAAATGGAATCCCATACTGAACCACAAATTATTTCAATTGCCGGACTTTCGGGTTCCGGCAAGACCACGTTTCTGGAAAAACTGATACCTGTGCTGAGGGCAAAGGGGTATAGAATAGGCGTACTTAAACATGCCCACTGCGGTTTTGAAATGGACAGGGAAGGAAAGGACAGTTGGCGTCACAAAAATGCAGGAGCTTCGGCAACCCTGGTCATCTCTCCTGGTGTCATAGCACTTCTCAAAGATATGGATTATGCGTCAATAGAGGATGTAAAGCAATACCTTTCCGACATGGATATAATTATTGTGGAAGGCTTTAAGCACGCGGAAGTGCCGAAGATTGAGATTTTCAGAAAAGGTGCCGGGCACAATGAGCCCCTTTTTATGGACAGTCCCCATCTCGTTGGATTCATTACAGACTCCCACCACAGGCCGGATGTACCTCTCTTTGGTCTGGATGATGTGGTTATGGTCTCTGATTTCATTGAAAAGAAATTTATGACAAAAAATCCATCCAGTGAAAATTTAGTCCCATCTGGTGAAAATTTAGTGCCTCAAGAGTTGTAAGTTCTCATATTCCACACCATATATTGTGGTTATATATTGCATTACAGTACTATCAGCAGTGGTCAGTGGAAGAACTTATCACTCACGAGTTAGTGCTATAGTTTTCCAGATAATGAAATTGGTAATTTTCCAGATAATGAAATTGGTAATCATACTGTAGGGGCAGCCCCCTGTGGCTGCCCTTGGGAATGGATATGCTCAAAGATTTTTCTGGAAGTCTATATCCGGTGAAAATTTAGTGCCATTCGATTAAAATATATAAAAATTGCAAATTACAATCAGGTATAAATATGGACAGAAAACATTTTGAAGTTCTCATTGGCAGATTTGACAACTATTCCCACCGGTTTATCCACGGCTCATCAATCCCGGGCCCTTTGCAGCTCAAAAGAGATCATGCCCTGAGGGTTGTGGATGAGATTTTTTCCCTTGCTTCGGAACTTGCACTTGATGATGATTCAATCCATATTGCCGGAGCAATGGCCCTTTTCCATGATCTTGGCCGTTTCAGGCAGTTTGAAAAGTACAGGACATTTCTTGATATCAAATCTGAAAATCATGCAAGGCGTTCTATTCTGGAGATAGATGCCCATGATATGCTCCTGGGCTGTTCCGCCAGGGAGAAAAATCTTATACGAGGTGCCATTGCCGTTCATAACGCTGCAAGGGTACCCCGATTAAAGGACTCCAGGAAAGTTTTTTTCATGAAATTGCTCAGGGATGCGGATAAACTTGATATCTGGAGAGTTGTAATAGATAATTACTCGTCTCCGGATATGCAAAACTATGAATTTATAAATCTCGGGCTTCAGGATTTAAGGGGATGCTCCCCCAAGGCCATTGAAGCCATTGAAAAAAACAGACTTGTGATGGGTGATTCCATTGGAGAACTCAACGATTTCAAATTGATGCAAATCAGTTGGGTTTTTGATCTCAATTTCCCCCAGACCATGGTAAAGGTCAGGGAGAGGGGATATGTCGAAAGACTTATAGAATCTCTTTCAATATCCAGGCATGATATGGGACTGGATGAAATTTTCAAATCCGTTTTCCGTTTCATGGATTCCGAGGCAGGAAAATCATGGCTCAATTAAACACTCAATTAAACACTCAATTAAAAACTCAATTAA
>JADGBO010000134.1:7364-8936 GCA_015231465.1 Desulfamplus sp.
TTTCAATATCCAGGCATGATATGGGACTGGATGAAATTTTCAAATCCGTTTTCCGTTTCATGGATTCCGAGGCAGGAAAATCATGGCTCAATTAAACACTCAATTAAACACTCAATTAAAAACTCAATCAAGCAGGAAGATTCAAGAAAACCTTGACGCTCCGATTCCGGCCCCGGCGGCCCATGGAAATCATGCGGGTATTCTAACGGTAAAATCAATGCTGTTTCGCATGGGAGCCTTCTTAATGATTATCCAGCGTATCCATTACAGGATATCTCCTTATCGTTGGCAGGTCGGATATGGCTCCTGGCCGTTCTATCCGATCTGCATATTCCTTATTTTAAACATTGGGACAGGTGCTGCCATCGGAGGAAACAATGGTTATTTCATTGAAGTTTTTGAAGAAGGTATCATTAACTGGACCACCGGTGTTATTGAGTCCCAGGGGGAAAGTGCTGAAAATGAGGTGCCGGAGGGGAAAAAGTCTGAAAAAGATGCCCATGACTATCTGCATTCCCGTTTCCATATGGGCCCACATAACGAAACAAAATTCAGAGGTATTTCAGACAGAACATTCATAGCCCTTTCAGGGATTCCATACAGTATTCCCATGGATGATGCCATACTCTTGGCCCGTAAAAACATGGTCAAAATCCTGGATAGACTTTCATCGGGTTATGATTCATGGGTGGTAGCGAACGGTCACTCTATGCAAATGTTGAAAGATGAAATTGAAAAAAAAGCAGGGGATGCCAGGCCTGTCTCATACACTCTGCCCGGGGATGACGATGTCAAGGTGCTTATAAGATCAACTATTTTCGGAGAATTCATGGATTTAATTCTGCCCCCCGGGATAAAAAAAATTCCGGATATAGAGGTTGTTGAGCCTGAAAACAGGTATGGAGATCGGGAAATATTCACGGGCATGGTGGTTGATGCCCGGGGCACAGGATTCAGACCGGCCATCTATCCTCTGATTGTGAATGAACAGGGCAGGGAGGTATATGGCCCACTATATGTGAGCCGTGAATACGCCGTTGAAAAAGGGCTCTGCAGCTTTGCATCCTCGCCGGAACCAACCCTGATCCGGCTAAGAGCAGGAGAGAGACCCATTATGATAGATGCACTCCGAAAAGAGGAGGGTGAGAAGGGTGCTGTTATTGTTATTTCACTCTCGGATTCCCATAAAATCCAAAGGCTGCCGGAACGTCATGAATTTATGAAGGCATGCAGGGTTGTCATTCTGGTCTCTGAATAAGTAACCATGGGTGATGTTCAGCCACACCCGAAGATGAAAATTTGTATCCATTTCCACGTTAAAAAATTAAGTATAACGGCTCCTTCATGGGAAAAGTGCGGCAATGGAGTTTTCAGATGCATCACAAATACCCCTTTCCGTAATAAATCCGGTTATAAGTCTTGCCGGAGTCACATCAAAGGCATGGTTGGCACACATGCTTCCGGCCGGAGGAACCAGCACCGAAGATATTTCCCCCTTGCCATCCATGCCCTGGACATAACGAATTTCATCGGGATCACGCTCCTCTATGGGGATATGGAAACCATCCCGGA
>JADGBO010000135.1:0-5013 GCA_015231465.1 Desulfamplus sp.
ACCAGGGCAATTCTTCAAGGAAGCCCCATTGATGTCTATAATCATGGAGAGATGAAAAGGGATTTCACATTCATTGACGACATTGTAAAGTCCATGGTCAAACTTATATTCCTTCCCCCGGTGCCTGGATGCCCTTCCCGGGCACATTTCGATATTTCCTCCCCTTCCCAGGCAAATTGCGATATTTCTTCCCCTTCCCATCCTCCTTACGGCATTTATAATATAGGAAACAGTGAACCGGTTGAGTTGAACATCTTCATTGAAACCCTTGAGAATCTCCTTGGCAGAAAAGCTGTTAAAAATTCCCTTCCCATGCAGCCCGGGGATGTCCCGGCCACCTATGCCGATATAGAGCCCCTGACCCTGAAAACAGGTTTCAGGCCCGGCACATCCATCCAGGAGGGCCTTGGAGCCTTTGTCTCCTGGTATCGCAAGTATTATGGACAGTGAGCCTCCAATAGATTTTACCACCGATGGTACATTTATTTCACCACAGATGATGTAGCTATAGTTTTCCAGATAATGAAATTGGCGGAAATACTGTAGGGGCAGTCCCTTGCGGCTGCCCCCTTGATCTTAAAGTGAAAACATCAAGGGGATTCAAAGCGGAAATCTTTATGACAACGATTCGCTGGATGCTTGTCAACCGTCTCAGGGAATCAGGTAACAATGCGGCCCATACATTAGGAGAGTTATGCCTGTAATAGACGACGTTGCAGCAACGTCTGCATATCGCGGCGGCCGTCGGCAATTACCATGACATAAATATTTTCGGCCATGACTCGATAGATGATGCGGTAGGGTTTGAAAAATATCTCACGGTACTCGCGAAGACCGATGGCCAGCAACTCTTTTGGATAGGCTCCTCGTTCCGGGTTCTCGGAGAGGCTCGAAAAGGCCTTTTCTATTTGATCGAGAACGTAATCTGCTTTTCCCGGCACGTCGTGGGATGCAATGTAGTCGTACAACTCCTCCAAATCCCGTGACGCATCGTCGGTCAAAAATATCTGGAAGGTCATCAGCGACTCTTGCTCCGGCCTCGAAGCCGCTGAATGACATCACCGGCGGGCTGGACTTTGCCCTCCTCAATCTGATGCGAGCCGAGTGCGAAAATCTTCAGAAGGGCCATGGTCTCCTGGGTTTGCTCATAGCTTTCGATGTCCTGCATCACGACCTTGGCTTGGCCATTCTGAGTGATGACCAGGGGTTCACCTTGCCCTGACATGTTGTGTACGATTTCTGCGGCATGGATTTTTAGGTAACTGATAGGTTTGATTTGGCTCGATAGCTTCATATCCATCCTCCTTTGTATGACTAATATAGTCCGAAAACAGGTCAACTGTCAATCTGAAACGCTCCGAGTTGCCACAGTGGTGGTTCGGAAAATCATCCAAATGTGATGAGTCCTGGTGTTCCGATGCACATTAGTTCCGATGCACATTATAAGATGGGGTTTATAGAACGCTTACCCATGACCCGAATGGAGTAGCCCCATGATAAGCAGCCGCATGGGTAGATGAAGAATATGTTATAATTTTACTTGACTTTCATTATTTCATTAAATTATATACAACTTGTATCGGTTGTTTTTTGAAATGTAGAATCAACCAAGGTTCCGGTTTCCTACATAGGGTCACCAAGGTTCCTGATTTGTTTTTTTGGGTTTGTTGACCGGTTTTTTCCAGGGCAGTTAAAATCTTAAATCAAAAAGGAGGTACCATGTTGAAAAGTGTTGTAAGAATTAGTAATTTTATTTTGGCTCTCACAATGATTGTCTTCTTTTGCCTTGAGGCCCCTTTACATGCTTCGGAATCATCCAAGGGGGAAGGAGAGATCAAAGTAGTCAAAAAGATCAACATCAATACAGCTTCGGTGGAGGAGCTGAGTGAAGGACTCAAAGGTGTCGGCGTGAAGTATGCCGAGGCCATTGTCAAATATCGTGAGGAGTTCGGCAACTTTAACGCACCGGAAGAGATAAAGAAAGTCAAGGGTATCGGTGATAAAACCTTCGAGGCCAACAAAGATAGGATTGTGGTAAAGGATTGATATCTTTTTTTGCATCCTTTGAACTGAAATTTTTGATGAACTGCATGTGAAGCTCATCAACCCCCTTGATAATCGTTGATTTTATGTTATTATAAATGGTCGTACCGGATTTTAGAACTATTCCGGTACGGCCATTTTGTTATGGGGGAATATTTTTACCGTAAATGGAAACCCGTATAGATGGAAACCCGATATGGTTTTCCAGATAATGAAATTGGCAACCGTACTGTAGGGGCAGCCCCCTGTGGCTGCCCTGAGAATTATAGATGGAAACCCGATGTGGTTTTCCAGATAATGAAATTGGCAATCGTACTGTAGGGGCAGCCCTGAGAATTATAGATGGAAACCCGATGATCCCGGGAAAGAAGACCAAACAGGAGATATATATTGAACGCTAAAGTTTTGAACCTCAAAAAGGCATATGCCGCCGGTTCCCTGGCGGTGATCATTGTAATTACCACTTTGGCCGGGGTGCTTTTATGTGCCGCTCTTTATTTTGGATTGAAGGGGCTGGTCACCATGCTGGCCCCGGGGTCGGACTCCATGGTTTCAGTTCCGCTCCTTGATCTTGAAATTATGGTCCAGAGTCTTCCCGATGTTCACCGCTCTCTTGATATTGTGCTGGCTCACTACTGGAGCTGGCTTGTTCCCGGGGTTGCCCTGCTCCTGATTTTGACGGCCCTTGTAATGTGGGGGGCCCTTAACATCTCCCTGGCCTCTCTTTTTGCCGGAGCTGCCCGGAAGACCCATGACACCGGGGAGGCAGCCCTGGATTCCGGTGATAAAAAGGATAAAAAGAAAAGGGGTAAAATATCCGGCTCCGGGGAGGATTTAATGGCTCATGGGAGTTCAAAGTATCCCGGGATGGATAAAAATGCAAGGGAGCCTGGGGATCAGCACCTGGACCAGGAGCGGGGAAAAATTGCAAGGGATCATGCGGATCAGCGTCTGGAGCAGGAGAGGAGGCATCGTCTTTTTTTGCACTTTCTTTCGGTACTCCAGAGGGAGGGAAGGCTTCTGGATTTCTTTGCCGAAAAACTTGATCTTTACGATGACGAGCAAATAGGTGCGGCTGTGAGAAGTATTCAGGAGGAGTGCAAGAAAACCGTGGAGAAATACCTTGCCCCTGTGCCTGTAATTGACCGGGACGAGGGTGAAATGATAGATGTGCCGGCAGGTTTTGACCCGGATGCCCTAAAGCTTACCGGCAACGTGTCCGGGGAGCCCCCATTCCGGGGGATTCTCAGGCACCGGGGCTGGAAAGCCGGGAAAAAAGAGATTCCCAGGCTGTCCGATGTTCGTGATACCACCATTATCGCCCCTGCCGAAGTTGAGATAGAGTAAGAACAGAAGAGGAGTTTGCCGCCGTGAAAAATGCCCGATATGTTGTGGGAATTGATCTTGGAACCACCAACTGTGTTGTTGCCTATGCCGATACCAGGGTTGAAAGACCCCCGAAGACCATGGCTGACATAAAAATTTTTCAGATTCCCCAGCTCACCGATGCCGGAGTGGTGGATAAAAGAGATGCACTGCCCTCGTTTTTATATGTAAAAGAGGGCCGGGAGCTTTCATCCGATTCCCTGAAACTTCCCTGGCATGAATCAGTGGACGACCCGGCATCCGACGATTCCGGGACCGGCAGCGGTAAGGGTTCGGTTTCAGGATATGCAGTCGCTGCCGGTGAATTTGCACGGAATCGGGGTGCCGAGGTTCCCCATAAACTCATATCATCCTCCAAGTCCTGGCTCTGTAACCAGGCCGTTGACCGTGAATCCCCCATTCTGCCCTGGAGTGTCCCGGATGCCGGGAACTCCGGGGAGAGCCCATCCAAAGGACCCTTGAAGTTATCTCCGGTCCAGGCATCCTGTGCCCTTTTAAATCATATTCGGGAGGCCTGGAACCATGAGATGGCCAGGGGGGATGTCTCCCTTATCCTTGAAAACCAGGCTATTTACCTTACGGTTCCTGCATCCTTTGATGCCGTGGCCCGGGAGTTGACAGTAAAGTCTGCCCGGATGGCAGGGCTTGAAGATATCGTTCTCATCGAAGAGCCCCAGGCCGCTTTTTACGCCTGGATCGACAAATCAGGAGAGAGGTGGCGGGATCATGTGGAAAAGGGTGATATGGTTCTTGTTTGTGACATAGGGGGTGGAACCAGTGATTTCAGTCTCATTGAGGTCAATGAGGGCCGGGACGGTCTCCTTGAACTGGAGCGGGTGGCAGTGGGCAGCCATCTCCTGGTGGGGGGGGATAATATTGATTTGGCCCTCTCCTATTTCCTCAGTGCAAAGCTGCGGGAAAAGAAACAGAAGCTTGATTCATGGCAGATGAGGGGGCTTGTTTACTCATGCCGAAGGGCCAAGGAGGCCCTTTTTGGGGAGGACGGCATCCATGAGTACCCTGTCACTGTGCTGGGACGGGGTTCCGGCCTTATAAAAGGTACCATAAAATTAACCCTTGCCATGGAAGATGTCCGGCAGGTGGTCCTGGACGGCTTTTTTCCTGTCTGTTCCCTGGATGACAGACCCCTGGGGCCAAGCTCGGCCGGCATTAAGGAGTTCGGCCTTGCCTATGAGGCTGACCCGGCCATTACCCGGCACCTGGCAGCTTTTCTCTCCTCCCACTGTGATGCCCAGGGAATGCCCAGGCTCCCCACCGCTGTGGTGTTCAACGGAGGAGTAATGAAGTCCCCCATGATGAGGTCAAGGATCATGGACATACTCAAGGAGTGGCAGGACTCATCGGGCAGTGCCGGGATACGTGAGATTGATGCCGTGGATTTTGACCTCTCCGTTGCCCGGGGAGCATCATATTACGGCCAGGCTGCCCGGGGTGACGGAATCAAAATACGCGGGGGCCTGGGAATGTCCTATTATATGGCCATTGAGGCATCCATGCCTGCTGTTCCAGGAATCCCCATGCCCACCCGGGCCCTCTGCATAGCTCCCTTTGGCATGGAGGAGG
>JADGBO010000135.1:5111-8934 GCA_015231465.1 Desulfamplus sp.
AATCTCGTGGTCGGGGAGAAGGTGAAATTTGATATCATGACCTCCCCAAATCGCCACCAGGATGCCCTGGGTGCGGTCATTGACAACTGGGAAGATATGGATATTTCTGAATTGACCTCCATCGAGACCCTGCTGGACGGGGATGGTGAAACCTTTATCCCTGTAACCTTTGAGGTTAAGGTTACCGAGATTGGAACCCTGGAGTTCTGGGCATGTTCCAGGGATGATGACCGAAAATGGCGTCTTGAGTTGAATATTCGGCCAAAGTGATTATAATT
This sequence comes from Desulfamplus sp., assembly GCA_015231465.1. GTDB lineage: Bacteria > Desulfobacterota > Desulfobacteria > Desulfobacterales > Desulfobacteraceae > Desulfamplus. Next base: position 5,390 of record JADGBO010000135.1, read on the forward strand.
TAAGGAATCGGTTTTCAATAACTGTCCCCTTTAAAATACCGCCGTCAGAGGCCAACTCTAAGGGCATGGGGAAGTTATTTAATACCTGTTCCTTATGGGCATGGGGAGAGAAGTTTGGATTTTCAGGACAGACGATACATAATCGGTATAGATCTCGGCACCACCAATTCTGCCGTATCCTATGTGGACATGGCTGGCATGGACGGGAAGAACCCGGCCGGAAAGATCAAAATTTTTAAGATTCCCCAGCTCACCGGGCCCGGAGAGGTGTCAGACCTTTCCGCGTTACCCTCCTTTTTATATATACCAGGCCCCTATGACATCTCCCCGGAATCCCTTGGTCATCCCTGGAAAAGGGAGAAGGACATCTTTGCCGGATTCTTTGCCCGGGAACATGGTGCCCGTCTTCCGTCACGCCTTGTATCATCTGCCAAGAGCTGGCTGTGTCATGCCAGGGCAGACCGCCAGGCCCCCATTCTTCCCTGGGGTTCCCAGGATATTGACAAGATATCTCCTGTGGATGCCACGGCCGAGTACCTTCGGCACATTCGCAAGGCCTGGAACCACAGTGTAAAAGATGAGGATCTGTTCCTCGAAAATCAATATACAGTCATAACGGTACCTGCATCCTTTGATGAAGCTGCCCGGGAGTTTACCCTTGAAGCGGCAAGGAGTGCAGGATTTGGGAAAAACCTCACCCTCCTTGAGGAGCCCCTGGCCGCCTTTTATGCCTGGCTGATACGCCATGAGCATGACTGGCATGAGCATGTCAAACCCCGGGAACTCATTCTGGTGTGCGATGTGGGCGGAGGCACCACCGATTTTACCCTCATAACCATGACCGAATCCCAGGGTTCCCCGGGATTTGAGCGTCTTGCAGTGGGAGATCATCTCATCCTGGGTGGAGACAATATTGACCTGGCCCTGGCAAGATATGTGGAGTCAAAGTTCCCGAAAAAGGAGCATCTCACCCCGGACAGATGGAAGACCCTTGCTTATAAATGCAGGGCGGCCAAGGAGAAACTTCTTGAAAATATTGGCACGGATGACGGGGAAAAGGTCAGAATAACCCTCAAGGGTGAGGGGCGTTCCCTGATTGCAGGCACCCTGGCAGCGGATTTGACCTTTGGGGAGCTTAAGAAGTTACTTTGTCAAGGATTTTTCCCCCACACCCATCCCATCGGTACAGGGAAAGGGATTGAAAAGACCCCGGGAAAAGCCATAACAGAGTTTGGTCTTCCCTATGAACAGGAGCCTTCCATTACCAGGCACATTGGATGGTTCCTCGAAAAGCACCGGGGGGATATAAAGTCCCTCCTCGGCAGGGAGCCCATGCCCGATCTTGTTCTATTCAACGGCGGATCCTTGAAACCCGATTTTATCCAGGAGTCCATAAGACAATCCATAAGAAGCTGGTTTGGTGACACTGACAGTGAACTTCCCAGGCTTCTTGAAAACCGGGAGCCCGATCTTTCGGTGGCCCTGGGAGCATCCTATTATGGTCTGGTCAAGCTGGGAGCCGGGGTCAGGGTGGGAAGTGGCAGCCCCCGAAGTTATTATATTGGAATTGATGCCTCTCCGGACAGATCCGCTGCCCCTTCAAGGGCCCTTTGCATTGTTGAAAGAGGTCTTGATGAGGGATCGGTCATAAATCTGCCGGAGATGGAGTTTGAAGTACTTACCAACCAGCCCGTGGCCTTTAACATGTACAGTTCCAGTTTCCGATCCGGTGATAGAAGTGGTGACATTGTGCATGTGGATGACTCGCTCACCCTTATGTCACCTCTAAAGACAGTGGTGAAATTCGGCAGAAAAGGCGAGTCCGGAAGAATCCCCGTACTTATAGAGCCTGAATATACAGAGATGGGTACCCTGGCTTTATGGTGCCGATCCAGTGCCACCCCCCATAGATGGAAGCTGCAGTTCCAGCTCAGGGAACCCGTTGCAGGAGAGGCCAGGGAGAGTGAGGTTTATGATCAGGAAGTTGTTGAAAAAGTCGGATTATGTATAACAGAAGTCTTTTCAGATTCCGGGACCAGCCCACGGCTGCCGTCCCTGGCAAGAAGCATCGAGGCCGTTGTGGATGCCGGGAAAAACAGATGGCCCCTCTCTTTTTTGAGAAGTGTGGCCGATTATCTCATGGATAATGCTCCCCAAAGGGAGATGAGCCCTGAACATGAATTGAGGTGGCTTAATTTGACAGGCTTCTCCATGCGTCCTGGATTTGGAGATGCCTTTGATGAAAACAGGATGCGCAGGCTTTGGAAGATATATTTAAAAGGCTGCCTCTTTCCCAAATCCAAACAGAATACCCTGGAGTGGTGGATTTTTTGCCGGCGGATAGCCGGCGGATTGACTGCCGGGCAACAGCGTCAGTTTTTCCAGGATATATCACCCCGTCTTTTGTCTGATAGCGGCAACAGACAAAAATCATCCATCCAGGAGATTACGGAGATGTGGATGGCAGCAGCCAACATGGAGCGCCTTCTAGTTAAAGACAAGGTCACCCTGGCAAGAAAGCTCCTTCCTCTGCTTAAACCCGGGAAAACCCCCCGTCAGCTTATGTGGGTACTCTCCAGGATTGGGTCCCGGGAGCTGCTCTACGGTTCTGTAGATAGGGTTGTGCCTGCCCGGGAGGTGGAGACCTGGGTTAAAAAACTTCAGAAGGGGAGATGGCACCCGGAAGATGGTGTGGGGCCGGCGGTGGCCAGGATTTTGCGTAAAACAGGCGACAGGACAAGGGATGTGGCCCGGGAGACCATTGACGGACTCCTCCCCTGGCTTGATGAAATCGGCCTTCCCAGGGAGAGCTTGAAGATGCTCAGGGAGGTTGTCCCCATGGAATCCCTTGAAGAGAGTGCCATGTTTGGTGAAACCCTTCCCCAGGGGCTTGTCTTGAGATCCTGATTGGCATTGGCAGAATCCCAAGAAACGTTATAGTTCTTCTCATATGAATTGATACCACATAATAATAAGGTATGAGAGTATCAATTCATCTGCATATATCTATAGCAGGCTTTGAACAAAATTGGGGTGTCAAAATCTGACATTTTCCATCGCTCATTTTTTGACCATCAACGGTAGAGACGCAATGCATTGCGTCTCTACATCATCACGATTTGGATGTCAAATTGGTTTTCAGACACCCCGGAACAAAATATTTGGTAGCAGGGATTATCAATAAAATATTAGTGTTAGCGGACTGTTAAAAAAATATTTTTATTTTGTTAAAGAAAGTGTTTGACATATGATTTTCAATAATATATATTCCGCTAATCTTTTTGAGAGCGGATTGCAGGATTGTCCAAGGGGGGTTCATCCCATGATCATCTACAAGGTAATCTAAAAGATCATCTACGGGATCACCCACAGGGGGCAAGGAATGTTCTCGGAAAGATTTTTTGTTTTATTAAGTTTTGTTTTTTTTAGTTTAAGCGTTATTTTTTAGTTTTAAGCTTTATTGTTTTTTAGTTTAAGTGTTATTATTTAGTTTTAGGTTTTATTGTTTTTGATTGATGTTTGAGTATGTTTTGTTTTTTTGATCT
>JADGBO010000136.1:0-4972 GCA_015231465.1 Desulfamplus sp.
AAAATCAGTTTACCCTTGAAGATTTCATGGAGCAGATAACCTCTGTCCGTAAAATGGGCTCCATCAAGGAACTCATGGGCATGATTCCGGGTATCAATAAAAAACAGCTTGGAAACATGAATATTGATGATCGGGAGTTTGTCCGCATAGAGGCCATAATAAACTCCATGACACCCCAGGAACGCAGAGAATATACCATTATCAAGGGAAGTCGTAAAAAGAGAATTGCAATGGGGAGCGGGACATCTGTTCAGGATGTCAACAAGCTTCTCAAAAGCTATGCACAGGCAATGAAAGTTGTTAAAAAGTTCAACAAAGGCGGCCTTCGTTCATTAAAGAATATGCTGCCGTTCTGAAGGAGAAAAGAAAAGATGTCCGTAAAAATAAGATTGGCCAGGGCTGGTACAAAAAAGAGACCCTTTTACAGAATTGTGGCTGCTGATTCAGAATCACCGAGGGATGGCCGTTTTCTGGAGAAACTCGGTACTTACAATCCCATGGTGGAGCCGGCCGCGATAACCTTGCAGGAGGAGAGGGTGAAATACTGGCTGGGCGTGGGAGCCCAGGCCACCACCACAGTTAAAAGTATTCTTAAAAAAAATCTTTCAGCCCCGGCATCTGCATAAAACTATTATTTCTGTATCTTGGTTGCGATGTTCCCTGTATGTTAATTACCCATATTCAACACCCAACGGTTAAGGAGACGGATCCATGAAAGAGCTGATTGAATATATTGCAAAGGCACTGGTTGATAATCCTGATGAGGTAGAGGTTACCGAGGTGGAGGGTACTAAGACATCGGTACTGGAACTCAAGGTGGCAAAGGATGATCTTGGAAAGGTGATAGGCAAGCAGGGACGATCTGCCAGGGCCATGCGCACCATATTGAGTGCTGCGTCTGCCAAACTCAAGAAGCGCACAGTTCTGGAGATTGTGGAGTAATGGAAATGTGATGCATTTTCACGGTAAAGAGATGCCCCGGAAAGATATTCTCACCATAGGACGGATTATGGGTGTCCATGGACTTAAAGGTTATCTTAGGGTTCGCTCCTTTTCAGACTCCCGGGACTGTTTTATACCTGGAAACACTGTTTTGCTAAAACCGTCCGGCATGGGTGGAGATGGAGGGCCTGGCAAGTACCGAGAGCCGGACAAGAGGAACCAAGGGCCGCTCAACAGGAACCAAGGGCCGCTCAACAGTTACGGAGAGACCGGCAATGACGGAATTTGGTATGAGATAGAGAAGGTTGCTCCCCACAGGAAAGGCATCCTCGTGATGTTTAAAGGTGTTGATCCTGATACAGGTCAAAAGCTTGTGGGCCATGATATTTGTCTGCCGAAAACCTCCCTGCCGGACCTGGAAGAGGATACCTATTACTGGCAGGATATAATAGGTCTGAAGGTGGTTGATGCCAATCTTGGCGATATAGGAAACGTTGTCCAGGTGATTCCCACCGGCAGCAACGATGTTTTTGTGGTCAAAGCCCTGGGAAACCCTAATAAAGAGTATCTTGTACCTGCCCTTGCCTGGGTTGTTCTATCGGTTGATCCGGATGGCGGAGAGATGCATGTGGATATTCCCCGGGAGTTGAGGGAGTGAATGGAACTGACGGTTCTCACCCTTTTTCCCGGGTTGATAAATGCATTTTTTGACCATGGAATAATTGCAAGGGCCCTGGACAAAGGCCTGGTCACCGCCAGGGCTGTGAATATTCGGGATTATGCCTTTAACACCCAGAACAGTGTTGATGACAGGCCCTACGGGGGCGGATGCGGCATGGTGATGACCCCGGAACCCCTTTTAAAGTCCGTAAGGGATGAAAAGAGGAGACTGCCGGATGCTAAAGTAATCATGATGTCCCCCCAGGGGAAACCCTTTGATCAGAAAAAAGCCTATGATATGGCCTCTGCCCGGCAGGGGTTCATTTTTGTATGCGGACGATACGAAGGTATTGACGAGAGGGTTTTTCTCTCCTGTGTTGATGAGGAGCTTTCGGTGGGGGATTATGTCATGACCGGCGGGGAAATTGGGGCAATGGCGGTCATGGATGCCCTCATAAGACTTATTCCCGGTGTGCTGGGGGGGGATATGTCGGCGGAAAAGGAGTCCTTTCAAAACGAAAGGCTGGAACATGCCCACTACACAAGGCCCTCTCAGTATGAAGGGATGGAGGTTCCGGATGTACTCCTTTCCGGAGATCATGGAAAAATCGAGCAGTGGCGTCTGGAATCATCCCTGAAACGAACTCTGCTCAAACGCCCGGATCTTTTTGAAAAAAGACCCTTTTCACCCCAGGAGAAGGCTATTCTGAAACGTTGGTGCCATGCAGCGGGGTTGTGTAATGGATAATCTCTATATTGCCCTTGTCCATTATCCTGTCTCCAACAAGAGAGGGGAGACCATAGCATCGGCATTGACAACCATTGACATGCACGATATGGCCCGGGCATCCATGACATTTGGGGTGCAAGGCTTTTATGTGATAACCCCTCTTATGGATCAGCAGATACTTGCCCATGAGGTGATTGCCCACTGGACCGAAGGCATTGGCGGAGAGCTTAATCCCTTCAGGAAAAGGGCCCTTGAGCTGATTCGTGTGGTCTCTTCCTTTGAGGATGCTGTTATGGATATCCGTTTCCAGCGTCAGGAGAGGGTAGTCACCGTTGCCACAACGGCAGTACACCATGAAAATAGTGTCCCACCGGAGCGGATTGCAGCTTCCCTTGGGGGCAGGGAGTCACACCTCCTGGCCTTTGGAACGGCCTGGGGAATGTCACCAGGCTTCATGGCCGGATGTGATTACATAATGGAGCCCATCCTGGGTGCATCGGCATACAATCATCTATCGGTGCGTTCGGCAGCTTCCATCATTCTGGACAGAATCCACCGGCAATGGGAGATTACCGGCACTCTCCGGGAATGTAATAATGATTTACCCATTTCAATCCCTGACACACCGGGGACTTTTACATAGAACATGCCCTTTATCGTGGGAATAAATACAAATTTCCTGTTCCGGGTTGGCCGAAGACCGGCCATGTCCGTTTAATGGGCTATTTACTGTTTTGGAGGATATATATTAAGATGAACATAATTGATCAGTTGGAAATGGAGCAGATTCGCCTGGATCATCCCGATTTCAGGGCAGGTGATACAATAAAGGTGCATGTAAGGATTAAGGAGGGGGACAAGGAGCGTATCCAGGTCTTCCAGGGCGTTGTCATAAAAAAGAGCAAGGGCCTTGCAAGTGCGAGATTCACCGTAAGAAAAATATCCGGAGGAGTGGGTGTGGAGAGAATTTTTCCCCTCCATTCTCCCTCCATTGAAAAAATCGAAGTTATAACCCGTGGTCGTGTCAGGCGATCCAGAATTTATTACCTCAGAAATCTCCGGGGCAAGGCTGCAAGGATCAAGGAACGCCGTACCGCATAATCCAGAAAACTTGTGCAAAAACAATCTTGCATGGAATTTCTCCATGCAAGATTTCTTTAACGCAAGATTTCTTTAACAACAAACGAAAGAAGGGGTGCATTCCTGGGCTACCCTACGTAAGGATAGCGTTTTCCTGCACCATATTTTATGAAAAAAGACTCCCATGAGTTCATACACAATTACAGGGGAATGGGTGCATTTGGACTGGACAGAGAAACCGATGAAGAGACTCTCATGTTCTATCTCCAGAAATTTTCCGAAGACAAATTCATGGCAGGTTTCATTCCAAGACTGACCAGTGAAGAGATGATCCATATTTATGATCTTATAAACAATCTGCTTCATAAACATCTATCGGAAAATGAATACCATGAACTTTTTTTAAAGGACAGGTAAACCAGAGTTCAGGATATACCCAGCCATGGATCGTCACTCAGGCAACTTTTTCCCCGAGTTTATACACCCCTTTCACCACGGAGACACCGGCGTGGTAAGCAAGCACTGCCGGAGACTCCCCGTCCAGCAGAAGAAAATCGGCCTGTTTCCCCACCTGGAGGCTTCCTGTCCTGGAGGCCATGTCAATGGCATAGGCTCCGTTAAGTGTGGCGGCAGTCAGGGCTTCGGACGGAGTCATATCCATATTCATCACCGCAAGGCCCATGACAAAGGGCATGGATTCGGTGTAGCTTGAACCTGGATTGCAGTCCGTTGCCAGAGCAACTGGAAGATTTTTTTCAATCATCCTGCGGGCCCTGGCATAGTTTTTTTTCAGACTGTAGGCCGTTGCCGGCAAAAGTGTTGCCACCACGCCGGCCTGGGCCATTTTTTCAATATTTTCATCGCTTACCGCAAGCAGATGATCTGCTGAAACCGCTGAAATTTCGGCAGCCAGCCCGGCCCCGCCCAGATCATGAACCTCGTCGGCATGGATTTTGACACCAAATCCAAGTCTCCTGGCCGCCTTCAAAATCCTTCTCCCCTGTTCTATGGAGAATACCCCCTTTTCACAAAATATGTCACAAAAATCGGCAATACCCTGGGCTTTGACCCTGGGAAGCATCTCCTCTATTATTAGTGTTACAAAAGCATCGGGATCGTCTTTATATGCCGCTGGTACGGCATGGGCACCAAGAAAGGTTGCCGTCACATCAAGGGGAGTTGTTCTGGCGATCCTTCCGATAACCTCCAGCATTTTAAGCTCATTTTCCGTACTTAGACCATAACCGCTTTTAATTTCAATGGTGGTGGTGCCATGGCCCAATGCAGATAAGAGATGCTTTAAAGTGTTCCCATAAAGGGAATCGTGGTCCGCTTCTGCCACGGCCTTTACAGAGGAGAGAATTCCGCCGCCTTTTTCCAGTATGTCAAGGTAGGGAGTTCCCTGGATACGCATCCCGAACTCGGCCTCCCGGGTACGGGCAAAGCAGATGTGGGTGTGGGGATCCACAAAGCCGGGAACAAGGCAAAGTCCATTGCAGTCCACCTCAATATTGATGTGGCACCCCCGGGGGCAGCGGCCTGGGATATCCCATGCAATAT
>JADGBO010000136.1:5072-8847 GCA_015231465.1 Desulfamplus sp.
ACCGGCATCTCCAATGGCTTTGATGATGCCGTTTTCCACAAGCATTTCACCTCGGGGAAAATGGTTCAAAATCCCCTGATCCTTACCGGAAGGAGGGCTGCCACCATCAATCGGTGTATAAATTTTTGCATTTTTAAATAGTTTTCTTATCATGCTGATAACCTGACTGGAAAAACCTGTTCTTCTTCGTTAGATTTTAACATAATTTTTGTTCTCCATTTTAAATTCCAAACACTTATTACTTCAAATTAATTAGCTCAAATAACTCATTTGAATATTTCAGAGACAAAACCTTCAATCAATTTATCATCCGCCGTAAAGGGGATGGTGACCTGATCTTCGTTGGGGTTGTCCCGATTGTAAGCCATGGCCACCTCCATTGCATTGGGATTGCCTGCCCAGTTCCTCCGGGCCACCCCTCCCATTACATCCCAGGACATGGCAGATCGGATAATGGAGTCCACCCGCTCACTGCCGTCCAGCACAAGGCCGAAACCTCCGTTTACAGCCTTGCCGATGCCGGTTCCCCCTCCATTGTGCAGGGCCACAAGGGACATGCCCCGGGCAGCATTGCCGGCAAAACAGTGGGTGGCCATGTCTGCACACACATTGCTGCCGTCCTTTATATTTGCCGTCTCCCGGAAAGGGGAGTCGGTTCCCCCGGGATCGTGGTGATCCCGTCCCAGCATAATGGGGCCTCCCACCTCCTTTTTTCGCACCATATCGTTGAATTTAAGGGCAATGGATAGACGTCCGGCAGCATCCTGGTAGAGTATTCTTGCCTGGCTTCCCACCACAAGCCTGTTCTTTTCGGCATTTTGAATCCAGATGTAGTTGTCCCGATCTTCGGGCCGGCGGTTGGGGTCTATACACGACATGGCTGCCTGGTCTGTCCTTCTTAAATCCTCGGGATTTCCGCTGAGGCAGACCCAGCGGAAGGGGCCGTACCCGTAATCGAAAATGGGCCCCATTATATCCTCAAAATAGGAGGGAAAGACAAACCCGTCCCGGGCATCCACTCCGTTTTTGGAGACCTCGGTGACACCGGCATCGAACACGGCCTTTAAAAATGCGTTGCCGTAGTCGAAAAAAAAGGTTCCCCGGGCCGTGATCTCCCCAATGAGTTCATAGTGACGACGGAGGCTTTTATCAACAAGCTCCCTGAACCTTGACCTGTCCCGGGCAAGGAGATGGGTACGTTCTTCAAAGGAGATGCCCTGGGGACAGTACCCCCCGTCATAGACCACATGGCAGGAGGTCTGATCCGACAGAAGATCAACCCTTAGATTGCTGTCAGGCCCCTTTGCCACAAGATGCTCCAGAAGATCCACCACATTGCCGTGGTAGGCAATGGAGAGGGGAGATTTTTGTTGAACCGCTCCGGCAGCAAGGGAGATCACCTGGTCAAGATCAGAGGAGACAACATCAACCCATCCCTGTTCATGGCGGGTCTTTATACGGGAGATATCCACCTCGGCTGTTATGGATACAGCACCTGCAATCCTGGCAGCCTTGGGCTGGGCACCGCTCATGCCACCAAGACCCGATGTGACAAACAAAATCCCTGCAAGGTTGCCCTCTTCGGGTACACCGCACATTTTTCTGCCTGCATTCAAAAGGGTGTTGTAGGTACCGTGGACAATGCCCTGGGGGCCTATGTACATCCATCCCCCTGCGGTCATCTGGCCGTAGGATGTTACACCCATCTGGGCTGCAATCTCCCAGTCGTCAGGATTATCGTAAAGCCCCACCATGAGGCCGTTGGTGATGATCACCCGGGGATTTTCAGGGGTTGATTTAAAGAGCCCCAGGGGGTGACCCGACTGCATCACCAGGGTCTGATTGTCGGTCATTGCCCCAAGGTATTTCATGATGAGACGGTACTGCATCCAGTTCTGGCAGACACTGCCGGTCTCCCCGTATGTGATAAGCTCGTAGGGGTAAAGGGCCACATCAAAATCAAGATTGTTATGGATCATCAATTGAAATGCCCTTCCCGCAAGGGATCTGCCTTTATATGCCTCAATGGGCATGGCTTTGAGCTCCCCCCGGGGACGGAAGCGGTATCCGTAAATACGTCCCCGGGTTTTGAGCTCCCCAAGGAACTCGGGTATCATGGTTTCATGGTGCTTTTCAGGAATGTAGCGCAGGGCATTTTTAAGGGCTGTTTGGGTCTGGCTTTTCGTGAGGCGGAATCCCCTATCCGGTGCCCGCCGGACTCCCCGGCAAAAGGGCCCGGGATCGGGTAGTTCATCATCCAGCCCTATGGTCATTGCCTTCCCAATATCCTTGTTGCTGATCATTAATTTATCTCCTTCAAAGATGCAGGTTAAAATGCTGTTATTTTAATTTATCTCCTTCAAAGATGCGGGTTAAAATGCTGTTATTTCGATCCTGTATTTGATATGTGAAATTGCAATGCTACCCGGTTATTAAATTAAACCTTCATGGTCGGAGTGGAACCACCCCGGATCATGGAAATAATGTATCCATTTCCACGGTAAAGGAGAAAATATGCACGGAGAAAATATGCACATTGAGTTTAAACCCATCGGATATATCCACACCCCGTACAATACCCAGGAGAGTACGCCCCGTCAACCTGATCCCGATGCAAAAGGGGATTTCTACATCGACCTGAACCCGGATCTTACAGAGGGACTCTATAAACTGGACTCCTTCAGCCACATACAGGTTCTCTTTTTCCTCGACAGACCAGACAAACCCGTCAGCCTCCATGTGCGGCCTCCGGGAGGAGGCGGCATGGAAGTGGGACTATTTGCCAGTCGTTCTCCCCGAAGGCCCAATCCCATAGGTCTTAGCACGGTTAGGCTCAAGGGGATCAACGGCAGCCGCCTGGAAATTTCAGGTATTGATGTGCTGGACAACACCCCACTTCTGGATATCAAGCCCCATTTCAAGGGTCTTGACATAAAGGAGGATGCCAACAACGGCTGGAGAGAAGAGTAGAGTTACCGGCAACCCTGATGGAGTCATCCATAGCCTTAAAAAAGAAATCATCGTGACCGGAAATAGTTACCGGCAACCCTGATGGAGTCATCCATAGCCTTAAAAAAGAAATTATCGTGACCGGAAATAGTTACGGGCAACCCTGATGGAGTTATCCTAACCAAAGGAGTTCTGTTGCCGTTTTCAATATTCTGTAAGAATATTCATAACCCTGACAAACTGTTTTTCAGACCCAAGGGCTATGGTTTTGGCTTCCTCAAGGATTTTTGCCCTGTAATCGGTATCTTCCACCTCTTCGATATTTATAAGGACATTTTGATATGCCCCCCAGATACCGCTTTCAAGGGCCCTGGTCCCGACCTTGATATCTGATTTTGTTGCAGGATTGCCGTAACGGGCCACCCCGCACATGGAATCCCATACACTGTGGCCAAGACGCATGGTTTCCAGGGGCACATTGATGGCGGTTTTGAGACCGGCCTGCATACCGGCATGGCGGGCAGCCATCTCCTCCTTTGTGCCCCTGGGCATTTTAAGTGCCTCCATATATTCGTTAAAGGCCGAGGTGTCGGCATCAATCATGGAGATCAGTTTACGGGTCACTCCATGGAGAATGGGAACATGCCTTCTCATGTGGGCATCCACATCTTCAAACTTTCTGACACCATAGGTGAGCTTCGCTGCCATGGCGGCAAGTCCCGTACCCATGGCAGCCATGGCCGCGGATGCGGAACCGCCCCCGGGGGCTGACGTGCGGGCGGAAAGCTCTTCTATGAATCCCCTAAGGGTCATGGAGGCAAGGGGT
>JADGBO010000137.1:0-2909 GCA_015231465.1 Desulfamplus sp.
GGGATAAAAATAGATCATGGGATGATAAAATATGGCATAAAATTGAGAAGCATAAAGAGAGGGATGTGGATGTGTGGGGGTGTTAGGGGCCCGGGTATGGAGGGATTTCTCATCGTTCATATCGCATAATAAACTGCCCATCCTGTAAATCCTATAAATTCTGGCCATCCTGCAAATCCTGATAAATTTATCCTCCTGAATTTCCACTTCAAGAATATTGAAAACCAAAAACATCTGCTCAATACTGTCCCGGATTAATGAATATCCCTGTAAAATATGACATCTAAAGCTCTCTTATATTTCATGATTAAAAAAAAAATATATATATAACGATTTCTATAGACAAAGGGGGGATATGGTGATAAGCAGAACATCACCCCGGATACCATTGTCGTAAATATACCATTATAATTCCTCTCGGACAGGCCACAGGTTTGAAATATATGTTCCATATTTATCAAAAAAAAAAAAACAGCGACATGAATCTGCTCCATTTAATAGGAAGGGAGAGACTGGAGCGGATGCATAGGAGATTTTACAATCTCACCGGATTTACAAACGGATGCAAGGATCTAAACGGCAACATCATCTCCCTGGCAGGAAACGGTGAAACCCTATGCATGGAGATGATACGCAAAACCCCCCTGGGGCTGGAGAGATGCAAAAAAATTGTCTCCGACTTTTCCCCCGATGGAGTTCATCCTGGCGGAGTGCCCGGCACACCCCAAACACCCCCGTCATCAATTGTAAAGTCTCCTGACAAAGTACCCGGCACACCACCGTCATCAATTGCAAAGTCTCCTGACAGAGTTCCCTGCACACACCTGCCACCAATTGCAAAGTCTCCTGACAAAGTACCCGGCACACCCCGGTCATTCATTGTAAAATGCCATGCCGGAATGCTGGATGCCAGGATTCCCATCCTTGTAGATGGCACCGTTGCCGGTTTTCTCCTTACTGGGCAGGTGTTCGAGACTCCGCCCCTTCAAGATGAGTGCCGATCCTATGCCCGGGAGCTGGGCATAGACCCGGATGAGTACTGGGAGGCTGCCCGGAAAGTCAAAATTGTCCCCAGGGAGAGACTTGAGGCCGCTGCCAGGCTTCTTGATTTCATGGGAAACGATATGGCTGAAATGGCATCGGTGAACCTAAGACTCCAAAGGGAAGTTGAGACAAGAAAGACCGCCATTGAAAAGTTGAGGCATGCCCAGGCTGACATCCGGCAGAAAAACGTATTTTTAACTACCCTTGTGGATACCATCCCCAACCCTGTATTCTACAAAGACCGGAATTGTCGATTCATTGGCTGCAACCGGGCCTTTGAAAATTATGTGGGTAAAACCAGGGAGGAGATAACCGGCAGGACAGTCTATGATATGATGGATCATAAGGCTGCTGAAAAATATGACGATATGGATCGGGCACTTATCGCATCTTCCGGAAAACAGTTCTTTGAACGGCAAAAGGTAAACCATCGGGGACAAACAAGGGATATTCTCTACAACAAGGCCACGTTTCCGGATGAACAGGGCCAGGTCGGGGGGATAATCTGTGTCATAACCGATATCACCGAGAGCAGAGAAAAGGATCGGGCCCTGGCTGAAAATGAAGCCAGGTTCCGTACAATTGTGGAGCAGGCCATTGATGCCTTCTATCTTTGTGACTCATCCGGAAATTTTCTCATGGTCAATGAGAAGGCGTGCCAATCCCTTGGATACACCCGGGGGGAGCTTATGACCATGCAGGCCCATGATGTGGAGGTGGGATTCTCCCAGGACGATATCAGGATGGTTTTCAAAAAATTTGCCCGGGGAGAAGCTGTCTCCACACTGTCCGGCATCCACAGGAGAAAGGACGGCACCACTTTTCCGGTGGAGACGGGGATAAGCAGCTTTATCCAGAACGGGGAGCCGGTCTATCTTGCAATTGCCCGGGATGTTACCGAAAAGATGAGGATTTCAAAGGAGCGGGAAGAGCTGATTGAAAAACTGCAAAGTGCCCTGGCTGAAATAAAGCAGCTCTCCGGACTTATACCAATTTGTGCGTCATGCAAAAGCATCCGGGACGACAATGGTTACTGGAACCGCCTTGAGGCCTATCTCCAGGAACGCTCCAATGCAAAATTCTCCCACGGCATATGCCCCACATGCATGGAAAAGCTTTACGGGGATGAAGATTGGTACCATGAAAACTGGTATCCCGAAGGGAATCATGGCGGAAATGCCAAGGGGAATGATGACCCCAACACCGAGGGGAATGATGACCCCAACACCGAGGGGAATGATGACCCCAACACCGAGGGGACATCCTGACGGGTAATCCCGGAAAGTCCGAAGGGACACCCTACGGGATTTTTATCATTTATAGTTTTCCAGGATTGGCAATCATAATGTAGGGGCAGTCCCTTGCGGCTGCCCTGCCCTTACAGAAAAATATTTCAGCAAATTGTAGGGGCAGTCCCTTGCGGCTGCCCAAGGGCAGCCGCAAGGGACTGCCCCTACAGTACGGCCGGCAATTTTATTATCTGGCAAGCTATATCCTTGAGATATACATACGCCAGGCACCGGCATCATTGTCCCTGGAGCTTCTTGTGGCTGTATCCTCCTTGACCACTGCCCCGCTGATGCTGTGCTTTATTGTCTCTTCGCAGTATCTTCCGCAGATACGTGTTCCGGCCATGAGTTTGCCCTCAACCTTTACAATGGCAAAGCCTGGATTATTGTCCATCCACTCCATGAGATGCCGGGCATCCTCCATGAGTTCCAGGGTCTCCTTCCGGCTTTGCTGAATAATCTGCTCGGTCTCTAAAATTTTCTCATTCATATCCTTTATAATCTGACGGCACTCAACTATGGCACTGTTTATCTCTTCTCCGCTCTTTGTAAACCGCTGAAGCTCGGCCTCCATCT
>JADGBO010000137.1:3009-5198 GCA_015231465.1 Desulfamplus sp.
TGCTGAATAATCTGCTCGGTCTCTAAAATTTTCTCATTCATATCCTTTATAATCTGACGGCACTCAACTATGGCACTGTTTATCTCTTCTCCGCTCTTTGTAAACCGCTGAAGCTCGGCCTCCATCTGTTTTGATTTATCGGTCTGCTCCCCGGAATCCCCGTTTTCCGATGAAATCATATAGATAAGGTTCATCCGCTCCTCATCATTTTTATCCTTTGCCTCGGACATGCGCTGCATTCTGGCTTCGGCACTGTTCATTTTTTTAAAGGCTTCGGCAATTACGTCCTGCATCCTCTTCTCTTCAAGCTTTATCTCCCCAAGACGCTTCTCCACAACCTGGGCCTCTTTTTCGGCAAATATGTCAAACCCAACCCTTACGGTATTGGGAGATGCCTTTTCCATGCCTATCTGGCGGGCATAAAGACCCATCTTGGCCGAGACCGAAGATGAGATCAGAACTCCGTCGATGGTGCATATGCCGCTGCACTCTATGCTGGACTCCACAACCTCCTTTTGGGTGCTTACATCCCCAAGACATGAAATGGAAGAAGTTTGAATGAATTTTGCCTTGAGAGTACCCCGGGCAGATATTTTTGACTCGGTTATCCCCTGATCAACGGTGACATTTCCCTGGGCTATGACAACGGCACCGTCCAGGGACTGGGCCTTGACATTATTGGCTTTTACCCGGAAACCGTTCTGTATGCAGCCGGTTACAATCACATCACCCTGGTAATCTATGTTGCCGGTCTCATAATCCACATTGCCTTTGA
Source organism: Desulfamplus sp. (assembly GCA_015231465.1). Classification (GTDB taxonomy): domain Bacteria; phylum Desulfobacterota; class Desulfobacteria; order Desulfobacterales; family Desulfobacteraceae; genus Desulfamplus. The sequence continues at coordinate 3,785 of JADGBO010000137.1, forward strand.
CAATATAAGAGTCATAAACAATTACAGTACCGTCCCGGGCAAGCTTGGGGTGGCCGGAGACATCCGCGATCACACGAAGACCATCCTCGGACAGCCTGGCTCCCCTGCCGGCCTTGAGCCTTATATCCCGGGCAGGGGTTACCCGTATGGTATCATTAAATATATTTTTTCCCACCTTGCCTTCCACGGCATCTTTTTTCACGGCCAGGACAGTCCCCTTTTCCACCTGGGGAATCTCCCCCCTCTCCCTGAAATCTATGGTTCCATCTTCACGGATGGTGCCCGCCTTTAAACGCTGTCCCGCAAAAAGATATTTCACCGTGGCATTCTGGGTGGGCTCCGGAGCATTGCCCCGGGCAATCACAAAGGGCTTTTTATAAAAAATATCCGAGTCGATAAAATGCTGGATTTTTTTATTGTCGGCAACTCCATGGAGTATATTTTTGGATGCAAGAATCTCCTTGATCTGACCAATGGTAATATCCTTTTTAAAGTCATAGGTCTTAGAGAGGAACGCAGCGTTGCCGTCGGGCTGGACAACTAATTTTATGCCCAAAGGAAAAACCTCGGAAAAGGCAAAATTCTTATGGGGAACCGTTTTTGCCTGGGATGAATCCTCACCGTCCCGGGAGGAGGGATGGTCAGCTTCACCATCGGGGCGGGACTCCTTTCCCGGGGGAGGGCCTTTTCCGGTGGATTCATCTTCTTCCCCCATATCATCCCGGGATTGCTGGTATCTGTTTTGCTCCTTTAAAATCTCATCTCTATGCCCCGGTGTCATCATGCCGGCATCCACAAGAATGTCACCGAGCAGGGTATATTTTTTTTTGCTTTTAAAAAGAGAGGACTGTTCATCTAAGGCGAGCTTCATTATGGGTTCGGTTATATAGCCCCGCTGAACAGCCATATTGCCGAACTTTATGTCAAGGTGTCTTGTCAGGGTGGCTTTGGCAATGGCAGAGAGTTTTTTGTAATCCTTTTCCGAGATAAGGTCCTGGGCCATGAGATATTCAGGAATGGCCTCCTCCTGGGTTTCAAATCCTGCACATGCCTTGAGAGCTTTTTTTAGATCTTCAGGCTCGATCATATTATGTTTTACAGCCAGCTCTCCAATGAAAATTCCGAGCTTGTTCATGGAAGGTGTATCGGACATGGGTACAATTTCCTGCAATCCTTAGTAATCAGAGGCAATCCTTAATTCAGGCACTATTCCAAATCGTTTTTCAGGAAGTCTATAGCATGAAACAGTATTTGAAAAGTTTTTATTTCGGGATAACCACTGTTCTGCCGCCATGCCGGATAATATCCACCTGGATGCCGTAAACCTGGGAAACAATATCCTCGGAAATATCATCCTGCCCCGCCATTGCAAACACCTTTCCCTTTTTTAAAAAGAGAAAGCGGTCCGCAAACC
>JADGBO010000137.1:5297-8828 GCA_015231465.1 Desulfamplus sp.
CCCGCCATGCCGGATAATATCCACCTGGATGCCGTAAACCTGGGAAACAATATCCTCGGAAATATCATCCTGCCCCGCCATTGCAAACACCTTTCCCTTTTTTAAAAAGAGAAAGCGGTCCGCAAACCGGAGGGCCGAGTTGATATCATGCAGGGTCATTACAGCTCCGATCCTGTGTTCAATAACCACCTGGCGGAGGTTGTCCAGGATGTCGATCTGGTTTTTCAGATCAAGGCTGCTTGTGGGTTCGTCCAGCAGCATCACCCCGGGCTCCTGGACCAGGGTTCGGGCGATGCAGACCTTCTGGAGTTCGCCTCCGCTTAGCTGGTCTATATGACGCAGTGCCAGATGCTCCAGTCCGAGACGGCGAAGGGCTCCGCTTGTCTTTGCAAGATCCACCGGCCTTATCCGCCAATGGAAATGGGGTTTCCGGCCAAGAAGCACAGCATCAAAGACCGTGATCCGTCCCACATCGTTGCGCTGGGGTACATAGCCCAGGTGGCGGGCTATCTCGGCTGTATCCATTTGAAAGACACTTACGCCCCCGATCTCCACGGTGCCTGTCCAGGGTTTTATCATGGCGTTGATGCAGCGCAGCAGGGTGGTCTTTCCGGCACCGTTGGGTCCCAGTACCGCCAGTATCTGCCCGGGCTCCAGGGTAAATCCAAGATCATCAAGTACCATCTCTCCATTTTTATATCCAATGCGGATATTATTGACCGAAAGCATCATCGCCGCCTTTTCTGAATGAGCAGATAAAGAAATGTGGGGGCCCCGAGAAATGCCGTGAGAACAGCCACCGGCAGCACATAGGGGGCCATCATGAGCCGGGCCGCCATGTCCGATGCCAGAAGGAGAACCGCACCGGCAAGGGCCCCGGCAGGAAGGACAAACCGGTGGTCGTCCCCTATGACCCGTCGTACCATATGGGGACATATAAGACCCACAAATCCGATAACCCCAAGAAATGAAACCATGATGGCGGTGATGAGGGATGCCACGATCATGCCCGCCATTCTCACACGTTCCACCTTTATTCCAAGACTTCTCGCGGTCTCATCTCCTGCATCAACGGCATTGTAGTTCCAGCAGTTAGCCATGAAAAACACCATTCCCGGCACCACTGCCAGGGCCATGAACAGAACTTCCCGCCATCCTGCCCGGCCCACGTCGCCAAAGGTCCAAAATACCATGGCCGCAAGCTGTACGTCATCTGCAAAATATTGGAGAAACATGGTGCCCGCGGAAAACAGGGAACCCAGGGCAACGCCGCTCAGGACCATCACCTCGGGTGTGGCACCCCTTATACGGGCAATGGCTATGATGATAAGGGATGTTGCCATGCAGGCAACAAATGCAGCCAGGGTGGTGAGATAAGGATTGGCAATGGTCACGGCCCCCACCTGGGTGGACTGCATACTCCCTGCTCCCAGGAGCATGACCGAGAAAGCTGCCCCAAAGGCTCCGGCCTGGCTGATTCCCAATGTAAAAGGAGAGCCCAGGGGATTTCTCAGGATGGACTGCATGGCCGTGCCCGCCGAGGCAAGGCCGGCCCCGGCCAGCAGTGCCGCAAGGGCATGGGGAAGCCGTATGTTTACGATAATGGTATGGAAACGGCCCTGGTCTGACAGGCCGGACAGGGTTAGGAGAACCTCCTTCACCGGCACATGAACGGCACCGAGGGAGATGGCCATGATGAAAAGAAGAGCCGCTGTAATACTCAAAACAACGATAAAAAGTATTTTCCGGCTGATATATTCCGTGTATTCGTCGGGAACAGTGTCATGGGATAAATGGGACATAAAATTACCTTATCCTGATTTGTGCATCAAATTGGTTTTTAGACACCCCAGTTCATTCTTATAGCTTTCCAGATAATGAAATTGGCAACCGTACTGTAGGGGCAGCCACCTGTGGCTGCCCCTGGGAATGGATATGCTCAAAGATTTTTCTGGAAGTCTATATTTAAAAATTATCTGATCATTATCTGACTAAATGCCAGCCCATCAAACTGCCGGTTGATTATCTCGAATGCCGGGCCTCCATTCAAAAAGATGGATATCTCTTCGGCCTTCTCCATGGGTTCCACATCACTGAACCGTTCGGGATAGACCACCTTGCCGATGTAGTAGGCATTGGCAAAGATGGATTCAAAATTCTGGTTATAGGAGTTGTAGGGAAAAAGTCCGAAAACCCGGCCATTTTTCACGGCGGAAAGTCCCTGGTAGGCAGGGTCGTTCCTTAATTGATCCAGGGCACCGGCTCCCGAGGAGAGACTCAAGGTTGATGTATCCAGAAAAATTATATCAGGATCACGGAAAACAATCTCCTCCTTGGAAATCACTGCATGGGAGAGCTGTTTTCCTCCGGTAACCTCGGCTGCCATATTTGTGATGTTCAAAAAAGCAAACGGAGCAAACCAGGGCTCGGTGGACTGGAATCCATGGGCCCCCCTCTGGGCCAGCCCCCCCACATAGCAGGCCGGGCCCTGGTCAGGCACCATATCCCGGACCCGCTCCTTAATATCCTTTTCCAGGGCATTGAAATACCCGATCACCGCCTCTGCCCGTTGGGTCTCTCCCATGACCTGGCCCATTGTTCTCAGGGCATGTTCCAGGGAGGCGCGATCATAGGTCAGGTTTCCGTACTTGAGTACTACTACGGGAATGCCGGTTTTGGTCTGGAGCTGGTCCCAATCCTGGGTACGGCCGGTAAAGGTTTTCAAAATAACCTGGGGCTGGGGATCAAGTCCGGCAATAAGTTCAGGATTGTCAAGGCCCCGGAACTCTCCGAAAAGGGGATATTTCCTGAACCCGGGATTGGCAACGGCATAGGGCCTGGCATCCACCGGGGCCCCTTTGATTTCAATACTGTCAACGGCTGTGATCCTGTCATGGGCATTGAGATAGGTCAGAAGCCGCAGGCATCCGGCACCCGAGCATATAACCCGCTCAACCTTTTCCGGCAGGGAAACCGTTCGGCCAAAGGCATCGGTCATGGTTCGGGTCTGTCCCGGCAAAACCTGGCCTGCATAACCCTGACAGGGTATCAGGATGAGCCAGGTCAATATCAGCAGTCCGGCCAGTATCACCGGGAATATGCCCGGGAATATGCCCGGCACCTGGTTTTTTGCAAAAAATACTGGTCTGTTAAATGATAAACTTTGCATATCAATTCTCCAAAATTCTTCTAAAAATAAGTTTCTCCAAATTCTTTTAAGAATCAGTTTCTCCAAATTCTTTTAAGAATCAGTTTCTCCAAATTCTTTTAAGAATCAGTTTCTCCAAATTCTTCTCAAAAAAAAAGGCCGCCAAGGTATCACCTCCCCCTTTCCTTTGGAGGTTATGACCTTCGTGGCCCTTTTGATTCCGGCATATTCTTTTTTCAGTTATCTTTTTTCAGGTATCTTTTTTAAATGCACTATCAGATGGCTGTATTGTGAAATCAACCTTTTCAATAGACATGCGTTTAACAGTATAATGAGGAAACCTGATGCTATTTAAATTTTTTAATAAATTTAATGAATAGCTA
>JADGBO010000138.1 GCA_015231465.1 Desulfamplus sp.
CTTTTTACGGGAGACAAAATCCTTGAACGGACCTGTTTTTTTGAATTTCAGGAGATTTGAAGCGATGGCAGGGGAGATGATTTTACCGGCGATCTTTTTCCAGATCACAAAGTCGCATCCGGCACCGGAGCAACTGAAGGCTTTTCTGGTCTCACGCACCCCGCCTCCGCAGGCAGGGCAAAGCCCGATTACAAGCGATGGGGGCGTTTCCGTAGGAAAAGTCTTCATAGCAAAATTTGCAGCCTTCAATTCATTGATACTCTTAGTTACAAATTCTTTTATTTTGGACAAGAATGCAGTGTCCCCTTCACCGGCCTCGCCAAGGGATATTCTGTTGAGGCTCATCTCCCAGCGGGCAGTCTCCTCCGGGGATGTGAGGACTGAAGTTACAGGGCACTTTCTAATCATATCAACAAGAAAACTCCCCTTGTCCGTGGCAATCAGTTTTTTGCCTGTCCGCTCTATGTAGCCCCGTTTCAAAAGGGTCTCTATTATCTGGGCCCGGGTGGCCTGGGTTCCGATGCCCACATCTCCCCGGTAAAGCTTCTTCATATCATCCCCATGGACATAACGTCCTGGATTTGTCATATCCTTCAGAAGAAGGGAGTCCGTATAATCCGGCGGAGGCGTGGTCTGTCTCTCTTCGGGCATGATTTTTACGGCATCGGCCCGGTCCCCCCGGGCCAGGGGTGGAATATGTTCCCCTTCATCCTGGTCATCCTTTTTGAAAGAGGAATTCCCCTTTTTAGAATCGGAAATATCACCATAGATGCTCCGCCACCCAGGCACAAGGATAACCCTTCCCTTTGTCTGGAAGGTCTCCGATGCAAAGGTTGTAACCACATGGGTGTTTTCAAACCTGCAATCGGGATGGAAGGCTGCGGCAAAACGCGTTACAACGAGATCAAAAATAAGCTGTTCATCCCTGGATGCACCGCCAGCCAGGGGTTTAAAGGGGATCAGGGCATGGTGATCCGTGAGCTTTGCATCATTAAAGACCCTTTTGTTGGCCAGGGAAATTTTCCCGGGATCAATGCCCATGAAAAGCCCTGGTGATGCCTGGGAGAGCTTTTTAATAATGGCCTCGACCATGCCGAGATTTTCGGTTCCCAGAACCTTGGAATCGGTTCTTGGATAGGAGAGGCATTTTTTATCCTGATAGAGCCCCTGGGCAATGTTCAAGGTTTTCTGGGCGGAGAATCCGAAACGTCTGTTGGCCTCCTGCTGGAGATCTGTGAGGGAGAAGAGTTGGGGAGGAGGCTCGGATTTACGCTCCTTTTTTACGGATGTCACAACCCCAGGTTCAGCGTGATTTTCAAGCTTTTCACAAAGGGCATCCCTCTCCTCCTTTTTTGTTATACGGGTATGTTTGCCTTTGAACCACTGCCCTTTCCACTCTCCCTTTTCATGGGAAAAGAGAATTTTGACAATCCAGTAGGTTTCGGGAACAAAGGTCTCCCTCTCCCTTTTTCTGTCGGCAATCATGGCAAGTACAGCGGTCTGTACCCGTCCCACCGAAAACAGATCACCATTCAGGCGCAGGGTGATCATTCGGGTGCAGTTCATCCCCACCAGCCAGTCCGCAACCTGACGATAATATCCTGCCCGCCAGAGGCGGTCAAAATGGGTAATGGGCCTGATCTCCCCCAGACCACGCCTGACCACGTCGGGCACCAGGGCCTGGCTGGTCCAGAATCGGAACAGTATATCCTTTTTTTTGAAACCCGACTCCATGAGAATGGTCCTGGCAATGACCTCGCCCTCACGGCCTGCATCTGTGGCTATTATGACACGTTCCAGACCAGGCTCCCCAAGCAGGGATTTAATAACCATGAACTGATCCATGGTCTTCTTGATGGGTCTGTAAATAAAGGTAGCCGGGATAAGGGGCAGATTATCCATCCGCCATTTTTTGTAGGAGGGATCATAGGCATCGGGTTCGCAAAGCTCCACAAGATGTCCCACCGCCCAGGTCACGATGGTACCGGAATTACGGAAGCATCCCTTACCCCTTGGTATGCCAAGGGCCTTTGCAAAATCCGCTGCCACAGAATATTTTTCCGTCAATATAAGTTCGGTCATAACATTCCTGATTTCCAAATATCATGGGCAAACTCAATAAATATCCAACTTTTTTGGGCATCCTTCATATCAGATTAAAGTAGTTTACACTTCTTGTCTGGAGTAGAGACGCAATGCATTGCGTCTCTACCGCTGGGTTATTTTGCCATTGGAAAAGTGTAAACCGGCAAATGAAGGATGCCCTTTTTTGTACAGGTTTTTTATGATGAAACCAGGCATATCTCTCATACATTGATCAGTCCGGCTGGTTCTCACATTGGTCAGGAAAACAGGCCCGTCCTTTTAGATTAAAGAAAAACCTGAGTCCTTTTCTGATTTTGTCGGAAAAAATTTTGGGAGAAAAAAATGTTCCAGCCACTTTTTTATTGATTTCTGCAATGGTCGGATAGGGGTGGATGGCAGCCGCAAGGGTGGAAAGTTTAACCTTCCCGTTCAGAACCGCGACCCACTCGGCCAGCAAATCTCCGGCATTGGGACCGAAAATTTGCACACCAATGGGATTTTCCCTGCTGTCCAGCAGCATTTTTATTTTTCCGTTTCCCCGGCCTTCGGCAAGGCTTCTGTCATTGTTTCTAAACTCCTCCGTCCATACCGAGTAATCAATTCCTGCTGCCTTGGCCATGGATTCATTCATGCCGATACTTCCCAGGGGTGGATCCGTATATGTACACCAGGGGAGCCATGTATAATCTGCTTTTCTCGGAATATGGAAAATTGCATTGCTTATCACAATCCCGCCCTGATAACCTGCCGCATGGGTAAACTGAAATCCTCCGGTAACGTCTCCTGCAGCATAGATATGTTTCCGGACTGTCCTCATGCGGTTATCCACTAGGATGCCCGGTCCGTCGGTTTTGATGCCGATTTTTTCCAATCCTAGATTTTCGATATTGGGTTTTCTGCCCAGGGCAACCAATATGGTTTCTGCTGCCAGGGTCATAGAGTTTCCGCTCTTGTCTTTGACGGTTACTTCCTTTTGACCGGATACCTCTCTTACAGATTCAATGGAACTGTTTAAATAAAATTGAACGCCTTCGGAGTGCAATGCATCCATGACACCCTGTGCCATGTCCGGGTCATCTCTACCCATAATTCGGGAATCTCTATTGACAATGGAAATTTTGGTACCCAGTCTGCTGAATGCCTGGCCCATTTCGCATCCAATGGGGCCTCCCCCCAGGATGATCATGGATTTCGGAAGGCTGTCCATATAAAAAATTTCACGGTTGGTTATGAACCCGGTATTATTAATGCCTGGAATCGGAGGAATTGAGGAGGATGATCCAGTTGCAATTACCCAGTTCTTTGCGGAAATAATTTTGCCGTTTAGTTTAATGGAGTGTTCATCGAAAAACTGAGGCTCACCAAACATTACTTTGACACCAAGGGTGCAAAATCTCTCTTCGGAGTCATGCTGCTGAATCACGGAAATGACCGAACGTATGCGATGGGAAATCTCCCTGAAATCAACCGGCGGAACCTCCGGTGCCGGCAGCCCGAACTCTTTTGCGTTTTTCATTAAATGATATACGTGAGCTGATTTGATCAGGGTTTTGCTCGGAACACAGCCAAAATGGAGGCAGTCCCCTCCAAGCTCCTTCTCTTTTTCCACCAAAAGTGTTCTCGCACCCAATTGTGCCGAGCCGGATGCAGCGGTCAATCCTGCCGCACCTCCGCCTATGATACCTATGTCATAATCATAAGTTGGCATATATCTCAATCCTTACAATGACCATGCCCTGACGGGTATAAGCCGGGGTGTCTAAAAACCAATTTGACCCCCAAATCGTGATGATGTAGATACGCAATGCATTGGGTCTCTAACGTTGATGGTCAAAAAATGAGTTATTAAAAATCAATTCCTTAAAATCTGTAAACAAAGCCATTGTCAAATGCAACACCTTCAAGTTTTTCTACCGCATCCGTTATTAAATTTCTCAGCATTGCATTGCTTTTGCAAATATTTTCATTCAACTCTTGTGCCGAAGTAGGTTCCTCCATAACTCCATTTGCATAATCTACCCCGAATCCTATCAATTGATAAGGTATCTCCAGCTCTCCGGCCAGGACTATTTCCGGCCCGGCAGTTTGACTAAGAGCGGTTAATCCCAAGCTTGACAATACTTTTATCTCGGTTTTACCGTTGAATCTCGGACCATTTACATGGGCGTAAACCGCTTTATCATAATACTCGTAGTTCAATGCTTTTATGCTGTTCAAGATTACATTTTGTAAAGTATTGGAAAATGGCGTTGAAAATATCAAATGGCCCTTGTCTTTTTCATCAATTTCGTTAAACACGGTGCAAGTTTCACCATTAGGCAGCCTATTGTCCAAGAAAAACAGATCATTAAAAACAAAGATTATACCCAATGGTATCTCTTTCTGTAAAACACCCATGACACTGGTACCTATGATGCAGTCAACCCCGACATCTTTTAAGGCACACATATTTGCTCTGTAATTAACCTGATGGGATAAAATCCCGTGGTTATCACCGTGCCTGTTAATATAATAAATTTCTTTGGTCTTTAGAGTGCCTTTAAATAAGTCTGCCGTTCCAAAACGCGTTTTAATTTTAATTTTATCGATATTTTCCAGTTCAGGATATTCATAAAAACCTGAACCGCTTATAATGCCTATTTTCATGGGTCAATTTTTCCCCCAATGATTATTTCTATGGACTGCCAGAAAAATATTTTAACAAATCCATTTTTGAGGGCAGCCACAAGGGGCCGCCCCTACAGGACTATAACCAATTTAATTATCTGGAAAGCTCTGATATTTTTCAGTCAGGGTTATTTTCACAGCCACGCCTATCTGCTCTGCAAGGGACTCTCCTGTATGGATCATGAGCCTCTCCAGATTTTTTATCTCATCGGAAAAGAGACTCTCGTCAATCACCAGGGCAATGGAGAGAAACTCGGTGCCCCCATATCTCCTTTTCTCCATTGTACAATCGGGTCGTTCCACCCCAAGGGCATCTTTCAGGTACGCTTTAACCTGGGAGTGGGAAATCTTGATGCCGGAAATAACCATCATGTCGTCACTGCGGCCCGGCAGCCACTCCATCTTGATCAACGGGGAGCCGCACTCACAGGGTTTTGCAATGAATCTTGCCATATCTCCGGTGCGAAACCGTATAAGGGGAAATGCCCTGGCCGATAGTGTTGTAAGTACCAGTTCTCCCTTCTGCCCCGGAGGAAGAGTCTCCAGGGTTACAGGATCAATTATTTCCGGCAGGATATGGTCGTCATTTATGTGCATGCCGCCGCAGCCGCATTCAAAGGCTATGGCCGGGCCGGGAATTTCACTGAGGCCGTAATTGAGCCATACATCCACATGGAGATGATCCCTCAGGCACTCTATCTTGCTTTCGGGAACAGGCTCCCCCACAAGTACGATACGCTTGAGATTCAATTCATTGGGATTGATCTCGTTGTCGAACATGTACTCGGTTAACTGCTCTGCAAAGGCCGATGTGGTCACAAGGGCAGTGGTTTTGTAGTCCCTCAGCACCATCACGGTTTTTGCAAGGGATAGTGGAGAGTTGGGGATCACCCCTGCCCCCATGGCCTCGGCACCATCCTTGTAGTCCCTGCCCCAGTTGGCAAGTCCCGGAGGAAGGTTGATCTGGAGTATGTCCATGGATGTGACCCCTGCGGCTTCAAGACTTCTGGCCACGAGTTTCTGCCATATCATTAGATCTGCACGGGTGTAGCCGCTTATGGAAGGATTGGCACCTGTTCCCGGAGCTGTATGGATACGTACAATATCACGAAGGGGCACGGCAAAAAGGCCATAGGGGTAATGATCCCCAAGATGTGCTCTCTTCATGAGAGGAAGTTTTTCCAGCTCCTTCAGCGAAACAATGTCATCGGGCATTAGATTGTATATGCCCAGGCGTTTTCTATGGAAAGGAACATTCTTGAAGGCCCTGTTCAGGGTACTCTGGAGACGTTCCAGCTTCAATTGATTTTTCTCTTCAATGGTTAAAACCGGCATGGTACTATCGCTCATGATTTTATTATTTCCCCCTGTAATCACAATGGGGGACCTGGGGCAGAATAACTCTTTCCTGCTTATCTTCTGCCGTCGTAAAAGTCCCCGTAATCCCTGCCGAGATAGGCACGTTTTACATCATCATCCACGAGAAGCTCACCGGCACTGCCCTGGAGGACAATTTTTCCTGTTTCAAGAACATACCCGCGGTCAGATATTTTAAGGGCCGCCCTTGCATTTTGTTCCACAAGAAGAATGGTGACCCCATCCTTCCTCAATTTTTGAATGATTCCGAAGATCATCTCGACCATCTTTGGAGCCAGTCCCATGGAGGGTTCATCCAGCACCATAAGTCTCGGCCTTGACATAAGGGCCCGTCCCACCGCAAGCATCTGCTGCTCCCCGCCGGAAAGCGTACCTGCAAGCTGATGGGCACGCTCCCTAAGTATGGGAAACATATCCATTATCATATCAATATCCTGGGCAGCCTCTTTTTTTTTACCCTTGCGGTACATGGTGTATGCCCCCATCATGAGATTGTCCACAACACTCAGGGGTGAAAATATCTGCCGTCCCTCGGGGACCATGCATATCCCTTTTTTTACGATGTCAGGCGGGGACATGCCTTTAAGATTTTTCCCTTCAAAGATGATTTCACCCTCCCATGTTGTCAGAAGGCCGGATATGGCAAGAAGAAGGGTGCTTTTACCGGAGCCATTAGCACCTATAATGGAGATAAGCTCTCCTTGTTTCACAGAAAAACTCACTCCCTGAACAGCCATGATGCTGCCATAGCTACATTTGAGATTTTTTATCCGTAACAAATCATATCTCCAAAAAAATAAAACAGAATTTGGGCATCGTTCATATCAACTCAAAAGTAGTTTACACTGGGGTGTCAAAATTTGCCATTTTAGGTTGCTAATTTTTTGACCATCAACGATAGAGACGCAATGCATTGCGTCTTTACATCATAACGATTTGGGCATGTTTCATAACGATTTGGGCACGTTGGGATGTCGGAAAATTGATAAAAGGAGGGAGACACATATGAACAGCCATGGGCTGTCCATATGTGCAGTCATTAAATTATCTATTTCTTGGCTCTTCTTGCAGCATAGGCCCTTTTTCTTTTTGCCCTTATATGATCTTTGACCCAGTGTAGATCCCTCAGGAGATCTTCTGTCTTGTAAATCAGCTCTTCATTGTCAACAGGTTTTTCCATGAGGTCATCGGCACCGGCATCAAGTATCTCCTCCTCATTTTCCTTTGATGCATGACCCGTAAGGATCAAAATTTTAATGTGGGATGTGGAGTCGTTGTTTTTGATGAACCGGCATGCCTCAAATCCGTCCATGTTAGGCATCATAAGATCAAGGATTATAAGATCCGGGTTAAACTGTTTGGCTTTGACACCTGCTTCGAATCCATCCCTTGCCGTTTCAACTTCAAAGTTGTTTTCAAGGAAAAGTTTTTCGATCCCTTTGACCACAAGCTCATTGTCATCCACAACCAATATCTTGGCAGGGGCATCAATCTGACGGATCATCATCTTCATGCCCTGGGCCTTCAGAGCCTTTTCAAGGTCAGATTTGATTATTCGATGGTGTCCACCCGGGGTGACAAAGGAATTGATCTTACCGGCCTTGACCCAGCGCCACATGCTCATCCTGGTAACGCCACAATACTGTGCTGCCTGGGGAATTGTTAGAATGTCAGGATTTTTACTCATAACTCTACTCTCCTTAGATTTTGTCCAAAATTTACTGTTCAACGACAGCTTTAGGTTTTAATGATACATAAAAATGCTTTAAAATAAAAGTATTTTTATTAAGATAATGATTATTTTTTTATTTTGATATAACAGGGCAGTGTATTTTATGATATTTCCTTAAAGGCTTATTAAAGGAATAGATATAAATGATCTACCCATGAATATCATTTTCATCCATACCATTTTTTAATGCCTTTAAGTTTAACTGTTATACGTTTTCCGGATAAAAATCCTATTTGTCTATTTGATAAATAGACATCCACGCAACAAATAAGAATGCTTTTATAACTACTGCTTTACCATAAAAATTTGCAGTATAAAACAAACACAATCATAACTTCTGCCTGGACAGTGATAGCAAAAGAAAAATGTAAAGGCAAGGATAAAAGGTCATTGAGTCGGAAAATATCGACTTTTTTTCAGGAATGAGTACTAAATAAGGGCATCCTTCATTTTTCAGTTTACACTTTTTAGATGGATTATCGAATCCCATACCCCCCTCTCCATTCATGGAGAGGGGATTGGGGGGGGGTGGTGGGGTGAGGTAAAAGGGCAAGTTATTTAAGGTCGATTCCTTACTCGCGAGTGATAAGTTCTCCCACTGACCACTACTGATAGTACCGTAATGCAATATATAACCACAATATATGGTGTGGGATATGAGAACTTACAACTTTTGAGTTCCTTAAATCATAGATTTAAATGTATTGATAAGTCCGTTGGTTGAGCTGTCATGGCGGTAAATATCTTCTTTGCCATGGAGTTCAGGAAAGATTCTGTCGGCAAGCTGTTTGCCGAGTTCCACTCCCCATTGGTCAAAACTGTTGATATTCCAGATAACCCCCTGGACAAATATTTTATGTTCATACATGGCTATCAGGGAGCCAAGTGTATGTGGGGTCATCTTTTTGAAAAGGATAGAGTTGGTGGGACGGTTGCCTGGAAAT
>JADGBO010000139.1 GCA_015231465.1 Desulfamplus sp.
ACGCATCACCACATTGGAGTTCTCAAGAAGTGTGCCTCTCCAGAGGGTATTATCCAGGTCCCAGACCACACATTTTATCTTCCGTTCCCTGTTATCCTTTGCGATGGCCTCTTTCTGGGCCATGGTGGCTGCCGTGGCCAGGGCTCTCTCCACGGTGATGGCCGTGCCTTTTGCAATATCCCCGTCGCCGGAATTTGCAATATCTCCGTCGCCGGAATTTGCAATATCTCCGTGGCCGGAGCATGGCCCTGACGCGTCTCCAGGGCAGATATCGGCACTGCTCATGGGTTCCCTCCCCCCTTTTTTTTTATCTGGTGTCTCTGATAACCATATCTTGCTATGATGATCTGCTGCATCTGGTTGCTCCCTTCTATGATCTCCATGATCTTGGCATCCCGGAAATGACGCTCCACCGGAAATTGGTTGGAGCAGCCGTTGGCACCATGGATCTGCACGGCATCGGATGCAATTTTAACCGCTGCCCGGGAGGCGAAGTATTTTGCCATGGATGTCTCCATGATAAGGGATGGATCACCCTGCTCCTTGAGAGAAGCAGCACGGAAACAGAGCATCTGTGCTGCCCTGGACTGGGTGATCATATCCGCGATCATCTCCTGGATGAGCTGATGTTCTCTGATGGGTACCCCAAACTGCTCCCTTTGGTCAGTGTAGTCAAGGCAGGCATCAACACAGGCCCTGGCAAGTCCTGCACAGCCCCAGGCAATGGAGTATCTGCCCTGGTCAAGGGCGGTTCCAATGACATGGGAGAAACCAAAGCCGGGTCTCCCCAGGATGTTTTCCGCCGGAACCAGGCAGTCATCCATGTGGAGCTGGGCCAGCATGGCGGATCGAAATCCCATCATTCCGGTAATGGGTTCGGTGGAAAAGCCCCTGCTCCCCCTCTCCACAAGGAATGCGGTGGCCTTGCCATCAATCTGGGCAAGGATGAGGAAAAGGGATGCCACCTGACCAAAGGACATCCACTTTTTATTTCCCTGTAGCAGCCAGGTTCCATCATCTTGCTGCCTGGCAGATGTTTTGGTATTTTTTGCATCGCTGCCTGTTTTGTTCTCAGTCAATGCAAATCCTGCAATTATCTTGCCGGATGCCAGGGGGGGGAGCCATTTTTCCCGCTGGGCCTGGGTACCCCATTTCAGCACGGCCTGGATAACCATGCTGTGTACAGTCAAAAGGGAGAGCAGGGAGGCACTGCCATATCCCATGGCCTCGCACAGGAGACCCCATTTGAGTCCATCCATCCCCTCTCCTCCGTACTCCTTTGGCACAAGGGCTCCGAGATAACCTTCCCGGGCCAGGGACTCTATCAGTTCCGGCGGTGTTTCCCGGAGGGCATCGCACTTTGCTG
The DNA here is from genome assembly GCA_015231465.1 of Desulfamplus sp. Classification (GTDB taxonomy): domain Bacteria; phylum Desulfobacterota; class Desulfobacteria; order Desulfobacterales; family Desulfobacteraceae; genus Desulfamplus. Next base: position 1,367 of record JADGBO010000139.1, read on the forward strand.
CGGTGGGGATGACATGCTGTTCCACAAATTGCCGAAAAGCTTGCCGTGCCGATATCTGGTCGGCGTTAAGTTCCATATCCATGGACAATCCTTGAAGTTTATCAAAAAATTACATTGTATATTAAAATATTTAACTTTTTAAAATATTGAACTTTTATGATGCCACCGGCAGTTTGCGCTGGATAAAAAGATGGATTGCATCTAAGGATTTGAAATTGTCAATGTCGAGATCCTCATTCTCCACCTTTATGCCAAATTCTTTTTCAACAAAAAGTACCAACTGCATGGCAAAAAGGGAATTTACCATACCCGATGCAAACAGATCAGTATCTGCTTCAATATTGTCTGTGTTTACGTACTGGCCTGCAAAATTTTTTATCTTCAGTGTTATCTCTTCGGGGTTCATCTTAATTTTGTCTCCAAATTGCCATCAAAACATGGTTGTTCGTGGGGGGCTTGATCATCTTTTCGGCCAGTGTCGCCATCTTGTAGGGGCAGACCTGTGTGTCTGCCCTGGTGAAGGCCGAACACACAGGTTCGCCCCTACGTTGCTGGCCGAAATAATGATCAAGGCCTTCGTGGGTGATAATTTCTCAATTTACACATCATATGCAGCATAACCAATTATGCAGAACTGAATATGATCTTTTTGTCCAATGCCTGGCAGCTTAATAGGTATAAAAACCTTTTCCGCTTTTGCGGCCAAGCAGACCGGCATCCACCATTTTTTTAAGAAGATTGCAGGGGCGGAATTTGGAGTCGTTGAAGCTCTCGTGGAGTACTTCAATGGAGTATAAAATGGTGTCCAGTCCGATGAGGTCGGCTGTTTCAAGGGGTCCCATTTTATGGCCAAAGCATTTTTTGAAAATATCATCCACATCCCTGGGCTGGGCCACCTGCTCCTGGAGAAGGAATATGGCTTCGTTTATGGTGAGCATCAGGACACGGTTGGATACAAAGCCTGGAGAGTCATTCACCATGATCCACTCCTTTCCCATGGCAGTGAGCATCTCCTTTGTGATCTCTATGGTCTCCAGGGACGTGTGCCACCCTTTTATCACCTCCACGGCAGATTTCATGGGCACAGGATTCATGAAATGGATGCCGATTACTCTGTCGGGACGACGGGTGAGGGATGCCACCCTTGTAATTGAATAGCAGGATGTGTCAACCGCAAACACCGTATGGGCAGGGCATATCTCATCAAGGCGGGGATATACATCGGCTTTGGCCTCCCATTTTTCAACCACGTTCTCAATGACATACCATGTGTTGTCAAGGGTTGAGTAGTCTGTTGTGAATGTAATTCGTTCCAGTACAGTTTCAGGGGGAAGGAAACTGCTTTTGTCCTTTGTCATCAATCCCTGGAATCTGACGTTGTTGTGGATGTCCGACTTTGCCTTTTCAAGGGCGGATTGGGAAATATCAATGAGTATGACCTGGAAATTGCTTTGTGCAAGATTCTGGGCCACACCGCTTCCCATGACTCCGGCCCCTATGACACCTATTTTTTTGTTCTCCATTTTTCACTCCTTGTATAGTTCATTAGGGCATTATTTATTGCTCAAAATCGACAATTATCATGCAGTAAGCCTTGTCAATACTCTCTTAATTGATATACATGACGGTTTTCCGGGAATCGGAGGATGATGTTTCATCGCCTGATGTCCGGGGGATTGTCTGAATCAGGATGGGCAGGATTTACAGCAGACAAATACCATTATGTCCTGGAAAAGCCATCAATAATGTGCCTGTTTGTACCAAGTTTTCGTTTCAGACGAGCTTCGTAGAATTGAACAGCCTCTCCAAGCCTTAGAAGATCAATGCCTGTATTGACACTCATTTTTTCCAGCATATCCACAGCATCTTCGGTTGCCACATTGCCTGGGGCACCCTTGATGAACGGGCATCCTCCCAGGCCTCCGGCACAGACATCAAATCGTCTCACTCCGGCTTCATAACCGGCACGTATATTGGCAAGACCCAGGCCCCTGGTGTCATGGAGGTGGAGGGAAATCCTGATGTGGGGAAATTCAGCCTTGAATCGGCCAATCATGCGGCTGATGTCGGCAGGGAGTGCCATACCAGTGGTGTCGGCAAGGCTTATCTCGGCAGCACCAGCTCCTATCATCTTTTCAGCAGCGGCCAGAACCTTATCCTCCTTGACGGCTCCTTCATGGATGCACCCGAATACGCACTGCAATTCAGCCCTCACGTCCAAGTTTGAAGCCAGGGCCTCTTTGATGCATGGGAGTATGGAATTCAAGGCTTCTTCAGCCGATTTACCCACATTGTTCAGGCTGTGGGCATTACTGACGGAAACGGAGAGACTCACACCCGGTACACCGCACTCCAGGGCACGCATCAGCCCCTTTTCATTGAGAATCAAAACTGAAATTTTTGCCGTTGCCTTTTCTATGACCCTTCTGACCAGCTCGTCCGTGTCTGCCATCTGGGGAACCATGCGGGGATTTACAAAGGAGCCTGCCTGGATTCTCCGGAGACCTGCTGCCTGGAGTAGTTCAAAACATCTGATTTTTTCATCAATGGAAAAAATAGTGGCCTCCCTTTGGAGCCCATCCCGCATGGACTGCTCCTCCAGTATCAAAAGTTCTGTATTATTTATATCTTCCCTGGAGTGATTACTGAAAACCTGGCTAACAGACATCTATCTCTCTCCTCTCTTATATGGCTCTCCAAGTTTTGCCGGTGCGTTGAGCCGCCTTGGATCCCTTATGCTCATTACAAGAAGTATCAAAAGGGTTGCAGCGTAGGGAAGCATAGCCAGGAAATTGGGGGATATTCCAAGGGGCTGAAGGAGATATTGAAGGACAAAAATGCCTCCGAAGAGAAAAGATGCCCAGATGGCTTTACCTGGATTCCAAAGGGCAAATATGGTCAGGGCAATGACAATCCAGCCTCTTCCGGCAGTCATACCCTCAATCCAGGATTTGCTGTAGGAGGTGGAGAGATGTGCCCCGGCCATGGCTGAAAATCCCCCTCCAATGATGACACAGGCATACCTTATGAGACCCACATTGACACCGTGGGTCTCGGTGGCCCTGGGATTCTCGCCTGTGGAGCGAACCTTGATGCCCAGGCGTGTTCTCTCAAGGAAAAACCATGCTCCCAGGGCAAGTATTACTGCCATGTAAAAATATGGAGTCTGATTGAAAAAAATTGGACCTAATACAGGAATATCTGAAAGCCATGGAATGGCAATGTCATTCATTTTCACGGCAAGGGGTTTTCCCACATAGGATTTTCCCATCATTTCCGAAAGTCCCAGCCCTATCATGGTAAGGGCAAGACCCGAAACCACCTGATTGGCCTGGAGAGTTACGGAAGTGAAGGCATGGATGACGGATATCAGCATTCCGGCTCCAATGGCCGCAAACATTCCCAACCAGGGATCTCCGGTGGTATAGGTAACAATGAAAGCCACCACGGCACCAACGGACATTACCCCTTCCACACCAAGGTTTAGAATGCCGGACCGCTCACATATCACTTCTCCCACGGTTCCCAGGAGCAGGGGGGTTCCGGCAACCATTGTTCTCTGCATTACTGAAATTATAACGTCTTCCATAATTTATAAAGGGCTTCCTTGAAGCTATCCCAAAAATCAGGTCAAATACAATATATGGATTTTCTTAACTTAAATACATAATATATTGTGCTACATGGCATTTTGGGGATAGGCTCTTATTTACATGGATTGAAACATCTCTTCGGGTGTTATTTCCCTGGTGGTGCCGTCAAAGGTGACCACCAGTAGGCCGCCGTTCTCCTGGGAGGCTTTGATCAGGCAATTGAGGCGTTCTCCGGATTTCAGGGCAACCACGCAGGGAGTGTCCGGCTGCCAGGTGGTTATGTCGCTGAACTTTTTATTATGCATGATCTTTCTCAATGATATCATTGCTTCTTCAAGTTTTGTAATGTATCCGTAGGCATCGGGATCAACTTTTTCAATATCTGCCTTTAGCATGGTCACCTGTTTTTTCAGTCCGGCAATGGCCTGGAGGGTCTTTTCAATATCAGGGATGTTGGCTGAAGGGATAGAATGAAGTATCTGTTTCTGAATTTCCATGTCAGCTTCTATGTAATGAATTTTTTTGAGAATATGTACAACTTCCTGTTTCATATCTGAACCTTTTAGAATGTAGAATAGACTGCATTGTTTTTATAACGGCCATGCCCTGACGGGCACAACGAAGCATGAAAGTCCCGGGAGTCTTAAAATATGGGGACTTTCATATAACGGCCATGGCGGCCCACCGCCACAATCGAAGCATGAAAGTAGGGGCGTATTGCAATACGCCCTTACTTAAAATATTGGGACTTTCATATAAAACATAGGCGTAAAACCACTATAGCCTTAGGGTAGTGGGCTGTTGAGAGATAGAGTTCCGGAAAAATATTTTTTCTACTCATTACTGTTGCAAAGGCTTGCCCCAAACTAAGGTTACTCGGTTTTTTATAAAGTAGTCTCCGGTTATCAGAAAAACAAGCAGTATTCCGTTTACTATCTGAACGGTTGCGGCAGGCAGGCCAAGGGTTATCTGGATGGCATCTCCGCCCACCATGATACCTGCAAAGAATATGGCCGAAACAATGGATAGCAGGGGATTGAGCTTGGCAAGCCAGGCCACGATAATGGCTGTGAATCCATAACCCGAAGAGACCGATGCCGGATAGCCCAGGTAGTGATGAATCCCTGCCACCTCACCAACACCTGCAAAACCTGCCAGGCCGCCGCTTACGGCCATTATTGCCAGGGAAGTTCTGAAAAAATTTATCCCGGCATACCTTGCGGCATCCGGGTTTTCCCCTATGACCCTCACATCGTAGCCAAATCGGGTGCGATGTATGATGATGTACAGTAGAATAACGGAAACAAGGGCAAGGATGAGGGTGAAAACGTGGATTCTGGAACCTGGAATAAGCCCCAGAAGTGCGGCATCGGGAAGGTTATCTGTGCCTGGAAAACCAAAACGACTGCCTCCTTTCCAGGGGCCCACGATGAGCATGGTGACGAATTGGGCACATATGTAGTTGAACATCAATGTGGAGATCACTTCGTTGATGGAGAATTTGACCTTCAGTATAGCCGGAATAATGCCGCACATGGCTCCCCCCATAAATCCGGCGGCAAACATGACAGGAATAAGGATAAAGGCCGGCAGGGTCTCTCCCCAGGTAAGTCCGACCCAGGTTCCCATTAGGGCACCCATGAGAAGCTGGCCCTCTGCTCCTATGTTCCAGAATCTGGCCCTGAATGCCAGAGTGAGTCCTCCGCCGATGAGAATGAGGGGAATAGCCTTGGTGACGGTCTCCATGATGCCGTAGATGGAACCAAAGGAGCCCAGAAAAATCTGGGCCACTGCATAAAAAGGATTGATGCCGGAAAATAAAAATACCAGTCCAATTGCCCCAAGGGCAGCGGCAATGGAGCCCATGTTGATGAAAATGGCTCCATAAGTTGTAACAGCAGGTCTTTCAGTGACCCTGAAACGGAGCATTACAGGTGTTTCTCCCTTTTTGAAATAAGTCCACGGGTGTTCCGTGTGTGGTTCCAGATTTATGGAGCTATTCCGGAAAGCCTTGACAGAACTTATGGCCTGTTCAATATCTAACGGTCAATATTTAATGGTCAATATTTAATGGTCAATATCTAATGGTCAATATCTAAGGGAACCAGCCATCATAAGACCTATGTCGGCAAGTTTTTCTTCATCCCCGGAATCTATAATTCCCATCAGCTCCCCCTGGAACATGACTGCTATACGGTCACACAGCTCAAATATCTCCTCCAGATCTTCGGAAAAGAGAAGCACCGCCCCCCCCTCCCTTCTCCGGATGAGAAGCTGCTCCCTCAGATACTGGGTGGCTCCCACATCAAGTCCGTATGTGGGATGGGAGGCCACGAGAAGGGAGGGTTTTTCAGATATCTCTCTGCCGAGGATGAGCTTCTGTATGTTCCCTCCGGAGAGATTTTTGATCTCAACATTTATGGATCTGGCCGCCACCTTGTAGTTATCCACAAGGGACCTGGCATGGGTTTTGATACGTCCGTATTCCAGGAAAATGTTTCGGGAAAACTTTCCAAGATGATGCTGCTTGAGTATGGCGTTGTCATAGAGGAAGAGTCCGGGGGCTATGCCGAACTTTATCCTCTCTTCGGGAACATGGGAAACTCCATGATCGTAAATTTTTCTTGGAGATAAATTGGTTATATCACGGTGTCCCACCTTGACGGTTCCGGACTCTATCCTGCGGATTCCGGTAATGGCTTCGGCAAGTTCCCGCTGTCCGTTTCCCGATACACCGGCAATACCGAAAATCTCACTTTCAAAAACATCAAAAGAGATATTTTTTACAGCAGGGCCACCTTTGTCGCCAATTACAATGAGATTGGAGATATTTAAAGTCCGATCACCCCGGACAACGGGGTCTTTTTTGACGTTAAAAATCACATCCCTGCCTATCATCATTCTGGCCAGGGAAGCCTTGTCCATACCGGCAGTGTCGGCATTTCCCGCGATCTCACCTTTTCTAAGCACCGTGACCCTGTCGCATATCTCCATGATCTCATCTAATTTATGGGTTATTATGATAACCATGTGACCCTGGGATTTCATCTCCTTCAGGGTATGGAAAAGATCCTTTATCTCCCGGGGAGTCAGCACCGATGTAGGTTCATCCATAATAAGAAGATCAGCACCGTTCATAAGGGCCTTGATGATCTCCACCCTCTGCTGCTCACCTGCTGAAAGCTGCCATACTTTTTTTAAAGGCTCCAGTGAGAAATTGAATCTCCTGGAAAATTCTTCAACTCTATCCTTGATTCTTATTTTGGGAAAGAAAAAGGGAGTCCCCTCATATCCAAGGGCGATGTTCTCAATGACCGAATGGTTCTGAATCAGCATGAAATGCTGATGTACCATGCCGATTCCCTGGTGGATGGAGTCCAGGGGAGATTTGATCTGAACAGATTCTCCGTTGATGCGTATCTCGCCGCTGTCGGGTTGATAAAGACCGTAGAGTATGTTCATAAGGGTGGTCTTGCCGGCCCCGTTCTCCCCGAGAAGCCCCAGAATTTCCCCGGACCTTATATGAAGGTCTATATTTTTGTTGGCAAAAAAGCCCTGAAATGATTTTGAAATCTTAACCATCTCAAGTGCCTGAAGTTTTCTCATGAATGGTTACCCAAATTGCCGAAATCAAGTTTTCGGCTTGATTTGTAACGTGCCATTAAAGTCGCTTCTTTACCACGGAAATGGATACATTATTTCCATGATCGGGGATGGCCGAACCCCGACCATGAAGGTTTACCGTGGAAATGGATACATTATTTCCATGATCCGGTGTGGCCGGACTCCGACCATGAAGGTTTACCGTGGAAAT
>JADGBO010000013.1:0-27519 GCA_015231465.1 Desulfamplus sp.
TAAAAAGAGAGATAAACGGAAGCATTGGATTACAGGATAAAAACATTTTCAAAGAGTCCGGTAACATAGATGCAGGATAGATGATCGGTGTCCCAAAAAACCATAGCATCATTAAAATATTCAGCAATTCACCCACATCACGAAGAAAAACATGAAGTGCCGATATAAAAAAGGCAATCCCCAAAGCAAAAACAAAAAGCAACATCAGCAATAGTGGCAGAAGAGCCCAGGAGATATGAAGAAAACCATGGAGAGAGAGATAAAAAAGGAAAATAAGGAAACCAATTCCACCAGTAAGAAAGGATGACAATACACTGCTCACGGGAAGCAGTTCCGTGGGAAAGAGTACTTTTGTTATGAGTCCTGCGTTATCAATGAGTACCCTGCTTGATTTATTGATACTTTCCGAAAAAAGGGTCCAGGGAAAAAATCCTGCCAGAAAAAAAAGAGAAAACTGACTGGTTCCTGTCTCATCGGCTGATATAGATATTCTCATTACAAGGGAAAAGACAAAGATGTAAGAGATCATGGTAGCCAAAGGAGACAAAAAAGCCCAGAGTATACCAATGACGGAGGCTGCAAACCGGCCTTTTATGTCTCTGATCACAAACTGCCTCAACAGATAACGATTTTTTATTACTGTGTTAAAAAACAGTACAGCTCTATAAGCCACACGCTGCTCCTAAGTCAACAACGGATTTTCTATAACGGCCATGCCCTGACGGACACAACGAACAATGAAAGTCCCGGGAGCCTTAAAATATGGGGACTTTCATATAAACGGCCATGACGGCATTACCGCCACAATCGAATTGATGAAAGTCCTTTAACGACGGGGACTTTCATATAACATACATGGCGGTGAACCCGCCACAATCGAAGCATGAAAGTAGGGGAGTATTGCATACGCCCCTTAAAATATGGGGACTTTCATATAAAAAGGTTCCCAATTAAATCCTGGAGTGCGGGTGTCCCCGCCCGCTTTGTTTCAATCAAAATGATAAAGTTATTTTTTGGCATCTTTCATTGATCACTTTACACGTTTCTGATTTGTGCCATTGTCTGAATCAGGGATTAAAAGATTTCACGGATTGAAAAAATCCGTGTCATCCGTGTAATCCGAGGCAATCCGTGATTCAGACAAACAAGAAAAAGTGTAAACTACTTTTTAGTTGATATGAAGGATGCCGTTATTTCGTACTCATTCCTTATCTATCAGACTGGACTTTATTTTAAAAGTAAATTTAAGCATCCGCTGATATTAATGAACTGGGGAGAGGACCATCCCGTCATCGACAACATATATCAAAGCCCTGCCGGTTTCGCCGGTGTCTGCCCGGTTGGCCACAAGCTTGGCTTTTCCTGTTTCCGGAGGGGCCGTGAATGTGACCCTGTTACCCTGGGGATCCAGGGTGTGGGAACCTGCCGTGGTCTGCCAGTTGTAGTCGGTGACGTTGAATGTGGAAGATGCAAGCCTGAAACTTACGGACTCCCCGGGAAGAACCACTGCCCGGGAAGGTGTTTTGACGCAATGTAGCCTGGGATGGGCAATTGGATATACCCAGCGATTGAGTGAAGAACCATGGGTCTTGCCTAAAGATTTCAATGGCACTGTAATCCGGTTTGCCAACACATATGAGACCAAACATTGAGGAGAGGATATCTCCGTGTGAAATGTCAGGTTTGACACAATGAACACCAGGAATATCTACGAGACGTTTTGCGAGTTGCATGTCTCCAAGCTCTGAATGCTATTGTGACCGATAGTTGTTTTCTTGCAGATGGAAATTTTAAAACAGCATCACTCGTCATTATCCACAAAAAGCAAGTTTCTGTCTCTTTATCTCTGATATGCCTGGACACTTAGAAATCAAAGTATAACCTTAATATCCCGTAGGTTTCCCGGGGTTCGGACACAAACTCCAGGGCTGCCCTGCAATCCAGAATCTCCTGGAATCTCCTATCCGTGAAGGAGAGAGAACTCCTTTCATCGGCAGGTTCATAGCGTATTCTGAGCATTGTGTTCAAATAGAAGCTGTTAAGTTCCAGGGCATATTCAAGGGGGTTGGAGTTAACATCATTGAAAAGTCGCACAGAAAAGGAGAGTCCATAAATATCACCCGAGCCGTGGGACTCCCCACCGGATGCAGGTTCAGAAAGGTACATCTGGTTTTTCACCTGGACAGACTGGGATACGGAACTCCGGCCGGGCATTATAAACTCGCTGCCGCTATCTTCCCGTTTCAGGTACTGAACCGTTAGATAACCGGCAATTCGTCTGGATAGCATATCCAGCTTCTGTCCGGTTCTTGTCTTCTTGAAAAGTTCTTCGGCAGTACCCTGTGCCAGTTCGGTGACAATATCTTGACGGATGGTGTCAATATGGCGGAACTCTCCATCATAGAGTTCATAGTTCATGCCCCCCACCTCATCAAAACGATCTTCCTGGATTATGTCGGGAGTACTCCAGGGAAAGACATCTCTCTTTTCCATCATTTTTGCCGAAAGAAAATTCACCCATGAAAAAGTGGGAAGGGATGTTGTGTGGTAACGGTCTTTTGGGGAGAGGGCATAAAAATTATCCCGGGAAGATGTGGAAAGGTTATAATCCGGATATTCAGGGGAATCAAGGGAATGCAATCTCTTGGTGCTGGAGGAGTGGAGGGCTGAATGGAAATCAAGGGCTGTACATATTTCCACAGGAATTGAAAAAGAGATGAAAAGAAAAAATAGTCCGGCCGCCATGACTGTCTGTCTATGTTGAATAATTTTTATCATAACAACCTCCTTTCAGGTTTCAGGGGCGATGCCATATTGTACCGGATTGGAAAGAGAGCAAAAAGAATCGGTATGGGCATCCAAAAAGAATCGGTATCGCTATCCAAAAAGAATCGGTATCGCCATCCAAAAAGAATCGGTATCGCCATCCAAAAAGAATCGGTATCGCCATCCAAAAAAAATTAGTATCGCCATCCAAAAAGAATTTAGTATCGCCGTCTCGAAAAAACCTGAAAATAATTATATGCAATTTTCATGCTATCTTCATAAGTTTAACTCCTCTCGAAGCCCTAAGGTTGATCAGATTAAAAGTGGGGTGTCTAAAAAACAATTTCATGCACACAGCGTGATTATGTAGAGACGCAATGCATTGCGTCTCTAACGTTGGCTTATTTTTGCCATTGGCAAGATAGTCAAAAAATCAAGATAGTCAAAAAATCAAGATAGTCAAAAAATCAAGATAGTCAAAAAATCAAGATAGTCAAAAAATGAACAATCATTATTACATTACTATATCAGATAAGCCCTTTTCCCTCAAATATTCGGGATAAAGTTTGTAGGCAGGTTTTAATACAGGTAAGAGTTTAAGGGTTTTTGGGACATTGCCCTTGGCCACCACGAGACGTCTTGTGAGGGCAGAGACAAGATTTGCCTTTCCATGCCAGAATTTGTGGGCAAAATCAGCATCCATGGTCATGGTGACTTCTGGTTTTCCGTCAAAATCACCCTGGATTATCTCAACACCCTTGCCGGTTGCATCAACAGTTATGACGGCCGAAGGATTTTTATAGACAAACTGGACACAGAGACCTGTCTTTGCAAGGGCAGGCCCCAGCTCTTCATCCTTTTTGAGGAGTTCATAAAATCCCGCCAGAACATCGTAGAGTTCCTCGGTATTTTTGAAGACATTTTTCACGCCGTCGGCAGCTTTGCCTTTTTTGGCTGTCTTTAGGTCCTTTTCCAGCACCTTGAGGGGTTTGTCTGTGGAGTTGTAGGCTTTTTTAATGATCTCGACAACATCTTCCCGACGGGGTTCCACTGGATTGTAAAGCATGGAGCCGTCTTCCATGGCAGTGTCCGCAACCTGATCAAGCTTTGCAAGGCCGTCGGTGATCCCTGCATCCTTGAGATTCAAAGGGGTTCCGGTTAAAAACGCCAGTTGACGGTTCAGGGTGCGGATTTTTTCAACGCCGGCCTCGGCAGCCTTTCTTCGTATCCACTGATCCACAAAGGCAAGGTGATCAAGCTGGCGCAGGGCAAAATCCCTGACTGCATGCGAACCGCTTTCGACCACATCCTGGAGGGATTTCATTTCAGTCTTCTTCACGAGTTTGGAGACAATATCCAGTTTGCCAGTATCTATAATGCTTCTGCTGTCGGAAACCACTTCGGGAAAGGAGATGCCCAGGGTAAAGGCTATATCTGCAAATCTGTCAAGGCGGGACTCCAGGTTATGGGCCATCACTTCCGGCAGAATAAGGGAGTTGGCAATGCCGTGGGGTATGTGATAGACACCTCCAAGGGCGTGGGATATGCCGTGAACCATGCCCACCATTGAGTGTGAAAAGGCCACCCCGGCAAGAAAACTTCCCACCAGCATGGCACCCCTTGCCTCAATATCCTGGGGATTGGCACAGGCTCCGAGTATGTTTCTCGATATTAACTTTATGGCGTGGAGGGCAAGGGCATCCGATGCCGGGGACCACTCTTTGTCAACATAGGCCTCAATGGCATGGACCAGGGCATCCATACCTGTGGCTGCCGTGAGTTTGCCGGGCAGGGAGATGGTGAGTTCAGGATCAAGGATGGCAAGCTGGGGAAGGAACTGCTCTTCGGCAAAGGGCAGCTTCACATCATTGTCAGGATCTGCAATGACGGCAACCTTGGTCACCTCGGAGCCCGTGCCTGCCGTGGTGGGAATAATAATGGAGGGCAGAAGCTGATCGTTTATGTCAAGAAGATACGCCCCCATGTGATCCTCGATATTTCCGCCCTTGACCATGAGCAGATTGGCCACCTTGGCCGTATCTATGACGCTGCCTCCGCCCACGGCGATAATCATGTCGCATTTATCTGCCTTGCCCCGGGCCGCACATGCCTGAACCGTTTTCAAGGTTGAATTGGGGGGCACGTCATCAAACACAGACACAATTGAGATATCCGTACCCTTGAAGCCGTCCTTGACCCGCTCCACCGGACCGGCCTGGGCAAGGACGGCATCTGTAACGAGAAGTGCCCGTTTTTTACCGAATTTAGCAACAGATTCTTTTACATTGCCGATAATGCCGGGTCCATAGACAAGTTTTACCGGCAGGGAAAATTCAAAATATTCTGGAAGCATACTTTCTCCTTTTAGAATCTCGTTAGTGATAAGTTCTCCCACTGACCACTCCTGATAGTATTGTCATGCAATATATGGCCACAATATTATGGTGTGGAGAATGTGAACTTACAACTCTTCAGTTAGAATAAAAAACACCCATATCATCAATATTGATGATCGGGGATTGGGGGCGGGCCGGAATCCGGCCATTGAAGTTAATTCACTACGGGGTTGGGATATGAGAGCCTTTTCGGGATTCAATCTCCTCTATTTTGGCTTCAAGCTCGCTGATCCTCCCTTGGAGTTCAGTAAACTGATCCTTGGTGGGAAGGTTCATCATCTCCATGGCCTCGTTGACCCTTCGGTCAACCATGTCGGAGATCCAGCCCCTGATGGATTTTGTAAAACCTGTGATCTCCTGTTTAAGCCGGCTGCCTTCGGTCTTTGATATCTCCTTGTTCTTGACAAGTGTTTTCAAAAGGTTGTCAAGTTCATCCTCTGCCAGGGTAAAGGCATTCTGCCATATTGAAAAATATTTTTTGGCATAGTCGGTCAATGCCCCGCTGCCCTTGCGGAAAAGCTGAATCAATACACCTGTGGAGAGACTCTCTTCGGATTCGCTGCCGTCTTTACCCATCAGTGTAGAAACGATGGAGGCCGTTATATCCTCACCTGTTTCATTATCAATGATAGAGACATCCTTTCCTGATTTTATCATCTCCGAAATATGCTTCATTGTAACGTATTTTTTATCTTTTGTATCGTATAGCTTTCTGTTGGCATATTTTTTTACCAGATGCATTTTTTTTAATCTCTCCCTTATAACAAACATTACGGTATTACCGCCACAATCGAAGTGATGAAAGTCCTGAAACGACGGGGATTTTCATATAACGGCCATGGCAGACTCATCTGCCACAACTAACAATGAAAGTTCCGGTAACCTTAGAATATGGGGACTTTCATATAAACCAACATGGCGGCATTACCGCCACAATCAAAGCATGAAAGTCCCGAGAGCCTTAAAATATGGGGACTTTCATATAAACGGCCATGCCCTGGCGGGCACAACGAACAATGAAAGTAGGGGCGATTCATGAATCGCCCCTACGGACGACTTTCATATAACCAACATGGCAGCATTACCGCCACAATCGAAGTGATGAAAGTCCTGAAACGGCGGGGACTTTCATATAAACAGCCATGGCAGACTCATCTGCCACAACGAAGCACGAGGGTTTCATATCAGGCTGCGGAGGCATGCCTTGCAAGAGAGTCAACTTTTCTGCTTACATTGTCAACCCCTTTGATCAACTCTTCAACCTCTTTTTTGCTCGGCAGATTAAAGATTGATGGAAATTTCTCTATGGTTGCATTGATCTTCTCCTCAGCCCTTTTTTTCATGGGCAGTTTCTCAATTGCCTTTTTTCCGTTATCCACAAACTCTTTTCTGGCAATCTCAATGTCCTTTTCCAGGGTGTTGATTACCTTGCGGCTCTTTTCCTTATATTTCTCAATAACCCTGTCGGCATCGTCCCTGATCTCCTTTACCACCTCACCGGCATATTTGAAAGGTTTCTCCTTAAGCTTTGCAGAAATATCTTTTGATTTTGATTTTACATCATCATATCTCTTAAGGGAATCGGATTTAAGGGTCTTTATTTTTTTTGTGCCTTCATCCACGAGAGCATCAATTTTCTTGAGGGGATCATCCTGGAGCTCCTTCATGAATTCCCGTCCTGACTCAAGGCTTCCCTTAATATACTTCTCATTGTAGGAATCCACCCTCTTTTTCAGAGCGTCACGGGTATCCCTGATGGCCCTGGCAGTCTCGTACCTGTAAAGTCTATTGCACTCTTCACTTTTAACTTCTGAATTTGCCGAAGTTTCAGTTCCCTCTTCCGGCGTAACTGCTGCAACATCATTTTTAACGTCTTTTCTGCTTTTCATAATCAATCTCCTTTAAGTTTTCCTTATATGTTTTAATGTCCTGGCTGTTTTAAATCACTCAAGAATGATTTCAGCCATCCTTAATAAAATTCATCTATTGCATTTTTTAAAAGGCGTTTCATAACGCATCGTGTCATTGAGACCCAATATGATGCATTGCGTTATGCTTGTCAAGCATTTATTTCATAATTCATTAATTTTTTTTTGCTCATGTTCTGCTTAAGGGTCTTTTCCAATCCATGCGGATAGTAGTTCACAATACACAGGTTGACAATTATTATATCATTATGATATTTAGCTTTTTTATATCCACCATATAGGAGATCACAGTAGCAACTCCCTTTGTATCCTGGGCTCTTTGGGTTCGTTATATAGACTTCCAGAAAAATCTTTGAGCATATCCATTCCCAAGGGCAGCCACAGGGGGCTGCCCCTAAAGTACGGTTGCCAATTTCATTATCTGGAAAGCTATATAACCACCATGGCGGCATTACCGCCACAATCGAAGCATGAAAGTATTGCAATACGCCCTTACTTAAAATATGGGGACTTTCATATAAAATGCCCGCAAAAGAGGAAAAGCCCTTCTCTATTCCATTGTTGAGATTATCGTCAAATAAGACCCTGAAACCCAACGTGAGCCAAAAATTATCACCGGAGTAATGATGATGAGACAGGAAAATTTTTTACATGATTATTCTACCCTCTCTCCCGAAGCCAAGCATCAAGTTGCAGATTTCATAGCTTTTTTAAAAACATGCTACGGAATACGCGATGGAAATGAAAAAAAAACGGACTTGCTGACGAGCCGTTCATAGGAATATGGCGTAACCGTGAGGATATCTCATACCCGATGCACTGATAGCCTCCACGGCAATATATTTTGGATATCCGTTTGTGTCAAAGAACCAGCGTGATTACCGATTTATCGCTGAACTGAACCTGTTGCCCTATCCGAATCCGTTTGAATGACAGCAATTCCGGGTTCTTTGAGTTCGTTCATAATGTCCGCAAAAGAGGAAAAGCCTTTCTCCATTCCCTTGTTGAGATTATCGTTAAATAAGACATTGAAACGCAACATGAGCTTTTTTTTACTTGAACAGCCCTGATATTTTATGTAGTGTGAATGCATCTTCAGTGAGAAAAACACCAGCAATCTAAAAAATACACTGTTTCAGAATGAGATTAAACGACCCCTGCCCTACGAGGTATAGGGGTTTCCTTGTCATAATTTTATGAAGATATTATCTGTCAAACCACAATGATTGCATATCAAAAACGCAATACTTAAAGAACCCGCTTTCAGGAGGAGAATATGTCCGAAACCATGACCAACGCTGATAATTTCTGGCTATGCATGGATGACCCTGTCAATCTGATGGTGATCACATCCGTAATGGAATTTGAAGAACCCCTTGACTACAATCGTATTTACGCCACCATAGACACCCGTCTTGCCTGTTTTCCAAGGTTCAAGAAAAAGGTGGAAAAGCCCATGACAGGTATGGGGGCAGCAAAATGGGTTACAGATAAACATTTCGACCTGCGTTCACATCTGCATAGAATCGCCCTGCCTTCACCCGGGGACAAGCAGGAGCTTATGGAGGTGATCAGTGCCCTCAAGACAAAATCCCTTGACTACAACAAGCCCCTGTGGGACATCCATCTCATAGAGAATTACGGCAAAGGGTGTGCCCTGTTTTTCAGAATACACCACTGTATAGCAGACGGCATTGCATTGATCCATGTCCTCCTCTCCACAGCAGACACTGACCCCAATGCACCCTGGCCGGTATCAAAGACAGAACCCTCAAGGAGACCATCTGATTTTGCTCCCTTTTTTGTATTGAACTCCATGGTCAGCAATGCAAAGGATCTTATATCCACGGGCCGCAAGCTCGGTAAAAACATAGTAAAGGAGCTGGAGCAGTTCGTAACAAAGCCGTCACACATTCTTGACTGGGGAAGGCTTTCCGCTGCAATCTCTTCGGATGCTGCCAAGGTTCTTTCCAAATACACGGTGATGCCTGCGGATCCCAGAACAGCATTTAAAGGGAGTCTCGGAGTTCAGAAAAGGGTTACATGGACGGATCCCATTCCCCTGGACAATATTAAGAAAGTTGGAAAGGCCATCAGCACAACCACACTCAACGACGTTCTTGTGGCAACGGTTACGGGAGCCATGCGCAGATATCTCAAAACCCGCAACACTCCTGTAAATGAGCTGGATCTCCATGTGGCGGTTCCGGTCAATGTAAGAAAGCCTGGCACTGAATTTGAGTTGGGCAACAAATTCAGCCTTGTATTTCTAAGGTTGCCGGTTTATCTTGAAGACCCTGTGCTTCGTCTCAAGGAGGTCAAACGGCGCATGGACGAACTCAAGGTCTCCCCGGATCCCTACATCAATTTTGGTCTTCTGAGTACCATCGGTGCCCTTCCCACCAAACTGGCCCAGAAAACCGCCCAGATATTTGGAAATAAGGCATCCGGAGTTCTGACCAATGTGCCGGGCCCAAGGGATCCCCTCTACTTTGCGGGAAAGAGGATTTCCAACTTCATGTTCTGGGTGCCGAGATCCGGCATGATAGGTCTGGGTATAAGTATTTTGAGCTACAACGGTAATGTAACCATCGGCATAGCATCCGATGAGAAGCTCATGCCGGATCCTGAAAACCTGCTGGAAGGAGTCGAGAAGGAGTTCAACGAACTCATTGACCTTGTCCATTCCGGCAAAATCTATGATGAGCCCCTGGTTATCAACGACCGCTACCAGGAGCTTAAGACCCTGAGAAAAAAGCTCAAAAGAGAAGAGAAGAGAGATAAGGAAAATGTGTCCCCTGCCGGCGCATCGGATGCCCAGGAACAGTGCCGGGCATATACAAAATCCGGCAAACAGTGTTCCAAAACAGCGGTGGAAGGTTCCCTTTACTGTCATATCCACGAGGGATATGAGGCCCAGGATGTACTGGTCAATGACGTGGCCCAGATAATGAAAGAGCTTGCAGAGTGATGGAGAACAGTTCAATTTCAATCGAAAATGTACCAGGAAGATACTACGTCAATGATAAATGCATCGGGTGTGCCATTTGCTCAGAAATAGCACCTGATAATTTCACCACAAACCATGAAGATGGCCATGATTATGTCTATTTACAGCCCAGCAGCGAAGCAGAAGAGGGTCTTTGTAGAGAAGCCATGGTTCTCTGCCCGGTAAACGCCATAGGCATAAGGGGTTAATGGAAACAGCCGGCATGGTCTATTTTGCAGCCCCATTCGGTAGTTTTCCAGATAATGACATTGGCAGATATACTGTAAGGGCAGCCCCCCTGTGACTGCCCTTAAAAATGGATTTGCTGAAATATTTTTCCGGAAGTCTGTGGAAAGCCTTGGATGATCGGTGTTCAAATGGGTTTTGGGTGTAATCAGTGTGTAATCATGGACGATGCGGGACAGTTCAATAAAAAAATAATCTAATCACTTGGGAGGATGGATTGAAACAGATAGTAAGCATAGATCTTGGGTCATCAAAGCATGACTACGAGTTTGAAACCGAGTTTTTGGGCCAGGAGTTCAACATAAAACGGCTGGGAGTCAACGGTGACATGGACAAGGCCGCAAATCTTCTCCTGCACTGGGATAAAAATGCAGATGCCATAGGTATCGGAGGCATAAAGTTTCCCTATGGCATGGGTCCCAGGTACCTTAAAAAAAAGCACCACGAGAAACTCAATGAATTGGGAGATAAAATTGCCACCCCTGTAACCACGGGCCACTCCCTGAGAAACGTCTCCTTTGAATGGTGTCTTAGATTTGTAAACCATAAATTTGAAGATTACTTCAAAAATGCCAGGGTACTTTTCTTTTCAGGGATGACAAGTTACCGCATCGCCAAGGTAATGGCCGAATATACCGACAACCTTACCTTTGCGGATCCAATTTTTGAGAACGGCATCTCAAAATTCATCAACTCCATCAAAGGACTTGAAAAATATGCCCAGGGAAGCCATGAAATTCTCCAGTGGGTGCCCAGCAAACGACTGACATCATCGGTGATCCCCACCCGGGCATGGAACGACTACATAATCAGGAAGGCCATGCAGAAGGCAAATATCCTGGTTATTCCCTCCTATGACTTTGACAGCTACATCTCCAAGGCCACCCTGGAGGAGCTGGGAGGAAAAACCATAATAACCTCCACCGCCACCGACGATAAGGTCGAATTTTTCAAGGAGCGGGGGGTCAACGTCATCATTGACACGACTCCCAAGATTCTGGAAAGGGTAGTTGCCCCCAATGTCATAGAGGCCCTTGTCATAGCGGCCCTGGACAGGAAACGCAACCAGATCAGGGATGACGATCTGCTGGAGATTATAAGCACCCAGCGCATGGATCCCAGGATTGTCTATCCTTCGGGCAAGGAGAAGCGTGTGGCCCGTTTTGCCTTTGTAATCCACCCCCTCTCCAAGGAGTTCCTCAAAAAGGACAAAATTGTGGATACGGTTGCCGGATTTACACCTCCGGTCTTTCTTGATGCTGTGGAGAAGGTTGTTGCCTATGCTCCGCCCTGGGTCTATTCAAGGGTTACCGGAATCAAATCCCCCACCGGTGCCGAGGCCGAAGGCTGGCTTATCACAGTGGGCGGAACCCCCAAGCAGATGTTGGCCCATGATCCTGAATTCACCTACAAAAGACTTCTCCAGGCAGCCCGCATGGCCAAAAGAATGGGAGCCCAGATAATGGGCCTTGGAGCCTTCACAAAGGTTGTGGGAGATGCCGGCGTAACCGTTGCCAAAAAAGCCGAGCTGCCCATCACCACCGGCAACAGCTACAGTGCCTCCGGAGCACTTTGGGCCGCGGCGGATGCTGTCCGGCGCATGGGACTCATCAAGGTGGAAAAGGGTAAAAAGATAAAGGCCAAGACCATGGTTCTCGGGGCCACAGGGGCCATAGGTTCAGTATGCTGCCGCCTCCTTGCCAAGGCCTTTGAAGAGGTCTATCTTGGAGGAAGAAATACCGCCAAGCTCATGGCACTGCAAGAGTCCATTCTGGAGGAGACCCCGGGTGTCAAGATAAAAGTCACGACCAATCCTGACAAGTTTCTCCACGAGATGGACGTAATTGTCACTGCTACCTCCGGAGCAGGCAAAAAGATACTGGACATAACAAAGGTTAAGCCGGGTTGTGTAATAACTGATGTGGCAAGACCATTGGATCTGCCCCCCAAGGAGGTTGCCAAGCGTCCTGATGTTCTTGTAATTGAGTCCGGTGAGATAGAGCTTCCTGGTAATCCGGAGATGAAAAACATAGGCCTGCCTCCCAAGGTGGTTTACGCATGCCTTGCCGAGACAATAGTCCTTGCCCTGGAGGGGAAATATGAGATATTTACCATAGGCCGGGACATTGAGTGGGAGAAGGTGAGGGAGATTTACCAACTTGGCCTGAAACACGGTATGAAACTTGCAGCTATTTCAGGTGTGAACGGTGTCTTTACCGATGAGGATATCCAGAGGGTCAAGGAACTTGCCCTGGAGGCAAGGGCAAAACAGGCCGGTGAAGGTCAGGCAGAAAAAAACGTAGATGCACAAAAGATTGATGAAGCGGTAAAATCCCGGGATGGAGAAAAAACCCAGGAGCCTGAAAAGGCACAGGAACCACTAAAAACAGATGGGTCTGGCTCCGGTAAGGGGCAGGATGCAGTGGAAACCCAGGAACCTGAAAAGGCACAGGAACCACTAAAAACAGATGGGTCTGGCTCCGGTAAGGGGCAGGATGCAGTGGAAACCCAGGAACCTAAAAAAGCACAGGAACCACTAAAAACAGATGGGCCTGGGTCCGGTAAGGCTCAGGATAGTGTGGTTGCCCAGGAACCTGAAAAGTCTGGAAAACTATAGAGGAAACAGAAATAAAGTATCCGCCCGATAAACTTAAGACTGACAAATCAATTTATGAAAAGCATTTACCAAATCTCAAGAGTTGCAAGTTTTCATATACACCACTGCATATTGTTGTTTTAGTTTACTAAAAATTACTATGGGCAGTGGTAGTTCAGAAAACTTATGATTGACGAGTACCAAATCAGGGAGTTATGCATTGTGAAACAGATTACCAATATCAGCCTTGGCCCTGCTGCCGACAATTATCAGATGGAAGCCGTTTTTCTCGGCAAAAAATTCAATATTAAACGTTTCGGAACCAATGGAGACCTGAAAAAAGCTGAGGATATGCTGCTGATGTGGAACAAGAAAGCCGATGTCATCAGCCTCAGTGCCGTCAAGTACATGTACGGTCAGGGTTCCAAAACCATCATGACCGGAAAACTGAAGAAGCTTATCAAGGTTGCCAACAGCCTTACAACCCCTGTAACCACAGGGGAGACCCTTCGCCGGGTAACCCATGAATGGTGCATACGCCATGCCCAGTTCCAGCTCGGAAACAACTTTTTTACCAACGCAAGGGTTCTATTCCTTTCAGGCATGGCAAGCGAGAAAATAGCAAATGTCATGTCTGAATATACAGGAAACATAGCTTTTGCCGACCCTGTATATGAGAACAGTATTCCCAAAATTATTCACTCCCGCCTGGACCTTGACCGCTATGCAAAGCGTATCCACAGACCCATAAGCTGGATTCCCGGCAGGGAGCATGTTTCGGAACCCTCCCGCCTCAAGGCCGTAAACAACTATGTTCTCCAGAGGGCACTCAAGGATGCCACGGTTGTTGTCATTCCTTACAACGACTTCTACGACTACATAAATCCCTTTACGGAAGGGGAACTCAAGGACAAGGTCGTCATAACGACCACGGCCTACGAAGACCGCATTGAGGTTTTGAAGGAGATGGGTGTGGCCATGATCATAGACACCACCCCCAAGATACTTGACAGGGTTGTGGGGGTTTCCGTCCAGGAAGCCCTTATGATCTCAGCCCTTGACATTCCCAAAACAGCGGCCATGAAGGATGATCTTCTTGAAGTGATCAGTGAACAGCGCCTGGATCCCAGGATCATCTATCCCCAGGAAAAACCCCTGCGTACCAACCGTTTTGCCTACGTGATCCACCCCCTCTCCCGGGAGGATTTTAAACGTCTGAAACCCCTTGAGCTTATTACGGAGATTGTGCCTAAGTCCATGGGAGCCGTGGAAAAGCTCATGGCCTACGCCCCCCCCATTGTCTATTCAAAAGTTACCGGTATTGAGTCTCCCCAGGGGGTTCAGGCCGAAGGATGGCTCATAGGGCTTGGAGAGACACCCGAGGAGATGCAGAAACGCTCCCCTGAATTTACCACCAAACGGATACTCCAGGCAGCGGAAAAGGCCCGTTCCCTGGGTGCCCAGATAATGGGGATAAGTATGCTGCCCCAGAGCCTTGAGGGAACGAGCATCGACATTGGAAAGTATGCTGTGCTGCCTGTGACCACGGGCAACAGCTACATTGCATCCACCGCCCTTTGGGCCTCGGCCGAGGCTGTCCGTCAGATGGGCATGGTAAAACTTAAAGACAACAAGACCCTCCGTGCAAAAACAATGGTGATCGGAGCCACAGGAGCAGTGGGTTCCATCTGTGCCCGCCTTCTTGCCACCGCCTTTGAGGAGGTTCACCTTGTAAGCCGGAACATGGCAAAGCTTCTAACCATCCAGGAGTCTGTCCAGGCGGAAAATCCCGATGTGAAGATACTTGTCTCCACCAGGGCAGACACCCACATAGGTGACATGGATGTGATAGTGGCTGCCGCCAGGGGAGCTGACAAGACCCTGGATATTATGAGGGTAAAACCGGGATGCGTGATAACCGACATCACAAGACCCATGATCTTCACACCGGATGATGCAGCCAGGCGCCAGGATGTTCTCATTATAACCGGAGGGGAGATACTTCTTCCGGGCAGCAATATTGAGATGAAGGACATAGGTCTTCCCAACAGGGCAGTCTATGCCGGCCTTGCCGAAACCATAATTCTTACCCTGGAGGGTAGATTCGAGGATTTCACCACCGGCAGCAACACAGAGTGGGAAAAGGTAAAGGAGATATATAAACTGGGATTGAAGCATGGCATGAAGCTCTCTGCCATTTCAGGTGTCAACGGTGTTCTTGGAAAAGATGATATTGCAAGGGTAAAAGAATTTGCTCTTAAAAAAATTAAAAAAAATGAAAATAATTGATAATGCAATCAAACTGAGACGATCTGCTGCAAGGATGTTTGTAAACCACATACCGGCCAGGGTTATAAATGCAGGTTACAACACCTACAGCAGAATCTACAAGGGGCAGCTCAGCCTTGGGCTGCCTGTTTCAAGGGAGCTGATAATCAATCAGAGGGAGATAAGAGCCAACGCCGTGGGTAAACTGGCCCTTAGCCTTTATCATATATTCCGGAAATCCACAGGCACTGTGATACCAAGGGATAAAATAAAGGCCGTCCTTGTGGAAGAACTGGACAAGGACAGGATAAAACTCACGGAACAGGTGATCCTTCTCACGGAACAGACCCTCCGCTACCTTGCAGGGGAGCGGTTCCACATTGAAGAGACACATATGGAGGCCATCCTTGAGAATTCAAGGAGAAGATTCATTCTGAGGGAGTCCCTTAACACAGGTAAGCAGCCGGCCTACTTTGAAAGCGAGATAAACGAACGGGAGAGCAACGGCCGGGGAGATTACGAGACCGTATTTTACCGTGAGTTCACCGAAGAGGGAAGGGAGATCCGTTTCCGCCGTCTTGTGAGCATGGAAGATGTTACAGCAGGAGATGCCCGTCCCTCGGTGATACTTGTCCCGGGATTCGCCAACAACAGCAACTGTTTCAACCTCACGGACAAATACTCCATTGCCATGGACCTTGCAGATGCCGGGGTATGGACATACCTTTTCGATCCAAGGGTCATGGGTGTCAATACAGGGCGATTTGACCCTTATTATACTGTGGATACCCTCATTGACTATGACCTGCCTTCGGTGCTGAGATTCACATATCTGAGAAGCTGCGGAAAACCCTCCATACTCATGGGGCACAGCATGGGAGGCATTGTCTCCGAGAACATGGTTCTCAATTGGGCATTGAGGCTCAACTGCAGGAAAATTCGCTTTCTCTCTTCGGAAGAGAAAGAGATACTCGACAAGGTACTTCCCGACATTGATGAAGCAGAAAAGTCCCTGCACATGGTCAAGGGCATTATATCTCTGGGCTCTCCCAAATTTTTCAACAAGACATCCCACATATTTTTTCCCACTGTCCTCTGGCTAAACCATATATCACGCATTTTTAATCTCTCCCAGGTTCCTGTGCAGGAGGTCTCCCGGGTTGTGACGGACCTCCCCATTCTCAAGGACATCACCCGGGCAGTTTACAACAACAATTTTGGAGATCTGAATTTTCTCATATCACCGGAAAACCACAGAAATGATAAGTTTTTCATTCAAACATACCTCAAGAACGCCACGGAATCAATCCCCCTGGGACTTGGCTTCCAGCTTCTGAGGGCTGTCTATGACGGCACCGGCTTCAAAAGGATGGACGGCAGTAATCTCAACTATTCGGACTGCTTCTCATTTTTTCCGGAAAATATACCCCTTTTCCATTTCTGGGGCGGCAGGGATCACCTTGCTCCGGTGGATAACATGAAATACAGTGAATTCTATCCCCATAAAATCAAAAAAACCTACCGTATTGAGACCATTGACGACCTTAAAAGGGTGGAGATAACACCCGAAAGGAGCCAGCTCATTGATTTTGTAATAGAGGGTGCGGGCCATATAGACCTTCTCTATGGAAAAGCTGCGGTTGATTTTATCTATCCCCTTTATGAACAGATAATAGAGACCATCTGGGACAATTGGTCCTATGATGAGAGCATGCTGCGGCGATCTTGACCTTGTGGGGTGGCTACCAGGACATTGGGTGGCTGCCAGGACAACTGGTCCATGATGAGAGCATGCTGCGGCGATCTTGACCTGGGTTGGCTATAAAATTTTACGGGATGCAACAGTTCCCCGAAAATGTTCGGAGAGAGAGTATTGAGCATCATCAGTGTGGGGAATCTCGGAAAAACCTACAGGCACATGAACCGCTATCGTCAGATAGTGACCATCCTCTTAAAATACGGTTTTGACAACATCGTGGATATACTCAAGATTGACCGCTATCTTGAAAAGGGCCTTGAGATAATAGCCGGAAAAAGGGTTGTCAAATTTGAAAAACTCACACCCCAGGAGAGGGTCAGACTCATTTTTGAAGAGCTTGGCCCCACCTTCATAAAATTCGGCCAGATACTGTCCACCAGGCCGGATCTTATCCCCCTCCATTTTGTAAGGGAGCTGGAAAAGCTCCAGGACAATGTGCCTGAATTCGACATCCAGGAGGCCATTCCCACCATTTGTGCCCAATTCAGACTCAAAACCCCATCAGCCGACGACTCATTATCAGACAAAAGAGATATTGTCACATCGGGCAGTGACCATTATGGCTGTTACACCTTTAAGAATATCGACAATATCCCCTTTGAACGCATTGAACCAAAACCCTTTGCCTCGGCCTCCATCGGACAGGTCCACCGTGCAACACTTAAAAACGGTGAACAGGTGGCCGTTAAAATCCAGCGTCCAGGCATTAAAAATCTCATCAAGGTGGATATTGAAATTCTCCGTCACCTGGCATCCCTAATTGAACGTCACATGGAAGACATATCATTTTTCAGGCCGGTGAAAATAGTTGAAGAGTTTGCCGGAACCCTTGAAAAGGAGCTGGACTACACCCTTGAAGCATCAAACATCCAGCGTGTGGCAAAGCAGTTCATGTTTGATTCCGCCATATACATTCCAAGGGTCTATCCGGAATTTACAACATCATCCATACTCACCATGGAGTATATAAAAGGAATAAAAATATCCGATCTCCAGGCCCTTGACTCCAGAGGTTATGATCGAAAAATTCTTACAGAAAAGGGGGCTGACTTTATCCTTACCCAGGTTCTTGAGTATGGATTCTTCCATGGTGACCTTCATCCCGGCAATATCTTTGTACTCCCGGATAATGTGATATGCCCGGTGGATTTTGGTATCATGGGGTATGTGGATCAGTACTCCCGGGAGGTATTCATAGATATAATAGCCTCGGTGGTGATGCAGAACACCGCCCAGGTGAGCCGCCTCCTGCTGGAACTGACGGATTACGACGAAGAGCCTGACATGCGTGCCCTGGAAAAGGATATTGCAGGGTTTACAGGCATCTATTTCAGCGACACATCCCTCCGGGAGATCAACATTGGCAAAATGATACAGGATATTGTCCAGATAGCCATGAACCATCGTCTGAAGTTATTTCCCGAGACATTTCTCATGCTCAAGGCCTTTGCTGCGGTTGAAGGGGTTGCCAAAAGTGTTGATCCGGATTTCGACATGATAAAACATGCCGCCCCATTCATAAGAAGAGCCAAGGCTGCACGTTTTTCACCTTCAAGACTAACCGATGACGTTAGCCGTGTGTCCGCCGAATCCATAAAACTTCTCCAGAACATTCCCAAGGAGTCCCTGGCCATTATCCGGCAGTTGCGAAAGGGGCAGCTCACCATCGGTTTTGACTTCAGCCGCCTGGAAAAGATACTTTCCGTCCATCAGCAGGCCGGCAGCAGAATCTCCCTTTCCATCGTCATTGCATCCCTTATCATAGGCGGGGCCATGCTGCTGAGTTTCAAGGTGCCTCCCCTGCTTTTCGGAATATCCCTCATGGGACTTGCCGGCCTTGTCTGTGCCGGTGTGGTGGGGTTCATGCTAATAGTTTCATCCCTTAAATAGGTTTCGGTTTCAATTATTACTGTCAGTTTTCTATCAGTACCGGATGTGGACAGGGAGAGAGATTTCACATAAATTCCCCTGCCGGACATCTCCACTGCGTGGAGCATGTCCACCAGTTGATCCATCACCAGGTTCTCAAATCTCATTTTTACGTTGGAGACACCCAGGCTCCCTTCCCGGCCGATTTTTCTTGAAGAAGGCCTTATATAGACCACATTGTCCTTTATCCCAATACTTCCTGCCAACTGTTCCATAAAAGAGAAGAGTGTGAAAGACGGTTCCCTGTTCATGACAAAATCCATATTTGCCGCCCCTCTGTCACGGATATCTCCATGACGGGCGACAAGTTCTTCCATCTCGGATAGCTCTGCCCTTTTGGCGGCAATCCGGCCCATAGTATTATCTCTCTCATCCAGGGCCAAGAGGATAAAATAGCTGGCAATACCCCCAAGAACAATACCCATGGCCGTTAAAATCATTATACGCTCACGCCTTGAAAATCGGGTCGGCATTCCTGTTCCTTTCTTCTTGCTCATTGGGTGTGAATGGTGAAAAATTCCTCTTGTGTACTCTACTGATTATTAACGTTGCAGATCAATGAAGCCGTATTGTAAAGTCAAATTTCACTCTGTTTCCATTTTTTTCAGCAGTGGCACTGCTGATGGTGACCAAAGCAAATCCATCCCACTGTTCAAGGCGTGTCTGAATCTGGTTCACCGCATTGAAGTTGTCGGTGGTGCCGGACATGACCACTCTTCCCTCTCCAAAGAGAAACCGGTTTATCTCCACGTCTATCTCATCTGGAATCCTTGAAGATATCTCCTTTAGAACATCAATGACATATGCCGATGAGAGGGAGTCATGGCCGGGCATAGTCTGATCTCCCCTTTGGGCATCCCGAATCTTTACCTTCATCTGCATGAGAGGGTCCACAATCGTGGTCTCCTCCGGAAAGGCCCTGGTAAAGATGGCGACCATCTCACTGTCTAAGTCTTTGAGTTCCTTTTTCAGAAGCCCTGTTTCATGTTTTATATTGAAAACAGCGGCTGTAAAACAGAGCAGCATGAAAAAAGAGAGAAGAAGGATATTTTTTCCGTACTTCAGGAAAAAGGATTCTCCGGCATAGGGGCCCCGGCAGAAATTGAAAGGAGGATGCCCTGTATTGGACAGATGCCCGGCCATAACGGCATTGAGGTATATCTCTCCGGAACCATAGGAGTTATGTTTTGTGAATGGCTGCATATAATCAGGTAACAATATTTCATCCGGGGAGATCATCTCCCGGAGGGTCAGCCCCTGGACTGTAATTTTACTCAAAGGGAGATTCCAGGGAACCCCGGGGGATAATGCCGGTTCCCAGGAGATAAGGTATGCTCCAACAGGGTTCATCTCAATATCGTGACGTATGTTGAGGGCAATTATGGTCTGGTGGATCATGGTATCTATGAAATCAGGGGATAGAGAGAGAAAAGAACCCAAGGAGGGGGGAGCTTGAAAAGAACCCGAGGAGGGGGGAGCTTGAAAAGAATCGGAGGGGGGGGAAGGTTGAAAGGTCCGCAGGGCCAGGAGGGTCCGGTTATAAATAAATGTTGCAGTAATGCCGTTCAGCCCTCCCTCCAGCAGGATTAAACTGTTTACATCGGCACCTTGTCTATGGGCACCTTGTTTATGGGCATCTTGTTTATGGGCATCTTGTTTATGGGCATCTTGTTTATGGGCATCTTGTCTATGGGCACTTTGTTTATGGGCATCTTGTCTATGGGCATCTTGTCTATGGGCACCTTGTTTATGGGCATCTTGTCTATCGGCACCCTGGAGCCGGATATTTTTCCTAATCCCCCCGGCATTTTTTTGGGAATTTAAACCCCACAGGGATTTCCTGGAAGTTGGAGGAACTCCTGTGACGGTTATAAAATCAGGCCGAATTCCTTTTTCATCTAAGATTTCCAGGCAGGTCTCCACAACATGGCCAGGAACCGATGCTGTAAGCACCGATGTGCCGGCAGAGGCATCTCTATAGAAAAAGCCCCCATCCTCTTCCCCGGCCAGGGGACCCCGGAGGATACGAAAATCGGTTATATAATCGCCTTCTATCAGGGGTAGATAGGATGAAATTTCATAATCCACAGTACTGCGGATTTTTGACGGTGAGCCAAAGGGGAAAGAAAGGGTGCGGAAGGAGAGCATTCCTGCATGAAAGGCAACACCCCAGGCAGTGCATCCTGTGGTGTCCATATTTGACAGCACCCTGCCAAGGGCATCCCCAAAGGCCAAAGCCCGGGATGGAGAGGCATTGGACTTTGTTTCATCTGATTTGATTTTGTCATGGTCCGGTTCATCCGGATGTGACGTATCCCTGGCCCCTTCCTGGCAAAGGGCGTAAGCGGCCTGGATAACGGCCATGCTCTTCCCTTTTTTCTCAAGGACGACTCCTGCAACTCCATGAAGGCCTATCTCCAGTCCGAGTATCTTTCCGGCCATTACACTCTGCTCCGGATTCCATGATCTTTCTTAAAATGATCAAGGCATGAGCTGAATAACATTGCACTGCCACTTTCCACTGCTGTTTTTCTCCCTCCTGAGAACTGCTTTCACAACGCTTTGGGTGTTATCAATCCTGGCCCTTGCCTCCACCGAGAAAATAAAGGTCTCATATCTTATGATACTGTCAAAATTCCGCTTCTCCTTTGGTGAAAGGTCTATAACCCTTTTATACCACTCCCTGTCAAGGGAATTGACAAAAAAACGGCCATCCTCTCCCTTTTGCACCCTGAAATCCACAAGCTCCGGGGCCTGATTCTCCATACCCCCGGGCAAAATTCCGGCAAGAACAGCGGCATCGGCAGTATTGATATTGATCCTGCCGGGCCAGTAAAAGCGGGGGGCACTTTTATCGGTTCTGTCCATGCCGTAAACCGTAAAAAAAGATGAGATATTAGAGTAATCATGGCCGTATTTATCGTTAACAGCATCCAGAATCTCCCTGGGAAAACCTTTGACCATGAAAAGCTCCTCGACCCTGTCCATGGGGGCATTGGGGCAGACAACCGGGGGATCAAGGGAGCGGTAATATTGTGATTCTGCACCGGAGAGTCCCGTGATTGCATTGTCATCGCCGGAGTCCAGCCAATCCTTGAGGGCATTTAGTATTTCAGCCGGGTCCCTTGTATCAAAGGATTTGTCGCTGGAGATTAAAATATCCAGAAATCTCTCCCACAAAAGGGCCTGATCCATATTAAGCTCATGGCCCGGAAACTCCTTAAGGAGGGCATTTATCTGGATTTTTCCCAGCTCGTCACTTATTTTTATGGTTAGATTACCGGGATCATATCCAAGAAGAAGGGGAGCCATGAGCATCTTTTCAGAATCTGCCCAGATATCCTGCACCGAGTCGGTATCCCCGATTTCAGCATCCCGTATGAGGATAACCTTTGCCAGCTCTATCCCCGAAAGGGCCATCTCCCGGGCAGAAAAGTGATCAGCACTCCTTTTGATAAAGGCGGCTCCATCCCCGGCACGTCTTGCCAGTTCAAGGGCGGCAGCGGTCAATATAGCCACAACCGCAAGGGTTATCAGAAGGGCCATTCCACGGTTGTTCATTGACGAGTGTGATATAAATGATTTCACATATCCGATCCTTTCATAAAATATGGTGCCGGAAATCGCTATTTCTGGTAGGGTGGCGGTATTACATAAAAGGGTTGTTTTCGCTATAGACCTCCAGAAAAATATTCCAGCACATCAATTCTTAAGGGCAGCCACAGGGGGCTTGCCCCCTACAGTATGGCTGTCAATTTAATTATCTGGAAAACTATATTATTCTGAATAAGGCTTTAATTTATGCCGGAGGTGTCATATTCAGGATAAATAACATAAATGTGATGTATTTTCACGGTAATTAAGGAAATTCAATATGTCTTTTTTTCTGCTCTATATAATTCTTGGTGCCGTTGCCGGGCTTCTGGCGGGTCTCCTGGGAATCGGGGGAGGCCTTGTTATCGTACCCATGCTCACATTCGCCTTCACTGCCCAGGGCTTTCCCCATGACTACATTCTGCATCTGGCCCTGGGAACTTCCCTTGCATCAATTCTTTTCACCTCTATTTCAAGCGTCAGGGCACACAATGGGCGTAAGGCCGTTATGTGGCCTGCGGTATTTAAAATAACGCCTGGAATTTTAATAGGTACATTTCTCGGAGCATGGTTTGCATCCATGATGTCAACCTCTTTTCTAAAGGGATTCTTTGGCTTCTTTCTCTACTATGTTGCCATCCAGATGCTTCTCGGAATCAAACCCAGGCCGGCAAGGGAGCTTCCTCCTGCCTTTGGGATGTTTGGGGCCGGCAGCGTCATAGGCATCTTTTCCAGCCTTGTGGGAATAGGTGGCGGCACACTCTCGGTTCCTTTTTTAACATGGTGCAACACAGCCATGCACAGGGCCATAGGAACATCCTCGGCCATTGGTTTTCCCATTGCTCTTTCCGGCACCTTCGGTTATATCGTCAACGGCCTTAACATTGATATCCTCCCTTCCTTCACCATCGGTTTTGTGCATCTTGTATCCCTTGCGGGCATTGTCATGGCAAGTGTACTCACTGCCCCCTTGGGTGCCTGGCTTGCCCATTCTCTTCCTGTGGAGAGATTGAAAAAAATATTTGCGATACTGCTTTTTATCGTGGGAACCCGCATGATATGGAGTGTTTTTCAATAACGGACATGGCGGCATTACCGCCACAATCGAAGCATGAAAGTCCCGTAGGGGCGATTCATGAATCGCCCCTACGGACGACTTTCATATAACGGCCATGCCCTGGCGGGCACAACGAACGATGAAAGTCCCGGGAACCTTAAAATATGAGGACTTTCATATAAAACACCCAAGAAGCCGGTGGAATTCTTCCCCAGGATGTATTGTATTAAATCAATTGATTGATAGCATTCCATTCTATATAATAGCATTATGAAAATACTCAAAGAATATGCGGCATCCTTCATATTATGCAGAAAGTAGTTTACACTTTTTGAAAAATTTTGAACCATGATTAAAGGATTTTAAGGATTAACACGATTAAAAATCAAGGTAATCCCTTAATCATGAAAATCATGGTTCAAAAATCTGCTCCTCGGCCAAAGGATTTGCCCCACTTGCCGATATTCGTCCTCACAAGTAAAGGATATTAAAAAAATGTCCGAAACCGACAGACGTACAACCTACATAGAAAAAAAAAAGATCAATGCTCTGGTGGACAGTCTCTATTCCAGTATGCCGGCCACGGTGATCAACGCCCTTATCATTGCCGTTGTTCTCTGGGAAGTTGTTCCGGTACAGAATATAACCATCTGGGTTCTGATCAACACTCTTTTTGTGCTTATCCGATATGGGGGACTCTATCTTTATAGAAAAGGCTTCAAAGAGAACGACTTAAGGTTCTGGAAGACCATGCTTCTCCTCTCCTTCGGCATTGCCGGAATAATCTTCGGCATCTGCGGATTCATCCTCGTGAATCCCCACCATCCAGAATACACTGTATTTATATATTTTGTATGCGGAGGAATGCTGGCCGGTTCCCTGGGCTCCTACCATAACCATCTTCCTGTATTTTTTACCTACTCCATTGGAGTCTTTATCCTTCCCACCATTGCCATATACACCATAAGAGGAGCCATAACCACACCCATGGCCCTTCTCGGAATAGTCTTCTTCATGCTGCTCTCGTTAAGGGCACGGAAGATGAACCAGGATCTGAGCGATGCCCTCTCCCTTCGCTATGACAACAATCAGCTTGTCATCAATCTCAACAGGGAAAAGAAACACACAGAACAACTAAATGCAAGGCTCATGGCAAAAAATCATGAACTCCAGTCCCTTACACGCATTGATCCGCTTACCCAGCTCAAGAATCGACGTTATCTTTTTGAAGTGTGTGCCCCGGCAATCTCAAAAGATATGAATGCCCTTGCCCTTGAAAAAAGCGGATTTAATAGAAGAGCCGCATCCCCGGCCCATATTGAATGCTCCGGATATGGAATTTTCATGATGGATATCGACAAATTTAAAAGGGTCAACGATAATTATGGCCATGATTCGGGAGATATGATACTCAAGCAGTTCAGTGCCATAATAACCAAAAGAGTAAGGGATGACGACGTGGTTGCAAGGCTGGGAGGAGAAGAGTTTCTCATCATTTTAAAAAATACAAAGGAGAAACACTTAGATAGATTTGCAGAGTCCCTTCGCATGGAGATTGAAAAGTCTATTTTTCATATTGCAGACGGCAGGAACATCTCCATCACAAGTTCCATGGGTTATATCTTTCACCCCCTCTTTCCAGCCTTTCCCATGGAGATGAACTTTGATCAGATTATATCCCTTGCCGATAAAGGACTCTACCATGCCAAGGAGAGCGGCCGGAATCTCTGCGTCAAGGTTGTCTGCAATAAAAGCTACACCGATGATCCGGATGTGGCAAAAACCCTGGCATCGGATACCCGGCGTGCCATGGAAAAAGGCGATATATATTTTCGTATCTGTGCCCCGTCTCCTGAAACTCTCTTGAAGAAAAGAAATACAGGAGCGAAAAAGCCTTCGGGGACAAAAAAAATATCAGGGACAAAAAAAAATATCAGGGACAAGATATCTGCCAGGGACTAAATTCCGACAGGAAGGGAAAACAGAAAAATGATTAAAATAGTTACAAGGATGTTTTTCAGCGTAAAAACAACATCATATCAGGGAAGGGAAAACTGAAAATGATTAGAATAGTTACAAGGCCCGATTTTGACGGGATAGTATGTGCCGCCATGATCCTTGAAGCCCAGGGTGCATCTGTTGATAAAATACCTGTTATATGGCTGGAACCGTCGGAAATACAACATGGAAGGGCGACAATCCAGAAAGGTGACATTGTTGCCAATCTTCCCTTTGCTCCAGGATGCTCGGTCTGGTTCGATCACCATATATCCAACGAGAAGCATGCCCGTGGTGTCGAGGGGCTTTTCAGGATAGCTCCTTCGGCTGCCGGACTTGTATATGAATATTACAGGACAAAGGGGATGATAACCCGTAACTTTGATGAGCTTATAAGAGAGACCGATATCATTGATGCCGCACTCCTCGACAGGGATCAGGTGCTTTATCCGGAACGTCATCCATATCTTCTTCTCTCCATGTCCATCAAAAACAGGGATGAATCGGATATTCCCTACTGGAACAGGCTTGTAGGGCTTCTGAGGGACATAGCCATTGACGAGATACATAAAGACGAAGAGGTGGCCAGGCGATGCCGGGATGTGGTTGAAGAGAACCGGCTTTATGGTGAGATACTTAAGGAATACACCACAATATACGGCGATATCTGCGTTACAGACTTCAGAACACTGGAAAGGGCACCTTCGGGCAACCGTTTCCTCCAGTATTGCCTCTTTCCTGAATGCATTGCCGGCATAAAAATCAGATATCACCACAATGACCCGGACACTGTGCTTGTGAGCATAGGCCGCAGTCTTTTCAAAGAGGGTTTGAATGTAAATATCGGCAGGCTCCTTGCCGGTTACGGCGGAGGAGGGCATGCCGGGGCCGGGGGATGCAGCATTGAGGCATCCCATGCCCAGGAAAAGATTAATGAAATAATCGAACTGATGAAGGCCAACCGCCAGGAGTGAATACCAAACGAGAAGGCCAACCGCCAGGAGTGAATACCAAACGAGAAGGCCAACCGCCGGGAGTGAAGGCCAAACGAGAAGGCCAACCGCCAGGAGTGAAGGCCAAACGACAAGGCCAACCGCCGGGAGTGAAGGCCAAATGAGAATGAGGTGGCAATTTTTCCGCTACCCTGCCAGCGGTTTTCTTGCCAAAATCTTATGAAGGTTCTGGGTTTTATGAATATCGGTCTCTTCGGCGGCACATTCAATCCTGTTCATAATGGACACATAAGGGTGACAAGCCATGTAAAGGAGGTTTTCAAGCTTGACGTTGTCTATATGATTCCTTCGGCCATACCTCCCCACAAATCCACGGCAAACCTTGCCCCGGCCATGGACCGCTTTAACATGCTGGAAACTGCCGTGAAAACCATTGACGGAATAGAAGCATCGGATATAGAAGTAAAAAGAAGTGGAAGATCCTTCACCATTGACACAATACGCCGGTTCAAAGATATCTACCCTTGTCCCGACAAAATGTTTTTCATCCTTGGAACAGACGCTTTTTTTGATATGGGTACATGGAAAGAGACCCTGAATGTTTTTCAAACCACAGAGATTATTGTCATGACACGGCCGGGATATGAAGCTCCGTCCAAGGGTGTTGAGCTGTTCCTCCAGGAGACCGTTTCCCCGGGCTACAGATATGCTGGAAAAACCATACATGGACAGATATATAAACACTCCGGCACAACAGGAGACTGCTCCCCATGCCCGGCCCGCTATAAACACTCCGGCATAACAGGAGACTGCTCCCCATGCCCGGCCCGTTATAAACACTCCGGCATAACAGGAGACTGTTCCCCATACCCGGCCCGCTTCAGGAGTGTGCATCTGTGCAAGGTGCCTGACATTCCGGTTTCATCCACCGGAATAAGGAACCGGATAGAGCGGGGCATATCCATCAAGGATATTGTTCCTGAATCAGTGGCTGCCATAATAATGAAAAAAGGACTATATTTTGACAACGGAAAACAAAC
>JADGBO010000013.1:27619-29302 GCA_015231465.1 Desulfamplus sp.
TTCCGGTTTCATCCACCGGAATAAGGAACCGGATAGAGCGGGGCATATCCATCAAGGATATTGTTCCTGAATCAGTGGCTGCCATAATAATGAAAAAAGGACTATATTTTGACAACGGAAAACAAACTCCATTTAAACAAATTACATTTAACGGATAAAATCTCCTCCATGGAAACGGAAGAAGATAACTCCAGGAACCCTCTTCACGACCTTATCGGACCCTATGTCAAAGAACTTTTCCAAAGAAAGACAGATAAAATAACAGCCATTGATGTCCACAATTTCACATCCTACACAGATGTGATAATCATTGCCACCGGCCGTTCCCGTCGCCATGCCGCTGCCATTGCGGAACATCTTTACGCCAACATGAAAAAGGACGGTATAAGACCCCTCGGTTTTGAAGGGCTGGATGAGGGCAACTGGGCCCTTTTGGACTTCGGCGATGTCATCGTTCATATTTTCAACCAGGAGACCCATGACTTCTATGATCTGGAAGGTCTTTGGCGGGATGCCCCAAGGATTGATCTTTCCAGTTTTGAAACATCCTGGAAATCCGGCCCGGATACCCTGGGAAAAAATGATACTCCGGGGAACAATTCTGCGGATATTGAAGCAGCCGCAAAATCCGGCCCGGACAGCAGCACCCGGGTCCCTCATCCCGTCAATGCCCTGATGATACTGGACGGATGGGGGATAAATCCCATGGATAACTTCAATGCCGTGTCGATGGCCCCGTCCCCTTTCCTTGATATGCTGGAAAAAACCTATCCCTGCTCCTCCCTGCTATGTTCCGGGGATGCCGTGGGACTTCCCGGGGGGGTAATGGGGAACTCCGAGGTGGGCCATATGAACATCGGGGCCGGCAGAATCGTATATCAGGAACTGGTGAGGATAAACAGGGCAATCTCGGAAGGTTCATTTTTCTCCATAACCGAGCTTTCCAGCCTCATGGAGAGGGTCCGGGAGGAAGGTTCTTCCCTGCACCTCCTTGGTCTTGTCTCGGACGGCGGTGTACACAGCCACATGGATCATCTCTTTGCCCTGATAGATATGGCTTGTGCCGCGGGTATAAAGGAGCTTTACATCCATGCTGTACTGGATGGACGGGACACACCCCCCAAAAGCGGCATGGGTTATGTGAAACAGCTCCAGGAGTATCTGGAGAAAAAAGGTCAGGGAACCATTGCATCCTTGTGCGGCAGATTTTACGCCATGGACAGGGACACCCGCTGGGACAGAATTGAGGCCGCCTACAGGCTTTACACGGAAGGTGCCGGAATCCCCGGGGGCAATCCCGCACCCTTACAAATCCATCCCGGACAGCCCCATCCGAACCAAACAGATGCCGGACAACCCCATCCGAAGCAAACAGATACCGGACAACCCCATCCGAAGCAAACAGATACCAGACAGACGGACCCATTAAAGGTACTGGAGGATGCCTATGCCTCGGGTGAGACCGATGAGTTTGTTAAACCTCTTTTTCTTACGGATAAAAAGGGAATAATGAAAGACGGGGACGGAGTTGTAATATTCAATTTCCGGGCTGACCGGGTGCGTGAAATCAGTCGGGCCTTGACCGACCCAAAAGAAGCATTTCCCTGGTTCCAAAGGGATACGCTCCTGGACCCCCGTCGTTTTCTATGCATGACCCGCTATGATGAATCCTTCACCTTTCCG
>JADGBO010000140.1:0-5743 GCA_015231465.1 Desulfamplus sp.
GCCAATTTCATTATCTGGAAAACTAATGAATCGCCCCTACGGGACTTTCATGCTTCGATTGTGGCGGTAATGCCGCCATGTTGGTTATACAAAAAACTTTTTCAGCCAATCCCAGAACCCCTTTTTTTCTATATGGTTCCTGCCCTTGTTGTTCCGTTTACTGTTTTTGTCATGACCAGATGAAACTTTTTTCCGTTTGCCGGCCCCTGGGACAGGGGCTCCGTTTTTTTCATGATTATTGGAAGAGTTGAGGCTTTTATCCAATATGGAGACCACTTCCTGGACAAGTCTGTACTTGTGTACACCCTCTGCAATGGGAAACTCTCCCCTGCTTAAAAGATATGTGCTGGAAATATCCTCCAGGGAGGAACCTGTGGATGCACTGTCCATTCCAGGACATCCTTTTATAATTCCGGACAACCTTACAATGGAACATCCAAACTGAACCAGGGATGCAATTTCCCTGTATTCCGGGGGAGAGTTTCCAGGATGCTGCCAGTGAGATACACCGGCACAGATGTTTTCGGGAATCTTCCACCACTCCAGAATTGCCCCGGCCACCAGGGAGTCGGTGGTTTTGAATATCTCCAGCTCGGCATCTTCCAGGGTTCGGGCTTTGAAATTGGTTGCGGTCTCAATGCACCGCCGGAAACCCAGGGGGTCATAAACCGCTAGAATAAGTCTGCCGATTCCGTGGAGCAGTCCTGAAATGTAAAGTTCTCCCGGCCGGACAGAAACCATGAGTCTTGGATCCCCAAGTCTTCTGCATGCAATGGCACAGGCCCAGGACTCTTCCCAGAACTCTTTATCAGAAAACCCCTCTATATTCGGAAATGCAGGCAGGGTGTTTTTAAACAGGTATCCATAAAGGGAGTGAATGGTATCCACAAGGCCGATGCGCATAATGGCGGTACGCAGCCCTGTCACCTCCACAGAAGTTCTATAGTAGGGAGAGTTGGCAAGTTTTATAAGCTGGGCAAAGAGGACCGGGTCACTTTTGATTAAGGATTCAAGCTGAAGCAGATCAATTTGATCCAAGGGCTGGTTCATCATGGAGAGCAGGGCAGGGGCCGAGTCCGGCAGGGAGGGTATCTTGATTTTGGAGTCAATGAGTTCCCTTGCTATGGTATCGGCAATTAGTTTTCTATAAAGCATTAGGGTTTCTCAGGATATGTTGTGCCTTACTGCCCGCACAAAGTTGTCAAGATCAAAAAAATCCCAATAAACTGTTCCGAGATAATAAAAGAGAAACCATCCTGAATGGCTGGAACGCATATCTGCACTCCAGCACCACTGCTGAAGATGGTCGAACAGGGGATTTATATATAGATTACCGTTGAGTTTTTCCTTCTCCACAAGGGATATAAGCTCGGCGATGGTGGGAATTCGCCAGTCCCCGTAACCTCCGAATTTATTGAGATTGAGGCTGTAGATATATTCCAGGGACTCTTCGTGATTGAGTGCCTTCTCAGAACCTGATTGCTGCCATATAAGACCTGTGGCATGGTCTATGATGGTACCTTTTTTACTCTCTTCATACCTGTTTTCAATGTAAACCAAGGGGCGGCCAGCTTCATCAAGTCCGAAAACTCTCTGGAAATCATCTTCTGACACGGTTACAGGTTCATTTCTCAGTGAAATATTTTTATATTTTGCTGTTATGATCCCTTGTTTATCATGGTGCCTTTGGGGAATATCTATATGGTGCCTTGTTTGTAGATATTTTTCCGGAAAATAGGAAAAAAGGGAAGCATGTAGAAGAACTTCAACCGACGAGTAGTAACTCTCCAGCATATCATGGGCACTTTGATGACGATCTTCCTTTTTTGTTTGAAAAGATTTTATAAAAAAAGGGTGCAATGGCTCGGGAATGAGTTGTAGCCTGGACAGGTTCTTTTTTATGGCACACCTTTTTATGGCATACCTTATCTCTGTAGCTGTATCGCCTGGAAAGGGCTGCTCTCCGGAAATCATTAGAAACAATAGAGCTGCTGCCGCCCAACGATCGACCCAATGGGATCTCTCCCCTTCAAAGGCTTCGGGAGAAAAAAAGATAGTATCTCGTTTAAAAGGTTTCAGCAAAGCAGAGGGAAGTGTATGCAGATGATCCGAAAATTTAACCGTATCGCCGGATAGAAAGATATTTGAAGGTTTGAGATTCAAATGTAAGATGCCATGTTTCTCATGCATGGCAAGTCCCTTTAAAAGCCCCTGAAAATAGTGTGATGATTCATGGATATCAAGCATGTTTTTTTGGCCGAGTATCTTTGAGAGGCTCTCCCCAAGATACTCCATCAGAAGGCATGGCTCCCGGGACACTGTCCGGCCGAATTCCAGGACATCCACAATATGGTGTGAGAGATTTCCTTTGAAGAGTTCCTTATAAAAGGACTCCAGAGAAGAGGACTCCAGAGAAGAGGACTCCAGAGAAGAGGACTCCAGAGAAGAGGACTCCAGATTATCATCTGGAATATGGAAAGCCATTCCCGGGTCTGATTTGTCGAACACTTTTAATGCCCGTTTTCTGAATCTGTTTTCCACAAGATAAACAACACCGTTTTGTCCCCTGCCGATAAAATCCCGGAGCAGATAATTTTTGAAGATTTCCCTGTCAGGCAGGTATGTCTGGAACTTCTTCTCTATCATATCTCCTCGGATTAGAAATAGGGATCAATCAGTATGGTGTGGCCTTTAACCCCCTCTATTCTGGAAAGTTTCTCCTCGATACGGTCCCTTATTGCCCCGCTCTGTTCTTCGGGAACCTTGACCACCACCTTGACATGACCGTCATGGGCAGATACGGATGCACTGGGAAAATCGAAGAGGGCATAGGTGACTGCACTGGATATGGCCATGTCTGCCAGTCTGCCCCTGGATTCTACAGTCTCCTGGAAGGAGGGGGAGTTGACGGCATTGGCAATTATATTTACGGCATCATCCTCCGAGATATGTCCAATCCTTATGACCAGGTTGTAAAGCTCGACATCCATTATGTCGATTCCATAGAGATACATGCTCCACTTTCGCCGCTCTTCATCATCTTTTTTGAGGATATAACGGGCCTTTTCACCTGAAATTCCGGCCCTCTCCATCTCTTCGGCCACCCTTGTACCGGTGTCTGCCACAATCCTGACCTTAAGAACATGGGATACGTTTCTAACAAAATGGTGCCCGGCAAGTCCATGATATACAACATTTCCCGCCATAAATTTACTTAAAATAGCCCCACGTATGGCTGCGATATATCTTTTTTTGCCGTTGGGGAACCTGTCAAGTACATAGAAAGCATCCTTTATTCCCCTTACAAGCTTGATCTCCTCAAGTTGGAACTCATCAAGGTTTTCAATGACCTCATCCCTGGAAATACAGGTGTATCCCATCTTTTCAGCCAGTTTTTCGGCAACGGCCTTACCTCGGTTATAACTTCCCCTGGAAATAGTTACAATGGGCATGACAGACTCCTTAAATTAGTTTTATTAATCTTCATATATCTTCAAATCAGGAAAGTTCTTATCGGCACATTCCCTGCATATGCTGTGGGAAAACTCAGCATCCGAGTGATCATGAATGTAACTCTCAATCTGATTCCAGTACCCTTTATCATCCCGGATCTTTTTGCAGTAGGAGCATATAGGCAGAAGTCCGCTCAAACGTTTGACGCTTGCAAGGGCACCCTTAAGTTCACCGATCAATCGCTTATTATCCCTTTCTGCACGGTCCCTTTTATCAAGATTTCTGCTATTCTGGAGGGCAATGGCTGCAAGCTCGCCAAATCCCTCTGCAATTTTTGCATCGTTGTCCGTGAAATCCGAGGGCTTGTTTGCCATGCCTATTATTCCCACTGTTTTTCCCTGTAAAACCAGGGGAGCGAACATGACATTGTCCATCCTTACATGGCCCCAGGGCATGTAGTTTACCCAGGAGCTCTGCATGAAACGGTTCTCATACACGGAACGGTTCTCACGATAGGCAACCTCCCTAAGTCCCCGTATGGGCATGGGCAAACTTGGATCCACATCACATGGCAGGCCGCCCGACTCCAGGAAAAGCACTTCGTTCTCCTCTCCATCATCCGCGAGAAGTGCAACGTATCCTGATGTGGAGCCGATGAGTTCCGAACAGATATCAAAGACCCTCCTTGCAATGGTATTGAAATCCCCCTGCTCAAGAACCGCTTTTGCCCCCTGAAGAAGAGCCGATATCTCGCTCTCCCTTTGTCTGGAAAGTTCCAGGGCATCATTTGTATCTGTTTTTGCGTTCTTGATATCTGTTATATCTGCTATAGTGAGCAGAAGCTCGTTAAGAGCCTCGTCTTCAATAACGCTGCTCTCATTGTGATGGGTGGCCTCAAGAAGGACATGACACGGTCTGCCTTGGGGCATGGCAAGCCTCACTTCCATCTTTTTTCCTGCCGGGTATTTGTAAAAAGCCTTGAATCTTGATCTGAAGACCCCGGCATCCTCTTCCATGAGAAGTTCTGCAAAGGCATGTCCTGAAATTTTTTCCCTTCTGGAGTGGGGGATCATTTCAGCAAAGGTGTTGTTGAACTGCTTCACCATTCCGAAAGCGTCAAGGATGACATATCCTACGGGAGCGTTGTTGAAGAGGCTTACATAACGGCTGCGGCTGGCTTCCAGCTCCATCCGGCTCCTTATCAGTTCCTCATTTTGTATTTCAAGTTCAATCTGATGTAGCCTCAGCTCTTCAAGCAGTTTTTGGAAATTATCTCCATCCATTGCATCCTGTTTCTGGGGTGGTTGTTCGAGAAGGGCAAGTGCCTTTGCTCGCAAGGAGTGGTCTGATTTTCCTGAATATTTTGACGTACTAATTGAAGGCATTGAATTTTTGTCGGAATAGATCAAGTCATTATGGGGATCAATATCGGAATCAATTGAATTGTCCATATCCTGCAACTCCATATTGTTTTTTTTTATATGAAAGTCGTCCGTAGGGGTCGATTAATTTGTCCCCTAAGGTACCTTCCTGTTTTCCGGATCAGGCCTGACACTCATGGTATCCATATCCTTGCGGTGGGAGATATCTTCAAAACTTACCGCAAGTCTATTTTCCGGCAGTAGAAAGGCGGCAATGCGATAGTATCCGGCAATACGATTGTCTTTGTAATACTGCTCATTGATGAAACAGGGTTTTCCCGTATTAAGAACTGCGAGAAATTTTTCGAGTATTCCCAACTCCAGAGCATTGGGCCATATCTTTTGAAATTTTTCACCTTTCCAGGTTCTGGAATCCACTCCGGTGAGTTCTTCGGCGGTGGGATTGGCACTTTTCAGTGTTAAATCACCATCGCCGTCAAGTGCGTAGATAAAAAGCCCTGCGGGCATGTTCTGTACAATCTCCCTTGATGCTTGTCGGCTTTGTTGCAAATCCATTCTTATTTTTTTAAGCTCTGTTATATCGACAAAGGTGATAATGTTGCCTGCAAAACTGTCCGGGCCTATATTGTAAGGAATAATACGGATAAGATATGTGTTGCCCCGGTTGTCCTTTTTTTCCACGGCAACGGGTTTATTGCTCTTTTGAACACGCTTCACCGAGCCCAGGAGATCAAAGTCCCCAAGGTTATGGGAGAGATGACCTATGGGCCGGCCGATATCTTTTTCCAGAATATTGAATATTCCGGTTATCTCTGGAGAATACTTACGTATCTCACAGTTTTCATCAAGAATCAATATATTGATACCGGAACTTGAAAGTAGGTTCTCCACGTCGTTGTTCATTTCGG
>JADGBO010000140.1:5837-8765 GCA_015231465.1 Desulfamplus sp.
TTATCTTTTTCCAGAATATTGAATATTCCGGTTATCTCTGGAGAATACTTACGTATCTCACAGTTTTCATCAAGAATCAATATATTGATACCGGAACTTGAAAGTAGGTTCTCCACGTCGTTGTTCATTTCGGTCAGTTCGGTGATTTTGTTCTGGTATTCCGAGTTGACGGTAAAAAGCTCCTCATTGGTGGATTGCAGCTCCTCGTTGGTGGATTGCAGCTCTTCATTGCTGGCCAGGAGCTCTTCATTGGTGGCTTGCAGCTCTTCGTTGGAGGTCTCCAGCTCCTCAATGGTGGCCTGGAGGTTCTCCTTGGAGAACTGGAGTTCTATCTCCAGATCCTTTATCCTCTGCTGGATGTCTTTGTCAATGTCATAAGTTTCCATGGAAGAGGATGTGTCATCATCACTCTGGAAATGGTTTTTATTCTTTATCTCCTCAAAAAACACAGCTACAAGGGAGTCATCACCCCTCTTTTCCGGCATGGGAATTATGCGCAGCCTTATTTTGCGATGCAGTTCGTTCACCTTGAACTCAATATTGGAATATACCAGGGGGGTCTTTGTTCTGAAAACCTTCTGAATTCCCGTTGCAAGGGGGATGGAGAGTTCCTTTACAACCATCCTGGTGATGTCATAGAGCCGGGGTCCGGATGGCACCTTGAAAAATCCGTTTGTGTCGCCGAAAACATGAATCAACTCCATCTGATCGTTGACGATCACGGAGAGGGGAAGAAACTCCTTTTCAAGGATGTTCATATAACGCTCAACAATGCTGCTCTCCCTGGTAGTTCTATTTTTCCCGGGATTTTCCCTGAAATGAAATGGAAAGTTTTCTGTCAGATCATTCCTCTTTTTTCGGGGAGTCTGGATACATTGATGGTAAAGCGGTTCCCTGCCGGTTGATCTATAAATCTTGCAAC
The DNA here is from genome assembly GCA_015231465.1 of Desulfamplus sp. GTDB lineage: Bacteria > Desulfobacterota > Desulfobacteria > Desulfobacterales > Desulfobacteraceae > Desulfamplus. The sequence goes on from JADGBO010000140.1 coordinate 6,760, forward strand.
GTTGGCTCACGGTTTCAAAGCAGTTTGTCATCTCTCCAATGGTTTCACTGGTGCCGAGAAACAGTATCCCTCCTGGTTTGAGGGAAAAATTAAACATATTTAGAACCTTCTGCTGGAGAACAGGCTGGAGATAGATGAGAAGATTTCGGCAGCTTATGAGATCAATTTTCGTGAATGGAGGATCCTTTACAAGATTGTGCTGGGCAAAGACCACCATCTCCCTTATGTGGCGGACAATCTGATAGTTATCGTCCCTTCGGTAGAAATATTTGCCGAGAAGCCTTGGAGCCATGTCCGCTGCAATACTCTCAGGGTATAAGCCGTTACCGGCATGCATGACCGCATCCCGGTCCAGATCCGTTGCAAATATCTTCACATCCCTTGTAACACCTATCTTTTCCATGGCTTCTTTAACAAGAATGGCAATGGTGTATGCCTCCTCACCTGTGGAGCAGGCCGTGACCCAGAATCGCAGCTCACGATTGCCTGCCTGGCGGATTAGTTCCGGAAGGCAGTGTTCCATCAGTTCATTCATGGCCTCGGTATCCCGGAAAAAATTTGTAACTCCAATGAGAAGCTCTTTGTAGAGGGTCATCACCTCGGATGGGTATAACTGTAGATAGCGTACATAATCCTCAAGATCCCTTATCTGATTGACGGTCATGCGTCTCTCAATGCGTCTGGTTATGGTGGAGGGTTTGTAATAGGTAAAATCGACTCCTGTCTTTTCCCGCAGCTCGAAAAATATCCGGGATAGACCCTTTTCATCGCTCAAAAGGGTCCTGGATTGTTTCTGTCTCGCCACATAGGGGTGTCCCACAAAAGCCATGAGCTGATCGGCCATCTCCCTCGGAGCCAGGATAAAGTCAGCCACCCCCGTCGATATTGCAGCCCTGGGCATACCGTCGAACTTGGCACTTGACTCATCCTGAACCATGACCATCCCTCCATGCTCCTTGATGGCTCTGACCCCCCTGGCACCATCACTGCCGGTACCTGAAAGGATAACTGCAATGGCCCTCTCCCCTTTATCCTGGGCAAGGGATCTAAGGAATATGTCAATGGGCAAATTCATGCCCCTGGTTGAATCTTTTTCCTTTAATATCAGTTTTCCGTGGAATATGGAGAGATTCTTTTTGGGAGGAATCATATATATGTTGTTTGGCCTGACCTCCATGCCGTCTTCGGATCTGTGAACCGGAATGCTGGTTTTTTTGGATAAAAGTTCAACCATAAGGCTTTTATAATCCGGAGAGAGATGTTGAATAACGATAAAGGCGAGATTACTGTCAATGGGCATGGAGCTGAAAAAATCTTCAATGGCCTCCAGTCCTCCTGCAGAAGCACCCACTCCCACATAGTGTGTGACCTTGTTGGCACTATCTTTTTCCGATTCTTGTTCAAGTTTTTTGACGGACTCTTTTTTTACCATATTGTTAACCCTTAAATCAAAATGGGAAAGTTATTTCGTAATCATTCCTTAACGCAATTTCGACAGATTCCATCCACCCGGACCTCCACCTTGTCTATGGTCCCTGGAAAGGTTTTTAAAAGCCCCTCCATATCAAGGCCGATGCTTTCCGGGCCCAGGCAGTCCATCCTGCCGCAGTGTGTGCAGTAAAAATGGGGGTGGGGCTGGTGGTTACGATTTGGGGCAATGCCGTAATAAAATGCCCGGCCCCCGGTACTGAGTCTGTCAACCACACCGTGATCCACCAGGAGATCAAGAATACGATAGACGGTAACCTGGTTAATGCTGCTCCTGCGCTCCAGGGTGCTGAATATCTCCCTGGCAGAAAGTGGAAAGCTGTTGTTACCGATGACCTCCAGTACCCGCATCCGATTGTCCGTGGTGTTTAATTTTGCTTCGGATAACAATTGTTCGTAATTACAGTTATGACACATAGATGCCCCTTAGTTTTTTATATGAAAGTCCCCATATTTTAAGGGGCGTATGCAATACTCCCCTACTTTCATGCTTCGATTGTGGCGGGTTCACCGCCATG
>JADGBO010000141.1:0-3549 GCA_015231465.1 Desulfamplus sp.
TGAAACGAACTGTCCCCTGTATAAAACCTTGAAACAGGGCATGACCGTCAGACTAAATGACTGGCTGCTATGGCGAAAGGAAGGATCATCATTCGATGCCGAGTTTGTAAGTACACCCATCATAGACAACCGGCAGCTTGACGGTGCTGTGGTACTCTTTTCCGATATTTCCCAACGAAAACAGATGGAAAACGAACTCAAACGCCTTGCCAGTGTGGATGCCCTCACCGGTATCAGCAATCGCCGATATTTTCTGGAGCGTGCCGAAGAGGAGATCAGCAGAAGTATTAGATACAGGCATCCCCTCACCTTTGTCATGATGGACATCGACCATTTCAAAAATATCAACGACACCCATGGGCATCATGTGGGAGATGTGGTCCTGAAAAATGTTGCGGCCATCTTGCAGGATACCCTGAGGATCAACGATATTTTCGGCAGAATAGGCGGAGAGGAGTTTGCGGCAATTCTTCCCGAAACCTCCATAGAAAATGCTGGTATCGTCATGGAACGGATCAGGGCTGGCATTGAAGCATCAGTATGGGAAATCGACGGAACAGCGGTCTCCTGCACCATGAGCATGGGGATGGCCATGCTCATAAATCATCACGATCTCAACAATTTAATGAAGGATGCCGATGCCGCACTTTATGTGGCAAAGGATTCCGGCAGAAACTGCATCAAAACAGCTTGATCAACTGTTGCCGGACTGCTTTTATTTTTAGATGAAAGTCCCCATATTTTAAGGCTCCCTGGACTTTCATGCTTCGATTGTGGCGGTAGTGCCGCCATGGTGGTTTATATGAAAGTCCTCATAATTTAAGGCTCCCGGGACTTTCATGCTTCGATTGTGGCGGGGAATGCCGCCATAGTGGTTATATCCCTTCAGACACAACTCCTGCCACAACGGCAAATCGTCCTGTCACACCCTCGTTTCTGTATGAGTAAAACCTGTCCACACGACACGGGGTGCAAATCCCTGCAATTTCAATGTTATGGGGCAATACCCCTTTTTCCATGAGTTGATCCCGACTCATAAACCAGAAGTCAAAATTGTTCTCCTCATTGTGGGAAGCTCCATCCATGCGGTATTTCCAGAGATGCCTGGGGATTTCATCCTTGTAGTTGACAAATTGGGCACAGCATGGCCCAAGGGATGGCGATATTGCTGCAATGATATTGCCAGGTTCTGAACCGAACTCCCCGGCCATGATATCCACCCCCGCCCCTATGATATTCAGCAGGGAGCCTCGCCATCCGGAATGGATGCCGGCAACAACCCTTCTCAAAGGATCGTAAAGAATAACGGCCTGGCAGTCCGCCACCTGTATTACCGCAAAAATATTTTCCACATCGGTTATAATTCCATCGGCTTCATGGGAACCGGCACAGAATCTTTCCATCTCGGAAGTACTCTTATAATCATCTTTTTTCAATACAACAAACTCTCTGCCGTGGACCTGGTTCAAATAGAGGAAATACCCCTCCATGCCGCTGCCGGTGATCTGGGACTCCACAATCTCCCTGTTCCGCATGACACTGCCGGGGTCATCTCCTGTGGCCATACCCGTATTGAGGCTGTCAAAGGGCGGAGAACTAACACCTCCCAGCCTTGTAAAAACAGCATGTCTCAGCTCCCTGTATCGGGAAAGGTGATCAAATATGTAATACTCAAGGGGTGATGAGCTATCCTTTATTTTACAAAAACCAATATTTTCCATACCTACATTTTCCATACCTGCCTTTTCCATACCTGCCTTTTCCATACCTACATTTTCCATACAGTGTCTCCATTGATTTTCCACCGTGCAGTGCAGCACTATCTTTTTAATGATTTTCTACAGTTGAAGAGCATTGCTTTTTCTACTTTCAATAATTTTACCGTAAATGAACGGCATTCGTTCTATGTTTTCAATTATTTTTACCGTAAATATGCCGTATCTTGTCAATTATTTTTGTTGTAGAGATATCAGGAACAATATCCACCCTCTCCACCCTGCCGCCGGCCTTTTTTACCGTTTTGGAACCAACAATGGCTTCTTCCGGCCAATCAGCACCTTTCACAAGTACATCAGGCACTATTTTTTCAATCAAACGGGCCGGGTCAGGCTCATCAAAAAGTGTAACATGATCCACGCATCCAAGGCCCGCCAAAACCTTCAGCCTCTGTTCCTGGCATATGATGGGACGGCTCTCTCCCTTTATAAGCTTCACCGAAACATCTGAATTTAGACCTATTATCAGTATATCTGCATATTGGGAAGCTTCTTCGAGATATGTTACATGGCCGGCATGGAGAATGTCAAAGCAGCCGTTGGTAAATACTATGGAACGGCCCAGTGCTTTATGTGCCCGGGCAAAATCACCTATTTTTTTATATGGCACAATTTTTTCTATTTTCATATTTTTACCGTGTAAATGGATACATTATTTCCATGATCGGGGGTAGTTGGCCTCCGACCATTAAGGTTTATTCCTTGTTTTGCCGGCACCGTATGATCTCATGCAACGGCCAAAACCAGAAGATTGACGGATACTACCCCGGATTCACCCAAAACCCTTGCGGCTTCGCTTGAAGTGGCTCCTGTTGTATGAACATCATCCACAAGAAGCACTCTCCTTCCTTCAAGTTTTCCTGAATCCGCCGGAGAGAATGCATTAAGCATGTTATTCAATCTCTCCTTTTTTGTAAATCCTGTCTGGGTTTTTGTATTTTTCCGCCGGACAAGAAGGCGATAGTCCACTTTCCATAAAGGTTTATTTCCCTTGACAGAATACCACCATTTTTCAAAATCCCTGATTATAAGATAGGACTGGTTGAATCCCCGCTTAACCATTCTGGCACGGTATAGGGGAATGGGAATGATATAGTCAATATCATGGAATGCACGGTTTTTCATGAATACAGAAAAGAGCAGTTGGCCAAGGGGTTTTGCAAGCACTCTCTTGCCTCCATATTTCAAAAGATGGATGGACTCCCTAAAAATTCCGTCATACATGGTAACCGCCAGGATTTTTCCCAGGGGAGAGGAGTGGGGGGAGGGGATGATCAAGCCTTTGAAATTTTGATCTTCAGAATAAAGGGGATGAGTGATTGTTCCTGCAAATGGACCGGGGGAATCAGATGAGTGGATATTTCCGCTAAAACCTGCCATACAGAAGGAGCAGTAGCGGGATTTTATAGTTGCAAAAATTTCATGGGGATTGACAAGGGTATCCAGCTTTGTTTCTCCTGGAATCTTTGGTTCTGCATCTCTTGGAAGAGGCTGATCAGAATCTCCTGGAACCTTTGGAAGAGCATCTCCTGGAAGGGTTGGATCAGAATCTCCTGGAAGCGTTGGATCAGATTCTCCTGGAATCTTTGGTTCTGCATCTCCTGGAAGCGTTGGATCAGATTCTCCTGGAAAATCCTTGTGATTGGGTCCGGTAAAATCATACCCTGATTTCCCATCTATAAAGAGACCGCACTTTAAGCACCTGGGCGGGAATAGAAGGTCAAGCAGGGTATTTGCCGCTCCATGGAACCAGGCCATTTTAAGATTCATTGAT
>JADGBO010000141.1:3648-5694 GCA_015231465.1 Desulfamplus sp.
ATCTTCCAAATCTATGTTTTCCGCCCTTTTAAAGGGATAAGGGGTCACCTCGGCAGCGACCCCCTGATGTTCGTTGCACCCGGTCATGTCAGCCATAATTTCACCAGATACATACTCCGTGGAAATGCCGTGGATGCCGGCCAGACGTACAATTTCTCCCAGCCTTCCGGATGAAGAATTCTTAGAGAAAAAAAACTTTGAAAAGATGCGTTTCCCAGCCTTCAGTGCCTCCATGACAGGATGAATCCCACAAAGTATCTCACTGTTGCGGCCGGCATAATCCCTCACCCTTTTGAGCGGGGGAGCTTTATGCGGTCTCTTTTTATTTTCATAACCCGTAAGCTTTTTTTTCATAAGCAATAGCTATATACCATTTTATATTAAAGTTCCCGTCATTTCAGGACTTTCATCACTTTGATTGTGGCGGTAATGCCGCCATGTGGGTTATATTGAATTCAATTCTTAATGGTACGCCCACCGCGACACTTGCACGCGCTAATGTTGCCAAAGTGACACTGGTGTCATCTTTATCAAGCAGGCGATTAACTACTGCACGGTCAGTATGCATTAGAGCTGCCATTTCAGTTTTAGTAATACATTTTGATTGCATTACCATGTTCAATTGCAACGAAATGACTCGTTTAAGAGCGGCTGCCGTTACCTCCTCAAAAATTCCTTCTTCCTGAAGAAATTCATCAAAGTCACTTCCAATATGTGGGTTTACCATGATGCCTCCCTAAAGCCTTGTTTTGCGAGCTTTTGCGGTATCAAGTTCTGACTTTGGCGTTTTCTGTGATTTTTTAATAAACGCATGCAACAAAACAATATGCCCTTCCGATACTGTGAATAAAATTCTTGCTGTACGCCCCTCAAGATGGCTCCGAATCTCCCATAAATCTTTTTCCATCTTCCGCACAAGCGGCATACCAAGTGGCCAACCGAATTGAACCTCTTTTATGTCCGTGCCTACGGTTTTGCGATCTTCCGGCAGCAATTCACGAAGAAACTCACGGACTGGTTCCTTGCCTGCCTCAGTACGGAAAAATTTAACGGATAAAATTGGCTCATTCATATCTACACCGTATCAAAATAGATACACATGTCAAGCATATTATTTGACATGGAATCTTAATGGCATAACAAACCCAATGACGGTAAAAAGTAAGGAGGATTGCAGAGTCCGGCTAAAAAAATTAGCCAATTTGGATATCATGAATGTCGGTTACAAAAACTTCTAATTTATGCTTCACTAAAGGGCTTTCGCTGGCGACCCCCAAATCCGTTATAATCAGACAAAATTCGGATCATATCCTTTTCCGCATCGGCAAGGTCATCATTGACAACCACATATTTATAAAAATCCCTGCCCGCCATCTCTGCCTCGGCATTTAAAAGCCGTTTTTGAATGGTATCTTCACTGTCTGTTCCCCTTTTTCTAAGCCTCTCTTCAAGAACTTCAAGGGAAGGGGGCATTATAAATATGGTGACAGCTTCGGGAAAGGCTTTTACAATCTGCCCTGCCCCCTGCACATCAATGTCAAGCAAAACATTATCCCCCCGGGAGAGGGACCTTTCCAGCATCTCCCGGGATGTGCCGTAGAAATTTCCATGTACCATGGCCCACTCTGCCCAAAGATTACGATCTATGCGTCTCTTAAATTCTTCCTCGGATATGAAATGGTAATCAATGCCGGATTTTTCGTTCCCCCTTGGAGGGCGGGTGGTGTGGGATATGGAGTAGGAGAGGCCGGGAAAGCGGTTAAGCATCATTGTGCATAAAGTGCTTTTGCCTGCACCCGAAGGTGCTGAAACCACCAAAACAGTCCCCCTTGTTTTTTTCTCATCCCTTGTTTCCATGATTCCCCTTCATCCTTGTTTCCATGAGTCCCATTCATCCCTGATTTTCATGATTCTCCTTCATCCTTATCCTTATCCTTTTTAAGAGCCTCAAATCTCTGGGATATGGTTTCAGCCTGTATGGCTGAAAGAATAACATGATTGGTCTCTGTAACAATAATTGATCTTGTCTTTCTGCCATGGGTGACA
>JADGBO010000141.1:5793-8651 GCA_015231465.1 Desulfamplus sp.
TATCCTTATCCTTATCCTTTTTAAGAGCCTCAAATCTCTGGGATATGGTTTCAGCCTGTATGGCTGAAAGAATAACATGATTGGTCTCTGTAACAATAATTGATCTTGTCTTTCTGCCATGGGTGACATCAATGAGACGACGATCTTCCTTTGCCTCGTCTTTCAGGCGTTTCATGGGAGATGATGCGGGTGTAAGTACCGCCACAACCTTCTCGGCAACAACGGTATTGCCAAAGCCTATATTCAGCAGTTCCTGTTCCATAATTTTCAGCTCTATGCCGGTTTTAGATTTGATTATCATCACTCAATATTCTGGATCTGCTCTCTGATTTTTTCAAGTTCGGATTTTAAATCCACAATAAGATGGGACAACTCTGCCCTGGACGATTTGGAGCCCATGGTGTTAAACTCCCGATTGAACTCCTGAATCAAGAAATTTAACTTTCGTCCTCCAGGCTCAGGAGACTCAACAGTTTCTCGAAAAAGAGCCACATGGCTGTATGCCCTTACAATCTCTTCGGAAATATCACTTTTATCCGCAAGAATAGCGGCTTCCTGGGATATACGCACCGGATCCAGTCCATCCACCCCCTCGGTCAGTGCGGCAATTCTCTCCATCAGTCGATCTCTGTAAATTAACGGAAGAGATGAAGAGTCCCGCTTGATTATGTGCAGTGATCTTTCAATGTGATCGATCCTGGCCATAATATCCCCTGAAAGATTGGCACCTTCACGGATCCGCATGGAATCTAGTTCATCCAGGGCGGTATCAAGGGCCTTGAACAGAGGGGCCCGGATGAGATCAACGTTCTCTTCCCCCTCACCGGATATGATCATCTCCCTGCCCCCAAGAAGCAGTTCAAGGGTTATCCCCTGGGAAGGAATACTGAACTCCCGGGCCAGGTCGGTGAGGGCCCTGTGATATGCCCTGGCTCTCGTCATATCCACCTGAAAGGTGACGGCATCCCGGGAGTGATCTGAAATGTCCATACGTACCTCGACCCTGCCCCTTGCAACTTTTGCGGCAACCGCTTTCTTTACCGCATCTTCATATCCACTGAATGATCTCGGCAGGTAGAGGGCAATGTCCAGGTGTCTGCTGTTATAGGAACGGATCTCCACATCACACTTGACATCCTTTTCCATATGGGATGCGGCTGCATAGGCAGTCATGCTCTTAATCATAATATATCCATTTCACAAGAATAAAAAACAATCAATAATTTGTCACATAAAATTGCTGGGTTCGGTCAATCTGCCCTCAAATTCTTTAAAATCTTCTTTGCCAATGGTTCTTTTATTTCAGTATGCCGAGGAACTGATTCCGTGATACCATCTTTAGGATTAATCCAAAGTGAATGAGAACTACCTTCTCGTTTGAGGTAGCAACCTGCAATTCTTAACCTTCGTTCCAGATCTCGTCGTTTCATCCAACCATCACCGTATCTTGTATGACATCATCAGGCAATCCACGAAGGATATCCTCCTTGCGATCTTCAAAAATCAATTCGATTGACTGTCGAAGGTTATTCTTAGTTTCCTCAATTGTTTCTCCTTGCCCATTGGCACCAGGAACCTCAGGACAAATAGCCCAATACCCTCCTTCGGGTGCTGGTTCAATGATTGCTGTAAATTCTGATTTCATAAAAATGCGGCAAGGAAACCCCGAAGTCTTCAGTTTCGGGGAGGAATTGCCGCCCTCCTTTGGTTAAAATTAAAATTTTTGTATCACATCCTTTGTTTTTTAGATTTTGTCAAAAATATTAATTTTGAGTCCATCCATTTTTGTTGAACTTAAGCTCAAGGGCATAGTCCTCCCTTATTTTCAAAAGAATATCCTGGATATCCTTTGACCCGTAGTCTGGATAGGTCCACTCCAGGGTATGAAATCGGCCTTTTTTATATATAAGTGTCAAATCTCCGTAAATACCGCTACCAAGATATATCCTGTGGGAGTAATCCTTGCCGGTTGCAAGGATGAATCGGGAGAGAAGCAGATAGCCCGGGTCGATGTTCAGGGATCTTCTGCCCCCTCTCTCCCATTTTTTCTCCAGGATATTGGCGGCAAGTTTTATCCGCACAAGATCATCCTGGGCAATGAGTCCTTTGAAGGTTATGAGCCTGCGAAACAGGGGGGAACCCATCTCCCTGAAGTAGTAGTCTGTGTAATTAAAATCAAACCAGGGGGCAACCATATCCAGGGTTCCGAATTCCGCTTCGAGAAAAGGTACGACCTCATCAAAAACAGATCTGGAATTCATTAATAGACTGATCACAAGTTTGGCCGGATCAGGGGGTTTTATTGTACTCAAGGGGTTTTGCCTCTTCAATGAGCATAATGGGAATATCATCCCTGATTTCATAAATAAGGCGGCAGACATCACAGATAAGGCCGTCCCTGTTTTCATTCAGATAGATACCGCCTTTGCATTTGGGGCAGGCCAAAATATCAAGAAGTTCCTTTGATACAGTCATATCATCTCTCCTTGCAGCAATCCGAAGGGGCATTGTTAAATGCATCACATTTTAGGAATGAACAGGAAATAACTTACCTGTTCTCCCCCTCTCCATTCATGGAGAAGGGGTTGGGGGGTGAGTAAAGGGACAAGTTGTTTAAGTAATTGGGTTTAATTAACTTACCCAAGCTCCCATGGCAAGCCTGTAATAGGTGGCTGGGGATGAGATAAATGGGCAAGTTATTAAAAATCAATTCCTAAGGTCGATCCGTTAATAATATAGTTTTCCAGATAATGAAATTGGCAACCATATTGTAGGGGGCAGCCCCCTGGGGCTGCCCTCAAAAAAAGATTTGCTGAAAAATTTTTCTGGAAGTCTATAATATGGGTTTATTGTGATGC
>JADGBO010000142.1 GCA_015231465.1 Desulfamplus sp.
ACATTGGCGAAGAGGCTCTAACCCTTGCAAAAGGAGAAAAAACTTTATGTTAGTTTTTGTTTTGAACAAAGAAGGCAAGCCATTGATGCCCTGTCAAGCGGTAAAAGCCAGAATCCTTCTCAAAGAAAGAAAAGCAAAGGTCGTCAAGCGAACACCATATTATTCCCCCAGGGGAGATCCATGAATCGTCCCCCTACTCATATTCCTCTGATTGCAGGGTGGGTGGAGAGAGATTGTATAAAATTTGTGGTATGCTTTTTCATGCGGTCTTTAAGGATGCCTGCTACCCTAAGCATAACAGCATAACCCACGGTGAAATCTGATAGAAACAACTGGTTCATTTCATTGCCCGACAGGGTGATAACTTCGCAGGGTTCCTGGCATACAGCGGTGAATGTGGAATTGGCTTTTCCGAGCAGTGTGGATAGTCCGAAACTCTGACCCGGCATTATGTATTCCAGTGTCAAAACCTTTGCAGTTAGCGGGGAGATGGAGTTGAGGAAAATTTTTCCCGTCGTCAGCATGTAGATGGTTTGCTGTTCCTTGTTTTGATTGATTAAAACAGCCCCTGCTTCAAAGTTCTCCAATCTGGCCACAGGAGCGATTTTATCCAGAATATTATCTGGAAGGTCATGTAAAAACTCTATTTTTTTCAACTGGTCAATAGGTACCATTTTTGCTCCTTAGATTGTTCTAAAGATTGTTCTAATAGACAGGGGCAAGTTCTCCAATATCATGGATGGATGCCTTCAATTCAGGATGACGTTCCAATGTTTTTACAATCATCTTTGCCCGTCTGTCCATGGTTTTTTTGTACTGCCTGGCAACTCCGTTCATCATGTAAAAAGCCAGCTCATGATCTTTTTCAAATATTTTGCGCATGTTCGGGCCGGACAGGGTTATGGTTTCACAGGGCTCCTGGCATACGGCACTGTAGTAGGCAGGTCCGCCGGAAATAAGTGTGGTTGAGCCAAAGGCACGGCCGGATTGGATGTTTTCCAGTATAACGTCCATATCAGGATTCAATGCCACTGTAAGGGCCACCTGCCCCATGATGAGCATATAAAAATTATCTACAATATCTCCGGCCTTGAAAAGGCAGGTCCCGCTGCTGAAGATGGAGAGCCTGGCCTCTTGTCCTATAATCAAAAGCAGATGTTCCGGCATGCTCTCAAGCATGGCTATCTGTTTTAAGTCCTGTATCTTTACCATGGGAAAATCCTCATGAGTGCATTTTTATGTTCTCGTCAGTCATAAGTTCTCCAACCGGCCACTACCGGTGGTACTAGTTTGCAAAACAAAAGCACAACATACAATAGTGTGGAATATGAGTACTTACAACTCTTGAGTTATGTTAACAGATATATCAAAAAGACAAAGGAGACCGCGGCTGCCGCACCCATACCCACGGGAAGGGTTCCATGAACCATCTCATTGTAGAGACGCTCTTTTTTCATGGTCAGATGTTTATCCCGGTATCCCTGGATGAGCCACAGGTTTACGGAAAAAAAGAGGGCAAGGTGTATGGTTATCTCCCTGAAAAATGCTGAAACTCCCTTGACCGTGGAGATTAAAAGGTTCTCTGTCCTGCGGTTCAAGCTGTTCAGACCTGAATCCAGAATGGCATATGCTCTGTTTCCAAGTTTACGATAGGTCCACTCCACATCGAGATTGATGGATTTAATCTCCGGCGGATAGTATCCTGAAAGAATCAAAAGGGCAAAAGCAAGGGCACCAAACATGAGAAGCTGGAGCTGTCCAACCACATGGGCACCTGTATAGGGGATATAATCCACGGTATATGGCAGCAGGTTGTACAGGGGCTGGGGAAAGACTCCAATGAAGATGCAGGCAAAGGCAGCGATACCCATGGCCAGAAGCATGTTCCAGGATGGATCCTTTGCCCGTATCCCCGAGTCATGGCCAAAAAAAGTGAAAAAAGGAACTTTGATTCCGGCATGGTGAAATACACCGGCAGAGGCAAACTGCAAGACAAGATAGACCAGTACCAGGTGTTCCTCCACGGTGGCGGTCACAACCATGGACTTGGAGACAAACCCTGAAAACAGGGGAAATGCCGATATGGATGCTGCCCCCACAATGCAGAAGAGGCAGGTCAAGGGCATGGTTTTGTAGAGCCCCCCTATCTCGGTACATTTGATCTTTCCAGTCATCTGGAGTACGGAACCGGCAGCCATGAAGAGAAGCCCTTTGTAGAGTATGTGGCAAAAAGCATGGGCAACGGCTCCATTCAGGGCCAACTGGGATCCGATTCCGGTGCCCACGAGCATGAATCCTATCTGGTTTAATAGGCTGTAGGCAAGCACCCTGCGGATATCGTTTTCCAGTACCGCATAAAATATGGGAACAAAAACCATGAATGCCCCGATCCAGATGAGCAGATCTGTTCCTGGAAAGGTTCGTATCAGAAGATAGACCGCTGACTTGGTGGTGAAGGCACTTAAAAAGACCGTGCTTGTGGGGGTACCCATGGGATAGGCATCCGGAAGCCAGGCATGGAGGGGGATGGCAGCGGCGTTGAGTGCTATGCCGAGGAAAATCAGCCAGGATGCCGGGCCGGAAAGACCTATGTAGTCAAAGGCTGTGGTGCCGGTCTCCTGGATATAAAGAACAATACCGGCCAGCAGAAACAGACCCCCCACGAGATGCACCAGGATATAGCGAAAACCTGCTTTTTTTGCGTCTTCTGTACGGGAGGCAAGGATCAGAAATGTGGAGCTGACCGCCATGATTTCCCAGAAAAGATAGAGGGTGAGAAAATCCCCGGCAAACACCACTCCCAGGGTAGCACCGGCATAGACAACAGCCGACACATGCTGGAGGTTGTCTTTTACCTTCAGGGAAAAGAGAATACCGAGGAAGGCCATGATGGTGAAAATATAACCGAACACCAGGGACAACTTGTCTATGCGTCCCATGATCAGGGTATATCCCCACAACTCATGGATCCAGTTATTGCCCTGGGGAACTTTCATGATAATGATAAAGGTTACTGCCGGAATAAGCAGCATGTAAAGGGCCTTGAATCTGCCCCGGAAAAGGGGGATCAGAAGGGCCGCGGCAATGAAGACAATGGCTGGGGGTAGATTACCGGTCATAGTAATCCTCTTTTTTCATTACAATTAGACGAAGTATTTTGGCCAGGAAGATGAGCAGTACACATGAGAAAAAACCGTAAACCGCTGAAAAACCTTTCATGGTCTCAAAATAGAAGGCCGGATGGGGATGAATAAAAAATTCAGCTATTAAAAGCAGAACCAGGGAACAGTAAAAACAGATCAACAATATTTTAACATTTTTGGGTTTGTCAAAAATGGTCAGCTCTTTTTTCATCAAAACTCCCTTTCAGAATTGTTTTCACTCAAACTTTTGAAGGCTCAATTATCTCTCTATTGTTTGATCATAATTAATGGGATGCATTTTCCATCATAATGAATGGAGGTAGATGTTTGATTATAATTAATGGGACACACCATTGGCATCAAGGGTAAAAGCAATGATCAGATAGATTACGGAGAGTGCCACGGCAATGTAAAATGCACTCTTGTATCCCGGCACTGGTTCATGCCCCAGAATCTCCCACTCTTCCGGGAGAGATGAACGGTTTGTATGGTTATCTTCCGGCATGTTGTCATTATTATCTTCACTCATGGTTATATCCTTAAATAACGGAGTTGTTTCCTGACCTTGAAATAAGGGTGTTTTTCCTGATCTTTAAATAAACTCGTGAGTGATAAGTTCCCCAACTGACCACTGCTGACAGTACTGTCATGCAATATATAACCACAATATATGGTGTAAAGTATGAGAACTTACAACTCTTGAGAAATAAAGGTGTCGTTTCCTAAAGTTTATGGTTGAGTATTTATGGTGACATATTAAATCCAAGTAAGATCATATCCACAAAAATATCTGGAAAGAAAAAGAGTCCTATGGAGACCAGGGCGGTCACAACAAGGGGGATGAGCATACGCCAGTTTGCCTCTTTTATTTGTGACGGAACCGGTATCGAGGACGGAACCTGTGTCGGGGAGGGGATAAGTTGTGCAGACGGGAGGCTCTGGCCATGGCTCACCCGGACACTTCCAAAAAAGCCCTGATATACAATGGGCAGAAAATAGAATGCATTTAAAAAGGATGAGAGCAGCAGCACTGCCATGAAAAATGTGTGACCAGACTCTAAGGTTCCGAGTATGAGGTTCCACTTGCTGTAGAATCCTCCGGTGGGAGGGAGTCCTATAACACCAAGGGAGCCTATGAAAAAAGCGGCAAAGGTGAAGGGCATTGTTCTGCCAAGCCCCTTCATCTCGGAGATGTATTTTTTGCCGGTGGCCACAAAAATGGCTCCGGCACAGAAAAACAGGGTGATTTTCCCAAAGGCATGCATGAGGATATGGATTGAGCCCCCCAGGAGTCCCGAAGGAGAGAGCAGGGCCATGCCGAACACGATATATGAAAGCTGGCTTATGGTGGAATAGGCCAGCCTGCGTTTGAGTTCATCCTGGGAGAGGGCTATGCATGAGCTGACAATGATGGTGATGGAAGAGATGATCATGAGTACAATCCCCAGGTTGAAGGATGCCAGAAGATCCACCCCGAAGATTCCGGTTATAACCCTGACTATGGAGAAGACTCCGACCTTGACCACTGCCACGGCATGGAGCAGGGCGCTAACCGGTGTGGGAGCCACCATGGCAGCCGGCAGCCAGGAGTGAAAGGGCATTATTCCTGCCTTGGCAAAGCCGAAAACAAACATCAAAAGGAGAACCGCTGCCCCGGGTTTTGTGAGCTGGCCGCTGAAAATGCCGGCAGTGGAAAATTCAAGGGTTCCGGTTACATGATAGCAGTAGATCATGGCAGGCAGGACAAGACCAATGGATGTTCCCAGTATGAAAACCAGGTAACGTCTCGCTGAAATTTTTGACTTTGCATCGCCATGGTGGGCAACCAGGGGATAGGTGGCCAGGGAGAGTATTTCATAAAAAAGGTAGAGGGTGAGAAGGTTTGCTGAAAATGCAGCACCCAAGGTGGCGGATATGGCCAGGGCGAAAAAGGAGACAAACCTGGTCTGGGCATGTTCGTTCAAGCCCCTCATGTATCCTATGGAGTAAAGGGATGTGACAATATAGAGAGATGATGCAATAAGGGCAAACATCATGCCCAGGCCATCCACCCGTAACGCAATGGCTGCCCCCGGGGCCACCTGGAACAGTGTCAGGGCAATGTGGCTGCCGGACAATATTTTGGGCACCATGGAGACCACAAGGGAAAACATGGCAAATCCTGCTACAAATACCCAGGTCTCCCTCACATTGGGTTTTTTTGAGGATGATACAAGCACCGGTATTACCAGCATGGGGATCAGAACAACAAGAAAGGGGGTTATTGATATTATGGTTTCCATTTTTCTAATTCGCCTTGAAAATAAGGATTATCAGCTTCTATAAACCAGGAGTCAGCCTCTATAAACCAAGAATCAGCCACTATAAAGCAAGAAATGGCCCGATGATATTATCCACAATGGCACCTGAATAGAGCCCGGTTAAAACAAGGGATAACGCTGCCACTCCCAGGGCTGCAAGCATGGAGAGAGGTGCTTCGGCCATGACCGTTACCTGGTGATGTCCATGGGCCTTGTCAGGTGCCGTATTTGTCCCGTCACAGGTCTCATCTGCCGTAGAAGATGCCTTGGCCGGTTGATGGGAGTGGCTGTCATACAGATAAGCCGATTTCATGGAGGTACCGTTCATGGATGCACTCTTCATGGAGCCGGCATTCATGGAGGTATTCCCTGCATGGTCGCAGGAGTGGTCAGGGGTTTCAAAGAAAGCTATCTCGAACAGTTTGAAAAAGAGTACGGCACAAAGTAAACTTGATATGATCAATGCCGCTGCAAAATGATAGGCCCCGGCCTCAAAAGCACCGAGCAGGAGATACCATTTACTGAAAAAACCGCAGGTGGGGGGTACACCTATGATACTCAGGCCAGCCAGCACAAAACCTGCCATGGTCCAGGGCATGGTTGCAAAGAGACCTTTCATGTCCTGAAATTCCACCCTTTTTTTCATATAGATAATATTACCCGCGGCAAGGAACAGGGCAAAGGTCATCAGGGCATCGTTCAGAATATGGAGAATGGCTCCGGTCATGGCTGTGTCGTTTCCCAGCCATGCACCGCCAACCATATAGCCTATTTCGCACACAATGATATAGGCAAGCATTTTTTTAAGATCATTCTGGGCAAGAGCCATGAACCCTCCGGCCAGAATGGCAGCCACGGCAAGCCACACAACAACATCTGCAAGATTGAGGGTTTCAAAAATATAATCAAAACCGAACACGGTGATCATGAGGCGTACCATTACATATACCATGACCTTGGTCATGAGGGGCGCCACTATCCTGGCAAATGCCACAGGAGCGTAGGAGTAGGCATTGGGAAGCCATACATGGAGAGGGAAAAGGGCCATTTTTATCCATATGCCCAGGATGCAGAGAATAAATCCTGTCAGCACAGCGGAAGAACCCTGGATTCCCTTTAAAATGGAGGCAACATCCGCCATATTAAGGGAACCGGTGATAATATACAGATACCCGACCCCAAGGAGATAGAAAGATGCTCCTATGACACCTATGAAGATGTAGTTCAATGCAGCCAGGGGGGCCCTGTCCCTGTTGCCAAGGGCTATCAGTGTGTAGGAACTCAAAGATGTTATTTCAATGAGTACATAGAGATTGAAAAGATCTCCGGTGGCGGTGAGACCCAGAAGTCCCACCACAAAGAGCTGGTACATGGCGTAGAATGACGATGATCTATCCGGCATATCCTGTTCCACGCTTTTAAAGCTTGCCATCAGATTGACAAGGGCAATGGCTGCAATGAGCAAAAGCACCATGGCGTTGAGCAGGTCTATCCTAAGCTCTATGCCCATGGGCGGAGCCCATCCGGCCATACGATACTCAATGGTACCCGAGGCCATTACCTGGCCAAGCACCTTCAATGCTGCAAAGCATGATATGGTCATTGCAGTCAATGCAATGTAATAGGAGAACTTTTTCTCTATCCAGGCACTGAGACCTGATATAAGTGCCCCCAGAAGAGGGGCAATAACAAGTATTGCCGGCATGTTGTTCATGGTTTAGTTTTCCTCGTGAATCATAATTTCTCACTATGGCTGTATGAATCAGGATACTTGGAATAATCAGAATTTACAGGATGCCAAATCCTGACCATCCTGATTCAGACAAATATCATTATTTTCTGAAAAAGTTTTGATTTTGAGTGTATAGTGTAGAACATGGTAAAAGTTATTAACGATGAGATTTATCAGATAATCGCATTCTGAGTTCATCCTCTTCAAGGGTCTGGTAACGCTGATATATACGGACACACAGGGCCATGGCCACGCCAAAGGTTGCCACAGAAACCACAATGGCCGTGAGCATGAGTACATGGGGCAGGGGGTTTATGTAATCTGCGGCATGGATCACCATGTCGTGAACCCCGTGTCCACCCTCATCTCCCCGTATTATGGGTATTGTGGCACCGTATTTATATCCTATGGATACATAAAAAAGTATAATGGCTGTCTGAAAAATATTCATGCCCACAAGTTTTTTCATGAGATTGTTTTTGGCTATCATGGCATAAAGCCCTATCATCATCAGGATGATATAGAGCCAGAAGTTGTATTTTGCCACTATCAGGGATAGAATTTCACTCATCACTCTCTCCTGGAAAATCAGTTAAAGAAAGCTTGGTGACATCCATTTCACTTGGACTGAAATAACAGGATATGGATATCGGACTTGGGGTGTAATTTACAATTAAATGCAGTTTACAATCCTTCATCATGCTTCCCTTCCGAAACAATATTTATATATATGATGACCATCACAGCCGTTACAGCAAGTCCCACACCGATTTCGACCCCAAGCATTCCCAGGGCCCGGATATGGTCAGTATCCGATGGTACAAGGGGTGCAAGCACTCCGTAATCCAGAAAGTTCCCCCCCATGACCATTGCCGCCACACCTATTCCCGCATAAACAAGAACTCCCATTGCGGCAAGGATTGAGAGAAATTTTTCGGTCACCCTTGTTATCAGGGTTTTCAAGTTATACGATATGGCTATCAGGATAAGACTTGAGCCAAAGATCACACCACCCTGGAACCCGCCTCCAGGTGAAAAATCGCCGTGGGCCACCACATAGAGGGCATATATCTGTATAAAAGGTATGATTATCCGGCATACGGTCTTTATTATTATATCCGAAGGTACCCAATCTTTGTCCATATGTTCAAATTCTTCTCCACGGAAGTTATCTCCTCTGCCGAATTCAATATCAGGATTTTTTAAGTGCAGAACCACACCGGTGGGGGTATGGCGGAAATATCTATCCTTTCCGGGACGGAAATCCCTCAGGAGAAGAAAACAGGCCAGGCCGGCACAGAATACCACAGCGGTCTCAAACATGGTGTCATAGCCTCTGTAGTCGGCAAGCACTGCAGTTACAAGGTTTGGCACATGGGTCTCTTCCATGATATTTTCAATATAGTAGTTGGAGAGGTGCATTGATGCAGGTGACCTTGGATCTCCCCAGTCT
>JADGBO010000143.1 GCA_015231465.1 Desulfamplus sp.
CTGGATACTCACTCCGAAAATCCCCGGTATGCTCCCCATGATCCTTGAAAAGAGGGGAATCAGCTCCGATGCCCGGGTCTCATGTTTTGATACTGCACCGAAAAGTGTGAAGCGGTCGGCACCCACAAAAAACATCTGTTTCAGTTGGGGAAAACCGTCCTTGTTATCTTCTTCAAAATAGGGTTTTGCCTTTTCATGGATTCCGGCTCCTATCTCCTTGAACTTCTCCACAGAGTAACCCGGAGGCGGAATGATTATATTGAGGATAAGGTTTCTGTTGCCCTGGGGAAGGTACTCTGCCGGCGGTCTGAGCAGCAGGATCACATATATGGATGCGGCAGTGAAAAGTGTCACTGTAAGAATACGGGTAAAGGCGTTTTTAAGGCACAGGCCTGATATGAACATGACCCAGGATGCAAAGATGTTGCCAACATAGCTTTTCCCGACTCTGCCCGGCTCCTTTAAGGATGGATTTGTTAAGGATGGATTTGTTAAGGATGGATTTTTTAAAGATGAATTTTTGTAGAGCTGATTTATCAGGGTCGGGATAACCGAAAGGGATACTGCAAGGCTTATGAGAATGGAGAAGGTTATGGCGATGGCTATGTCCCGGAAAAGCTGGCCCGCCTCCTCCTGCATGAATATTACCGGCAGAAATACGGCAACCGTGGTGGCGGTGGATGCCAGCACCGCACCCCACACCTCCCGGGCACCTTCCAGGGCTGCCATGTAAGGGGTTTTCCCCAGTTTACGATGGCGGTCGATGTTTTCCAGTACCACGATGGAGTTATCCACCAGCATACCCACGGCAAAGGATATTCCCGCAAGGCTGACAACATTGAGATTTCTGCCTGAAATCCAGAGAAATATGAATGTGCCGATGACGGATATGGGTATGGCCACGGCAGTTGCAAAGGTGGTTCGTATGCTGCGAAGAAAGGTAAGCAGTACAATGACGGCCAGGGTTCCCCCCACAAGGACATTCTGTTTGACCAGATCAATGGCTGTTGTTATATATGCCCTCTGGTCGGATACCATCTCGATGGAGATTCCCTTATCCTTGAGTACCTCCCTGTTGAGACGCTGCATCTCCCCTTCAACCCTGTCCGTCATCTCCAGAACATTGGCTCCGGTCTCCTTTCGCACACCAATGACGATTATCTCCCTTCCGTTGTGGAGAACGGCCGCGGATGCCTTTTCATACCCTTTTTCAACGGCGGCGATATCCCTGAGGCTGATAACTCTGAGGCCGTCGCTGTAAAGTACCACATCGAGAATATCCCCGGGATTCTGGAACTGTCCGGTGGTGCGGATTCTGTAGTTTTTCCGGCCAAGTCCCATTACTCCTGCCGAGGTGGTGGTGTTAGCCTGGCGGATGGCTGTGGTCACCTGGTTTATGGTGATGTTGTTCCTGGCCATCTTTTCCATGTCCAGGATCACATGCATTTCATCTGCCCTTCCACCGAAGATGAACATTGATCCCACGCCCGGGATGCGTTCAAAGTACTGTCTGATGTTATCCTCGAAATAGGTCATGTAATGGGTGATCTCCTGGGGATTTCCAGGCTCGGGTTTCACCACCATCCATATTACGGGCGAGTTGTTGGCACCTGCGGCCTCAATGACCGGTTTCATGGCATTTTCAGGGTAGCCCGATACTTCGTTCAATTTGTTTGATACCCTTAAAAGAGCGTCCTCAACCACGGTTTTGAGTTCAAAGGAGAGGGTGACTTCTCCGAAACTGTTGTAACTGGCACTCTCGAGTTTTGTGAGTCCCTGCAAGCCCTTGAGAGCCTCCTCCTGCCTCTCTATGATCTCCTTTTCCACTTCAAAAGGGGTGGCTCCGGCCCAGACTGTCTGAACCGTGATCTTGGGGGTCTCCACATCCGGAGTGAGCTGAACCGGCAGTCTGTTCAGACCTATCAGCCCAAATGTGACAACAAGTATGACAGCCACGGCCACGGTGACAGGTTTTTTAAGGGAGTATTCAACAATATCCATTATTTTTCTCCTGCCACCACCACGGGCTGATCCGGTCTCAACCTCTCGTTTCCTTCAACCACAACCTGGATTCCAGGAACAATGTGGGGGTCATCAACAGCCACCCTGTTTCCGAGATAGGCAGCTATGCTTACGGGCATCATTAGAGCCTTTCCATCCTTGACCGTGTATATGAAGTCCCTGCCCTGGAATTTGACCAGGGCCTCCCTGTTCATAACGGCAAGGCTGCGCTTTTTGCTGCCGGGCACAAAAACCGTTACAGACATGTTTTCGGCAACCCTCTCCATGGGGGGAATTTTTACTTTGAGGAAGATGTTTTTGGTTTTGAGATCGGCAACAGGCTCCATGCCCATGAATGTACCTTCCACTTCACGATCATGGGCCGTGAGTATGACCGGAACAGTATCCCCGGTTTTTATATATTTCAGCACTGTTTCCGCAACAGGTACACGGACAAAAATATCCTTGTCGGATCCGATACTGACAAGGAGTTTTCCCTGCTGCACCCAGGCACCGGAATCGACGTTCTTGTTCAATACAACCCCGTCAAAAGGTGCTTTGATGACAGCTCTTTTTTTCTGGATCAGAAGTTTTCCAAGGGTATCTGCAACAGCCTGTTTCTCCATTTTTGCATCCTGGTAGGAATAAAAAGCATCCTCGTACTCTTTTTCGCTGGTCACGGACTTACTGAAGAGTCTCTCCAGACGTCTGTAATTTTTTTCGGTATGAAGGATAAGCAGGTCTATCTGTTCCATGCGGGTACGGGTCAGGGCGATCTCCTTTTCCAGAATCTCGGTGTTGAGATGAACCAGAGGGTCTCCTTTTTTGACATGATCTCCCTGGGTTACCGTGACTGTTTCCACAAGGCCCGCAATCTCTGTGGATATATCGCTCACCCGGTCGTAATAGATAACCCCTGTGGAGGATCGGGTGGCGGCCACCTCCTCCATTGTCACCTTGCCCACAATAACCCTGGCCGGAGGAGGTCCCTGGGGGTATGCAGCCGGGTGACATACAAATGAAAAGATGATCAGGGTAAAAACTTGCAATGAATATTTTTTATACATATACTTCCTCACATTTACTGCATCACATTTTGGATATGGTTGGTTGGTTATATTCTCAAAGTCGGCACCTATAATGCCGTGAGGCTTGTCAAAATACCCGTATGTCATGGAAAACCAGACAAACTGTCGTTTTTGAGTATATTTTGTCTATTTTTTTAAATTCCAGGTTATATTTTAAGGGAATTACAGATGTCTGTTCCGGTTGTTTTGCCTTGCATAAAAAACAGATATATATTAAGCATGTTGGCATATGAAGAGATGGAACACCCCGGAAAAACAAACAGATGAAAACCTATGCTCACACTCAATTATCATATGCAGATGGAATTGTTAAGGAAGAATTTATGATTATCCCGCTTATACTTGCCGGCGGTTCCGGAACAAGGCTGTGGCCCCTGTCCAGGGAGCTGTATCCCAAACAGCTTTTAAATCTGACGGACGAGAACTCCATGCTGGAGAATACCCTTCTAAGACTCAACGGCCTGAATTCGGTGATGTCTCCCCTTGTGGTCTGCAATGAATCCCATAGATTCACGGTGGCTGAACAGTTGAGACGTATAGATATAAAACCGTTGTCCATAATCCTGGAGCCGGCCGGAAGGAACACGGCACCGGCCATAGCCGTGGGAGCCCTCAAGGCCCTGGAGCATGGACTTAAGCATGTACCGGAACATGGACTTAAGCATTTACCGGAGCATGAAATTAAGCATCATGAACTTAAGCCTGGTGAAGACCCCATCCTTCTTGTCCTGCCTGCGGATCATATGATAACGGATTTTTCCCGTTTCCATGATTTGATACATCGCGGCCTGGAACTTGCCGCCAGGGACTACCTCGTAACCTTTGGAATTGTTCCGGATTCTCCGGAAACCGGCTATGGCTACATCAAAAAAGGTAACTTACTGGAAGCGTCCATCGAAAAAAAAACCGATCATGCCCCATGCATCATTGACAGATTTGTTGAAAAGCCCGATTATGACACGGCATGCACATATCTTGATTCAGGCCAATATCTATGGAACAGCGGCATGTTCATGTTCAAGGCATCCCTTATCCTGGAGGAACTCCAATGCCACGAGCCCGGGATGCTTTCTCTCTGTAAATCAGCCGTTGAAAAAGGCATTTTGGATCTCGATTTTTTCCGGCTGGATCCCCAAAGCTTTTCCCGGGCAGACTCCAGATCCATTGATTATGCCGTTATGGAAAAGACCTGCCGGGGGGCAATCATCCCCTTTGATGCAGGCTGGAGTGATCTTGGCTCCTGGGATGCCCTCTGGCATTCCGGCAATAAGGATGAAAACAGGAATGTACTTGTGGGAGATGTTCTTGTTTCGGATGTGAAAAACTCCTATATCTGCTCCCAGGGAAGGCTTGTGGCTGCCGTGGGTGTTGAGGATCATGTCATTGTGGAGACCAAGGATGCGGTTCTTGTGGCTCCCAGGGAACGGGTCCAGGATGTCAAGCAGATTGTGGGTCAGCTCAAAAAAGAGCGCCGCAGCGAGGCAATCTCCCACAGCAGGGTTTTCCGACCCTGGGGTTCCTACGAGACCATTGACATGGAGAGCAGATTCCAGGTCAAAAGAATAACCGTGAAACCAGGTGCCAAGCTCTCCTTGCAAAAGCACTACCACAGGGCGGAACACTGGACCGTTGTTTCAGGAACCGCCATTGTGACCCGGGGAGATCAGGAGATTATGCTCAGCGAAAACGAGTCAACCTATATTCCCCTGGGGACTGTTCATCGACTTGAGAATCCCGGAAAAATACCCCTTGAACTCATTGAGGTACAGTCCGGCAGCTATCTCGGGGAAGATGATATTGTAAGGTATGATGATCTTTACGGACGCAGGGGATAAAAAAGCACCGTGGCGGCATGCCCGCCACAATCGAAGTGATGAAAGTAGGGGCGTATTGCAATACGCCCTTACTTAAAATATGGGGACTTTCATATAACCGACATGGCGGCATTACCGCCACAATCGAAGCATGAAAGTAGGGGCGTATTGCAATACGCCCTTACTTAAAATATGGGGACTTTCATATAAAAAAAACTTGTCAGCGACGTAATTAAATAATGGAGTCGATATATGACTGAACAACTGCCTGTATCTTTGAAAGGGCATTTTCTTACGGCCATGCCAGGGCTTCCGGATCCCAATTTTTCCCAGACGGTGATCTGCCTTTGTGAACATAATGACATGGGTGCCCTGGGATTTGTGATCAACAAGATACACCCGCTTTTGACAAGCCGGGAGCTTTTCGATGATCTCAAGATAGGCTATACCGAAGATATTGATTTGATAGAGATTCATCTTGGAGGACCTGTCCAGCCCAGCGGCGTTTTTGTCCTGCACAGTCCGCCTTTCCACTGGCAGGGATGTCTTCAGGTGACCCCGGGGCTTGGACTCAGCAACACCCGGGATATCATCGAAGCCATTGGCCAGGGCCAGGGGCCGGAGGAATTTAGCATCATACTGGGCTGTGCAGGATGGGGTCCCCTCCAACTGGACAGTGAGATAGAGGACAATGCATGGCTTGTCTGCCCTGTTGTGGAGGAGATTATTTACAGAACTCCTGTGGATATGAGATGGGAAGAGGCCATGATGCTCATGGGAGACGAATGAAGAATCCCCGGGAGCAAGGTCATCATCACCAGGGGATAACAATCCAGGGGATAACAATGAACAGGTCCCGGCGGCAGGGCCGTGACGGAACCGTCAACTACCCCTACGGCACTTCGTGACCGTAGGGGTTTCCTTGAAACGGTTTTATGAAAGATAATGAAAATAATATCCGGAGAGTGGAAGAGATTTCCCGGGGTCTGGCCAATGTCTTTGAAGGGATGGGAACCATTCCAGGGATGTACGATATCCGTATGGAAAAGAGTGAAGCCCTATGCCGTGCCATTCCAGAACAGATTGCATCGGGCATTGTGAGGATAGCTGTTGTGGGGGTCATAAAGTCCGGTAAAACCACCTTTGTCAACTCCATGCTCGGGTCGGACATGCTCAAAAGGGGTGCGGGCCTTGCAACATCCATTGTGACAAGGGTTAGAAAAGGGGAAGGTCCCAGGGCCAGGATCATGTTTAAATCCTGGGATGAGATTAACCGTGAAATTGCCGAAGCCCTGATGTTTTTACCGGATATGAAACTTCCCGGCCCCCCGGACCTGGAAAATAATGAAACCAGTACTTTTGATCTGAGACGCAAACGGGATCGTGAACTTTTGAAGGCAGCGGCACTTGGCCTCCACTCCAGCCTCTCGGTCACGGAAAAGGGTATAAGACCCGAGTCTCTCATCATATCCCAGGCAGTGGAGGGGTACGATGCTGTAAAGGATTATGTACAGGCTGACCCAGCCGTTGCAACCTTTGGGCCCGGGGAATTTGAAAGACACCGGGACTTCACCGGAAATGCTGCCAATGCACTTTTTGTGCGGGATGTTCTTCTTGAAATTCCAGGGGATTCAGCAATATCTTCCCATGCCGAGATGGCGGACTGCCAGGGCAGCGACTCCACGGTTCCCTCACACACGCTTCATATCCAGGAGTATCTTAACTTTGCCAATCTTCTCATATATATCATAAGCAGCAGAACCGGACTGAGGGAGGCTGATCTCAGGTTTCTCAATCAGATAAGAAGTATGGGACTCCTGGACAATGTCATATTTGTCGTAAATGCCGATATCGGTGAACATGAAAACCTTGCCGAACTTCGGGAACTTGAAAAGAGTATTGCCCAGGGAGTGGGCTATTTTGTGGAGAATCCCAGGATACACACATTTCCGGCACTTCTCTCCCTTTTTGAGGATACACTCTCCTCTCTTACGGCCAGGGATGGGGCACGGCTCTCCCAGTGGAAAAGGGAAAGAGAAATCTTTGAATATTGCCGCACCAGGGGCAGCGATTTTAAGAGCGACCTTGATGATCTCATAGAGCGTAACTACCGCAACGTGATTTTGAAAAATCATGTCCATCGTCTTAAAACACTCTCCATTGATGCCAAAAGACGTTCCCGGGTATTCAAGGAGCTTCTCTCATCGGATATTGAACGGGCCCGAGATACGGTGAAACGTCTCCATGAACTCCAGGCCGGTTCAAAGCAGTTTGAAGCCAGGATGGATGAATCCGTTGAAAATACAGTAAAGCGTTTAAAAAAGAGTATATCCCGGGCCATTCACAAGTTTTTTGACCCATATGCAGATGGTCATGCCATGGAGGCCAGGAGATTTATCCTTAACTATCATATTTATGATGACAAATACGACAAAGTCGCGGTTGAATCCGGCTTTGCCAATGCCCTCTATAATATGTTCCAGGATTTCCGGGTTGCTGTGGACAGGTTTATAGCCACCGGGTTCGCCCCAGGGGCAGCCGGTTTCATCAGAATCCAGGAGAAGGCCATGGAGGATGCATTTCAAAATATTGACAGCTTATTACCACAGGAGAACCCGGATATCTGCAATATAAATTCATGGTACTATTTTAAAGAGTCCTATTTTAAAGAGTCCTATTCTAAAGAGTCCTATTTTAAAGAGTCCGGCACCGGAGTTCAAAAACATGAAAAAACATCACCTTTGGAAATAAATACCGTGCCGGATATTTCAGGCACCGGAGTAAACCTTCATGAACGGAGGCCGGCCACCCCCGATCATGGAAATAATGTATCCATTTCCACGGTAAAAGACAGGGAAAAGTTATCACCCTTAGATATAAATGCAGTTAAAAGGATACTTGGAGTAGAAGCTCCAACCATATTGTTCTCATGTTCTTATGGATCGGGAATAAAGGCCGATGCATTGGCAAGGCTCTGTTTCTATACTGCCATGGGTGCCCTGGGAAAGGTCCTAAATCTTTTTACAAAACCGGCAAATGCCACTTCTCTGAAAGAGGCATCAAAAAAGATACGAAGGGATGCCCTTCTGTCACTTGGGGCTTTCTTGAAAAATTACGGCCATAGATTGGAAAAGGACTATTTCGACCCTCTTATTGAAGCCGTTGCCAGGGATTCAAAGGAAAAAATTGCCAATCTTCTTTATATAAACCAGGTGGATGGAGATAAGTTGCAGCATCTCATATCAGCAGATACTGTTGAGAAAAGTCGTAACATGGAACACCTTGAGGAGTTGGAAAGGGATATTGACGGGTGGGACAGGGATATACGGCTTTTAGAGTCCGGAAAAATATCTGCATCCCTCCTGAAACCATGAGGATAGTCGGAATAGCCATGGGACAGTGTAAAAATCATCCGGAGAGGCAAACCCCTTATCAATGCATGAAATATAATTTTTTTCTATGCCAGGAGTGCCTTGGGTGCAGTGATCCTCATATCTACTGCAAACACAGAACATCATGCCCTATCTATTTCCTTTCCAAAAAAGACTTTGACAAAAAGAGACCAGCCCGGGAAGGACTTTGATAAAAAGAGACCAGCCCGGGAAGGACTTTGATAAAAAGAGACCAGCCCGGGAAGGACTTTGATAAAAAGAGACCAGCCCGGGAAGGACTTTGATAAAAAGAGACCAGCCCGGGAAGGACTTTGATAAA
>JADGBO010000144.1 GCA_015231465.1 Desulfamplus sp.
AGGAACGATAACAAACTATAGATGGGAAATAGACAATTCAGATGAAGAAAAAAAAGATTGGGAAAAACAAAGTCAATTAAACAGAATACCCATGGCAATGGATCATGGGGAGTTAAGCAGACTTATAAACGAACTTGCCCGTTCCCTTGCCAAAAGCGAAACCAGTGCATTGAACTATTTTGATATCCTGAAAAAGATGATGATCAACTCATCATTTAAAGACCCTCTTAATGGGATAGAAACCCACATAAAGGCATTTGATTTTGATGCGGCTGCCCCCCTTCTGCATGACCTTGCCAAGACATTGGGTGTCAACCTCCAAAAATAAGCACACCCTCCTGAAAAGTGTAAACTGATAAAGGATGTAAAAAAAACGTAGTACATTTACTCAAGAGTTGTAAGTTCTCATACTCCACACCATATATTGTGGTAATATATTGCATTATAGTACTATCAGTAGTGGCACATGGGAGAACTTATCACTCACGAGTACATTTAGTACTCGGGTTTAATTAACTTACCCAAGCTCCCATGGCAAGCCTGTAATAGGTGGCTGGGGATCAGATGAATGGGCAAGTTATTAAAAATCAATTCCTCAACCCGTTCGTTTGATGACCAGCAGGGTTACGTCGTCCAGCTTGTTATACGGTATCAGGGCATCCATGATATTCCTATGGATTTGGGCAGCACTCAGGCTGCCGGATTCCTCCACCATTGATACCAGGCGATGATCACCGAAAAAATCCCCGTTGTTCCTGCGGGCTTCGGTGATCCCGTCCGTGAAAAGCACCATGCAGTCTCCGATATTCATCTTCAGATGTTTCACGGGCAACATGTCACTGATATCCGGCTCTATTCCGACCCACATTCCGTCGGTTTCAATATTTTCGACTTTTCCCGTACTCCTGCGCCACATCAGGATATCCTCGTGCAGACCGGAGAACGTGAAACCGCCGTCCTTGCCCAGGGTCATGACCACGATCGTCATATGCTTCTCTTCGTCCATCAATTGAATATTATTGTAAATGGTATGATTGACGGCACAGAGCAGTTCCGGGGGAGATGTTTCCGGGTGGGAATTCAGGACGGTGTGGATGGCGGTCTGGACCATCATCATCACAAGTCCCGATGCAACCCCGTGTCCAGACACATCACCGATAACCACCCATTCATACCCTGCCACGGAGATGATATCATAATAATCACCGCCCACCTCTTCTGCCGGTTCCAGGCTTACGGCAATGTCATATCCTCGGAGTAGGGATCTCTTGGGCAGCAGGACAGTCTGGATTTTCTTGGCCAGTTGCATTTCACCCCAGAGGGCATCCTTGGTCTCAATGAGCTGTTCTTTGGCCTGCCGGAGTTGGGCATTGACCTTTTCAAGGGCCTCTGTTCGTGCCGCAACCTTTTGCTCCATGGTGTCGGCATAGGATCGAAGCCTGCTGCTCATCCAGTTGAAATGACGGGCCAATTCCCCGATTTCGTCCTGGGCACGAACCGGTATCTGGTACCCGAGATTGCCGCCGGTTATTTCCTGGGTACCCAAAACCAGTGTTTTAAGGGGATTTAACAGCCGTAACAGCAACACGGCCAGCACAAGGGCGAAAATCGACATCACCCCGGCCAGAAGGACGATGCGGAATAACCGATTAAGCAGTTGTTCCTCAAAGGAATGGAGGGAAATCCGAATCCTGGTAAATCCGGCAATTTTATTAAAATAGATGATCGGTCCCACAAATTCCAGCACGGGATGGCCCTTCAATCTGAGTTCCCTGTATTGAATACCCCGGGAGGCCATGACATCCTGAAAAAAGGACTCAAGGGAAATCTCCCGGGGCCCCTCTTGATCTGTATTGATCAATATCTTTCCCCTGTCATCTATCACCGAAACCGACACGATATCGCTGTCTTTGACAAGCTCACCAGCATTGTCGGCAATGGTAATGTAGTCCATTGAAAAAAAAAGGGTTACGGTCATCTGGGTGAAGGTCTTGATCACATCGTTGCCACGTTTGATCATCTCATTGCGTATCATGGTGCGTTCATGGGTATAAAAAAACATGGTGAAAACGGCAATGACCGTAAACACCATGAACAAAAACGCTGCGATCAGTTTGAATTTGATGCTCAATCGATTAAACATGATATGAAAGCAACCGGCGGAAGGTTAATTTGAGACCCCTGGTTGCCGGGGTCATAGCGGAATCAAGGTTTGATGTCCAACAAAAGGAAATCTGCTTATTGATTGTCCAATACGGCCTGTACCCGGATGAGCTGTCGCACGTTTTCATAATTTGCATCTTCAGCGGCAATAAACCCTTTGATGTACGATTGCTTGAAAATGTCAGCGGCATCGGCACGTCGGCTGATGGCCAAAAAAGCGGACTGAATATGTGCGACTTGTTCATCAGGCATGTCATTTCGTGCCACCCATGCCCCGTAATGGATCGGCTCGGATTTCCAGAGGACGACCATTTCATCGAGATTGACACCTGTAGCACTGGAAAAATGATCCTCGGCCAGGGCACCGGCATCCACCTGGCCGTGATACACGGCCAAAAGCGAGTTGGGGTGCTTGTTGACATAAATCACCGTGCCGATATCCTTTAACATGATACTGTGGTTCATCAGGCCGACCAAAGGAAACAGAAAACCAGAGGTCGATTTTGGATCTGTGAAGGAAAACCGTTTTCCCTTCACTCCATCAAGGGAGGTTATGCCCGAGTCTTTCCGGGTGATAATGAGGCTGTGATAGGCCTGGCTGGCTTCCCCGTTTTTCTTTGCTTCCCGATTCCGTGCAAAAATCTTAACCCCGAAATCATCGTGTGCGGAAACATAGGCAAAGGCCCCAAGCATGCCGATATCAACGGTCTTATTTCTGAAATTTTCAATGATTTCAGTATAATCTTTGCCGCTGAAAACTTCAATCCTCATGCCGATTTCATTTTCCAGGGCTTTAACGAACGGGCCAAAGGTTTTGACGATCTCCATCTGGGAAATATTGGGCAGAAACGCCATCCGCATGGTCTTGTCATTTTCAGCAGCCCCGGCATCCGGGGGGAAGGCAAGTGCCGTTAATAGCAGCACCGTGGAAATTAATAAAAATAGAAACGGCTTGTCTTTACCGTGAAAATATCCCGGGTTAGCACAATTAGGCGTTCCAGGGGCATCATCCATCCATGTCCGTTCATATCGACACAAAGCGGTCATTGTATCATCCCCGGATATAAGGTTCTTAAGGAATAAAGAATGGGCACTAAAACTAATTTTACGGTAAACCTTCATGGTTGGAGGCCATCCACCCCCAATCATGGAAATAATATATCCATTTCCACGGTAAAGATGTTAAAAATTTGCTTATTTATGGTCAACGCTATACCAGACAATTTATCATGATGTCAACAGCTAAGAGGTCCTTGCCATGTCCGGAAAAATACAATATGTTGTGCTTTAATGCCTTGATCACCATTTCGACCAAGATTGCAGGGGCATATTCCATACCCGCCCGTTTTTTGGGGGCAGATATGGAATATGCCCCTGCAGATTGTACCAAACAATGATCAATGCCTGTTTTAACGGACATGGCAAGATTGTTATAGCTTCAGCCAAGCCATTTAGCCATTTAACTGAACCAATGCCTTATCAAGAGCATACATAAAAAAACAGTTGAATTCCCTTTGCAAGTGTTAGATGATGTTCCATGAAAATAGAGATATGGTTTTCCAGATAATGAAACGGTTGGGACTCTATTTGATTTTCTGAATCGCCCCTACGGACGACTTTCATATAACGGCCATGGCGGCCCACCGCCACAATCGAAGTAGGGGCGTATTGCAATACGCCCTTACTTAAAATATGGGGACTTTCATATAAAAATAATTGATAGAGGTTGCCAATGGTACGAGTACCTACTCATAGAAGCCCAACTCATCCTGGAGAGATGCTTCTGGAAGAATTTTTAAAACCAATGGGTATCACCCAGAGAGAATTAGCTAATGCTATTAATGTCCCCTACCAAAAGTAAATGAAATTATAAATGGAAAACGCGGTATTACACCCAGTACAGCGTTAAGACTTGGTAAAGTCTTTGGAAATTCAGCGGATTTTTGGATGAACCTTCAATTGAGAAGAGATATTTATTCTGCAATGCAAGCGGAAGAAAAGGTATTGAGTAAGATCAAGCCTATGCAAGCATTTTCTGTTGCTGGATCAACAATGCATCCGTGAATGCCTATAATGTGGTGTGGAAAATTTAAATTATAATCCCTGGCTACTGGGGGGATGGCTCATGTGTGTCCCAACAAGTCATTGAAGATCATATCTGTAGGGGCGGGCAGCCCTGTCTGGTTGCCTTGTACCCCTGATTTACATAATTAATTTAAGGCTTAAAAATAGATGACCAATAAAAAGGAATTATCCGCCGGGAACAATCCCGGTGAAGATCAACTCTCCGGGGAGAGCGATACTGAATCACAGCTCTCTCCTTCTCCGGCAACGGGATTTGAAACCATGAACCTGTCAGCTCCGGTTCTAAAGGCCGTCAAGGACCAGGGCTATGAAACCCCCACCACCATCCAATCCAGGATTATCCCCCACGTTCTCGCGGGAAGGGATGTCCTGGGCCAGGCCCAGACAGGTACAGGCAAAACCGCCGCCTTTGCCCTGCCCCTGCTCTGCCGCATTGACTTAAAGAATTTGAAACCCCAGGTACTTGTCATAACTCCCACACGGGAGCTTGCCATTCAGGTGGCGGAATCCTTCAAGGGATACGCTTCCCGCATTAAAAACTTCCATGTGCTGCCCATATATGGGGGACAGTCCTATGAAATTCAGCTCAAACAGCTCAGGAGGGGTGTCCATGTTGTTGTGGGAACTCCCGGGCGGGTCATGGATCACATGCGCCGGGGCACCCTTAAACTTGATGATCTCATCTGCCTTGTCCTGGACGAGGGTGACGAGATGCTCCGCATGGGCTTCATTGACGATGTGAAATGGATACTGGACCAGACCCCGGAAAATCATCAGATGGCACTTTTTTCCGCCACAATGCCCCCGGCCATAAGAGCCATTGCGAGGCAGTATCTCAAATCTCCGGAAGAGGTTACCATACAGTTGAAAACCGGCACGGCCGACACCATCCGTCAACGCTTCTGGATGGTGAAGGGCACCCATAAATTAGATGCCCTCACCCGCATACTTGAGGCCGAGGATTTTGATGCCATGCTTGTTTTTGTCCGCACCAAGACATCCACCCTGGAGCTTGCCGATAAACTTGAGGCCCGGGGCTATGCCACCGAGGCCCTGAATGGAGACATTGCCCAGAAATCCAGGGAACGAACCATTGAAAGGCTAAAAAAAGGGAAAATCGACATAGTTGTGGCAACGGATGTTGCGGCAAGGGGCCTTGATGTTGACCGCATAAGCCATGTTATCAACTACGACATTCCCACCGAGGCCGAGAGCTATATCCACCGCATAGGCAGAACCGGCAGGGCGGGTCGAAGCGGGGATGCAATACTCTTTGTCTCCCCCAGGGAAAGGTGGATGCTCAGGGTAATTGAAAAGAGTACCCGCCAGAAGCTTGAACTCATGAATCTGCCCACCAACCGTGACATCAACCATCGCAGGATCGCGGATTTCAAACAGCGGATAACAGATACCCTTATATCCGAAGATATCTCCCTCTTCAGGGATATTGTGGATCAGTACCGGCAGGAGCATGATGAACCGGCTCTTGATATTGCAGCGGCCCTTGCTGCCATCATTCACAAGGAAAAGCCCCTTGTCATGGATACGCCAATCAGGGATTTCCATATAAAAAACAGCGGTGAGACCGAAAGTGCCCGGCAGAAAACCACAAAGCCCGAACAGAAAACCACAAAGCCCGAACAGAATAACACAAAGCCCGAACAGGATAATAAGACAACCTACAAAAAATCCGGCAAAACCATAAATGGTGATGAAAAATCCAACACCAGGGAGATTGAATCCGCAAGCCTTGAAGTATCTCCTTCCGACCCAGCCGAAGATGCTATCTCCCTGGTACCGCTGCCCAGGGGAGAAGAGAGATACAAGATTGAGGTGGGCCATATTCATGGGGTAAAACCAGGAGATATTGTGGGAGCCATTGCAGCCCAGGCCGACATTGAAGGCAAATTCATCGGCAACATAACAATATATGATGATTTCAGCACCGTTGATCTCCCCGAGGGAATGCCGGATGAAATTTTCGATATTTTGAAAAGAACACGCATTCTGGGAACTAAAATTAATATCCAAAGGCTTGATGTCGATGCCGATTCCAGGCCCCGCATGGCACGGGGAAAGGCGAAAAAGAGAGGGGGAACTCTCCGGGAGGAGGGCCAGGGAAAGATAAAATCCAGGGATTCCGGAAAGAAAGGTGATGAAAAGAAAAAGGCTGGGAAAAAAGGACGGAAAAAATCCCATGGACAATAGAAATTGCACCGGTTCTGCTGATAAAAAAGGTGCCGTAACTCCGGAGCTTCCTCCCTCTAAGCCCAAAATAGTTGCTCCGGCAGGTGATACAAACTCCTTTCTTGCGGCCGTAGCAGCAGGTGCCGATGCTGTTTATTGCGGTCTAAAAATATTTTCCGCCCGCATGGAAGCCCGCAATTTCAGCATGGAGGAGCTTTCAAGGCTCAATGCCCTGGCCCGGAGTAAAAATGTGGAGCTTCATATTGCCGTCAATACCCTGGTGAAGGAAAATGAACTCCAAAAATTTGCAGGAATCATTGCCAAAATCACAAAATATGTCAATCCCAAGGCATTGATACTGCAAGACCCGGGACTTGCCCATATTGCCGTGAATTGCGGTTTCCAGGGTGAACTCCACCTCTCCACCCTGGGAAACTGCTCCTTTCCCAGGGGACTTGGGGCTGCTGCCCAAGCCGGATTCACCCGGGTCGTTCTGCCCAGGGAGCTTTCCATTGACGAGATCAAAATGATGGCAGACTCTGCACCTCCGGGAATGGAACTTGGGATATTCATCCACGGAGCCCTCTGTTATGGTGTGTCGGGTCGCTGCTACTGGAGCAGTTGGTTTGGAGGCCGCAGTGGTCTCCGGGGACGCTGTGTCCAGCCATGCAGAAGGATATACAGTCAGAAAAAAGGGGATATTCACCACCCTGGACCCGCCGGCATGTTTTCCACGGTAAACCCTCATGGTCGGAGTCAGACCACCCCCAATCATGGAAATAACGTATCCATTTCCACGGTAAAACTTCATGGTCGGGGTCCGGCCACCCCGGATCATGGAAATAACCTATCCATTTCCACGGTAAAGGAACGCTATTTTTCATGCCTGGATTTTTCCATAGATAACCTCTCCAAGGTCTTGAAAACAATTCCAGGAGTGACAACATGGAAGATAGAGGGAAGAAAAAAGAGCCCCCACTATGTTTTTTATACTGTAAAGGCTTACAAAATGTTAAGGGATCAAGGCCATGATCCCACCTCCAGGAAGATTGCCCTCTCTTTTCTCGAATATGCCATGGGACGGCCCTCCACCCATTACAATCTTCTCTCCCACAGACCGTCCAATCCCCTTGAAACCGGCACTGAGACCGGTTCCGGTCTCTTTGCAGGCAGGGTTAAACACGATGACGAAAGGCCCTGCTTGATAACAAGGGAGGCACTTTTCAGGGATGATCTGCTTAGAATCGGGTACGAGGATGATCCCTCCCATGGGGTGCAGAGGGTCACAAGGGCAGTGCCCAAGAAGGGAAAACTGGTACTTAAGGGTGCCGGGGGGAAGTTCAGCCAGGTCGGGAAGTTCAGCCAGGTCGGAAAGTTCAGAAAAGGAATGCCGGTATTCATCATTGATCGTCGGGAAAAGGAGGTTATGGAGCTGATAAATGCCCTTAACGATGAGCTTGTGAAATATCGATCCCCGGATATAGAGCCCCAGGATGCCTATGATGTGGAAACCATGACCAGGGCACCATCCTATGGCCCCGTGGAACTTATCCTCCAGGGATATGGCGGGGAATCCCGGATAAAGGGCAAGATGGTGCTTCAAAACAACGATAATATAAAGGGCAAAAGGGATTTTCAAAATAACGATAATATAAAGGGCAAAAGGGATTTTCAAAATAACGATAATATAAAGGGCAAAAGGGATTTTCAAAATAACGATAATATAAAGGCATTTTGGCTCTCCCAATCCTTGGAATCAGGAGGCATGCCTTATAGAACAGAGGATATATGGTGGTTTCTGCCCCCTGTAATATGGCCGGAGGATGAGATGAAATTTATGGAAACCCTTAATGCCACCCTCCGGAGGGGGTGCCGGAACTATGTTCTCAACATGCCCTGGCAAACGGCCCTTTTCAAAAAAAATCTCCAGGGAAAACAAACATGGGAATTTCCCGGGATGAATCTCTGGGCAGGACCCTTTTGTAATATAACCAACAGTGCCCATATTTCATTTCTAAAAAAGGCCGGATTTTCAGGTGCCATTGTCTCACCCGAGATGGGAGGAGAAAACCTGACGGCTCTTCCGGAAAAAAGCCCTTTACCCCTGGGCATCGTGACCTATGGAAACTGGCCCCTT
>JADGBO010000145.1:0-2159 GCA_015231465.1 Desulfamplus sp.
AAAAAAGACGCACAATGGTTTAACCAATGTGCGTCTTTTCAAAATTTAACACTTACTTATTTGACAAGCCTTGAAGTTTTAAATTAAGGAATGAGCAGGAAATAACTTACCCCATTCTCCCCCTCTCTATTCATGGAGAGGGGGTTTGGGGTGAGGTAAAGGGGCAAGTTATATAGTGTCCATTCCTAAGCACTTATGTGTTTTGTAAGCCTCCACCGTCCCAGGCTTATATAAATCCGGTAACGGCATTCCTAAGCACTTACGTATTTTGTAAGCCTTGAAATTTTACGTGAAGCGGTATTTTTATGAAGCACCCCTTTTTTGCCAGCCTTGGCGATTAATGACTGGGCATGCCTCATGAGTTCCACAATGTTCTCAGCTCCTTCATCCTTGGCTGTCATAACTTTTTTGACTGCTGTTTTCATTGCTGACCTGGTGGATTTGTTTCTCACCCTTTTTACTTCATTCTGCTTCGCACGTTTTATCGCTGATTTGTGATTAGCCAAAGTTCACTCACTCCTTAAAAATAATGGTATTTGAAACCAGACAAGACCATAAAAGGTTGCCATAGGTTTCATGATTTCAATTATGGCGGACAGTGCCATGGTAATTATAAACTCTTTAACCGTCATGATTGCATCACAATCATTAAGTATTATGGAAACATTAAGCATCATGCAAATGTGGAAACACTAAGCATGATGCAAATGTGGAAACACTAAGTATCATGCAAATGTAATGCATTTTCACTGTAATACAGTATGGTTGTTCAAAGGATATGAATTTAGATATGTTGATCTTTTTTGTCAAGGAAAAACTGACGGAGTATATTCATGCAGGGTGACACTTCCGGGCCTGCCCCAAGCTTTCATAAAAATATGATAAAGGGAGCGGGCATTATAAGTGTGGCAGCCCTGGCAAGCCGGATACTGGGCTTTATACGGGATGCGGCTCTGGCAGGAACTCTCGGAGCCGGACTGTACAGTGATGCCTTTTTTGCTGCTTTCCGCATTCCTGACCTTTTCAGAAGATTTTTTGCCGACGGTGCCTTAAGCATTTCATTCATACCTGTTTTTACAAAGGAGATGCTCAAAAGGGGCAAAGAGGAAGCCTTTAAGATGGCAAGGTCCATATTGGTATGGCTATCCCTTATCTCCCTTCTCCTTTTTTTTATTTTATATGGAGAAAATATTTTTTCATTCCTGTGGACTCTCTTTAAATATCTGCACGATCTCATTTTATATTTATTGGATTTTTTTTTATGTGAAGGCAGAGGTGGGGGCATACCGTCATGGGGTGGAGGCATAGCTTCATGGGATGGAGGGATACCGTCATGGGGTGGAGGCATACCGCCATGGGGTGGAGGCATACCGTCATGGGGTGGAGGCATATTGTCATGGTGGGAAAGAAATTCATGGAGCCTGGCCGGCCCGGGGCTGACCCTGGAACTTCTGCTCATAATGATGCCCTATGTGGTTTTTATAGCATTTATGGCTGTTTTCATGGGCATACTACACAGCCTTGGCCACTTTGCAGCTCCTGCAACGGCCCCGGTACTGTTCAACATGGTGATGATACTTGCAGCCCTTGGAGCGGCGGCTTTGCCGTCGGCTCAGACAGCCCATGCCATGGCCTGGGCTGTAACCGCAGGGGGAGGATTGCAGTTGTTGCTTCTCATCCCCTTTATCCACAAAAAAGGATTCTCCATCAAAGGAGAGGTGGAGATGTGCCATGCCGGTGTAAAAAGGTTCTTCAAAATGACGGGGCCTGCCGTTGCAGGCATGGGTTCCTGCCAGGTCAATCTGCTGATATGTACATTGCTTGGGTCTTTTCTGGCCCAGGGCAGCATATCCCATCTCTACTATGCCGATCGTCTCATACAGTTTCCCCTGGCCCTTTTTGCAGTATCTCTCTCAACCTCCCTTTTTCCCGAACTTTCCAAAAAGATAGCATCCAGCGATATTGATGAGGCATCCTTTATTTTCACAAGGGGACTCTCCATGGTACTTTTTATAAGCATCCCGTCCATGGCAGGACTTATCATCCTGAGAGACCCCATTACCGCCCTTCTTTTTCACCAGGGAGCCTTTGGCCCTGGGGATGTTCAAGCTACGGGTCATGTACTGCTATTTTTATCCACCGGGCTGTGGGCACTTTCG
>JADGBO010000145.1:2246-8484 GCA_015231465.1 Desulfamplus sp.
TCCTTCTCTCCATCCCCTTGATGAAATGGATGGGTACTGCAGGACTTGCCCTGGCCATGTCCATTGCCGCAACGGTCAATTTCATTATTCTTTTAAGGGGAGTTTCACGGCTTGTTTCCCATTTTCCATGGAAGAGCATTGCAGGCACAATGGCAAGGTCGCTTCTACTCTCCCTGGGAATGTCATTAATGGTCGCCCATGTTGCAGGTTTTCTATCTCCCGGGGATGCCCTTTCCGGTAAATTTTAT
The DNA here is from genome assembly GCA_015231465.1 of Desulfamplus sp. Lineage (GTDB taxonomy): Bacteria > Desulfobacterota > Desulfobacteria > Desulfobacterales > Desulfobacteraceae > Desulfamplus. The sequence goes on from JADGBO010000145.1 coordinate 2,495, forward strand.
ATGGCAGGAGCCGTGTTCACATCAATTGCCGCAGGTGTCCTTTTTTATGGTGCCGGTGCATTTTATCTTAAATTTCCCGAGGCTTTGCTGATATTGAAAGCACACCGGTGGATGAAGTACCCGAAATAGAACCCACAAGAAACCCGAAATAGTTGCTTGGAAGGAGAACACAGGAATGAATATTTTGGATAAAACCCTTTTCTGGACAGCCGTCATTGCACTTTCCGCCCTGGCTTTCCTCATAATCTATGGAAAAAACGGGTATATCGATCAACAGAGACTCTACTCGGAGGAGCATTTGATAATCAGTGAAAACATGGCCATCCAGGAGGAGAACAGAAAGCTTGAGCGTAAAATAGAGCGTCTTAAAAGCGATCTCTCCTATATCGAACACATTGCAAGGCATGAGCTGGGTATGATGGCCGAAGATGAGCTGGTTTTCAGGTTCCAGGATATAAAACAGTGAGTGCCGTATTTGAGAAAAAATATAACTGAAAGATACCCCGGCATCCTTAGGAGTGGATTTTTAATAACTTGCCCATTCACCTCACCCCCCAAACCCCTCTCCATGACTGGAGATGTGGAGTTTGGGTAAGTTAATTAAACCCTATTACTTACTTTTTTTTCCGGGGTCTGCCCCTGCCTTTCTTGATATCCTTTAAGTAAACCACGTTGCTGGAATCATTGCCGTTGATAAGATTTCTAAGTTTGCCTGAACATTTAAATGTTACCACTCTTCTTGCGGGCAGTTTCATCTCTTCGTTGGTTGCAGGATTTCTTCCCTTGCGTGCTTTTTTCTCATTGACACAAAACTTTCCAAAACCGCTGATCATGACATCCTCCCCCCGTTCAAGGCTCTCTTTTAATATCTCCAGAAGATCTTCCATGATATTATAGGATATGCCTCTTGAGAGATTCAGTTTTTTCTGAATCTTTTCCGTGATTTCAGTCTTTGTCAATGCCATTGATAAGCCTCCTGCAACTTGTTAAATTTTAACATGAAAAAAGCATCCTTCACCACTGCTTAAGACTCTCAGAGGGTCAACCCTGGGGTGTCTAAATCTGCCATTTTTTGACCATCTTGCCAATGGCAAAAATAACCGAATGGTAGAGACGCAATGCATTGCGTCTCTACCGTTGATGGTCAAAAAATGAGCGATGGAAAATGTCAGATTTTGACACCCCAGGTCAACCCTTTATCCAGGAAACTCCCGGAACAAAGTTTAAACGGCTTTTTTTTAGGAATATGAAAGATGCCGAAAAGAAAAAATTAACGGCCGTCAAACGACCGTTAATTATAAGTTAACTATCTGTTTTATTTATCATAAAACAATAAATTTCAGGCTAAAATACTGTACATGCAAAGGTTTTGTCAATGTTTTTTATAAATACTTAGTCCGGGGTGTCTAAAAAACAATTTGATCCACAAATTGATCCACAAATCGTGATGATGTAGAGACGCAATGCATTGCGTCTCTACCGTTCGGTTATTTTTGCCATTGGCAATTTACTGATTCATTTCATAGGTGTCTTTAAGTGAGAGTACATGGTTTTCCCAGACACGGTTAAATCTGGCGGTATCCCTTCTCGGTTTTTTTATTATTTTAAGGGCATACTCCATCTGTTTTTCCGTACTGCTGGATTTGGAGTAGAGCTGCAGGGCATGCTTTGAAAAATCACGGATCATGAAATCAAATATCTGATCCACAATGTCGGGCTCCACTTTCCGCAAAAGGGCATTTTCAATGATAAGCTGTCCATAGGGGACAACAGTGAAAAGTTCACCGAGGATAAGAAGGAAATCAATGTCCTTTGTCTGATCCTTGTCAGGCGGTGCATTCAAAAGCAGATCTTTGAGTGCCGCAATCTGCTCCCTGAATATGGCAATGTTGGGCAGATCCATGCTGGCATAGGCTTTTTCAAAATCATGGAAAACCGTTTTACCAAGACCCTTTGTGGGGCCCTGATCAAATAGAAAATCATCATTGCCGGGCTGATCCACAACAGGTATTTCAGGAAGTTCGGCAGGGGCAAAGAGATAGTTGGCCATGAATTTCACCACCAGGGCCATGTTCACATGGACGGTACCCTCAAGTTTTGGAAGCCCCCGTATCTCAATGGCGGCCATCTCGAAATATGTATCTTTTTCAAAGCCCCTGGCAGCGATCACATCCCATATGAGATTTATCACCTCTTCACCCTGGGTGGTGACTTTCATTTTTGTCAGAGGGTTGTAAAGGAGATACCTGCGATCTTCCTTGGATGCCGTGCGCATATAGTCGGAGTTTCTTCTCGCAAATATCTTCATGGCTGCAAGTCGTGCCCAGGCATCGGTGAGAAGCTGCTGTACATGGGGAAATTCAGTTACATATTTTCCGTATAAATTTCTATGGGCTGCATGGGTGATACCCTCCAGCAGTGCATGGCTGCATATGCCGATGGATGCCCAGCCGAGATTGTATTTTCCTACGTTGATGGTGTTCAGGGCACTGTCCCAGGCATGTTCGCCCCGGGACAGAATATCCGAGGGATTTACAGGGTACGCATGGAGTCCGAATTCCGCCACATAGGATTGATTGCTGATAACATTTTTCACAAGCTCGTAGTTTTCATGCCTTGGGTCCGCTGTGAAAAAGACATACTCGTCACTATCCGAGTCCCGGGCAAAAACCGAGACAAAACCGGCTTCGTTGGCATTGCCGATGTAGTATTTGCCGCCGTCCGCCACAAAGGTTCCGTCCGGCAGCTCGGTGAGCATCATGTCTGTGGAGTATAGATCCGCACCATGTTCTTTTTCCGAAAGACCAAAGGCAAATATATCTCCCCGTTCAAGACGCAGGGCAGTCTCTTTTTTAAGATCCTCGTTGGTACCCATCCAGATGGGGCCAAGCCCCAGGATGGTAACCTGCCAGGTGTACCAGTAGGGAAGACCGTAAAAACCCAGGATTTCATTGAAATCGCAGTTTCTGGTGGTGTCCCAGCGGCATTCGCCTTTTCCGTATTGCGACGGTGTCAAAAGGGTGTAAAATATCTTCTCGTTCTTTATGAATTCCAGAAAGTCCGCATACCATACCTTTGCATGGTAATCGGCCTTGAGCTGTTCCTTTCCCCTGGTCTCAAAAAAATTGATGGTTTTTTTCATGATCTCCCTTGAAGGGGCATCAAGATGGTCAAAGGTCTCTGTTTTGGGATTAAGTATTTTCATCATCATCTCCGTAACTCATCACTCCTTTATCTCATGAACAGCCGAACACGATTTTTAAAAGCTTGAACATGGTTTTTAAACAGCTTAAACGTGGTTTTTAAACAGCTTAAACGTGGTTTTAAACAGTTTAAACGTGGTTTTTAAACAGCTTAAACGTGGTTTTTAAACAGCTTAAACGTGTTTTTTAAACAGGTTCAAGTTTCATGAATGTAATCGGCATATCCCGGGACCCGGGAGCTTTGAGTCTATAAATTAAAATTATTGAACAAAACAAAGTTTCTCAATTTAGAATAAGAATTCTATTGTTAAGAGTTGTTTGTCAAGTCTTTTGTTAAAATGATGGAGAACTTTTTTTTCCCGGAATGAATTTTTTAAGGATCAATGCAAGGGCGTTTATGGAGAGAGGTTTTGAAAGAACTTCATCCACAAAGGATGAGTTTGCCTTTTCAGAAGTTGTAATGTCGCTGAAACCTGTAATGAGGACAACAGGAATATCGGGGCGGATGGATTTTATCTTTTCGGCAAGCTTTATGCCATTCATATCCGGCATTGTCAGATCGGTTATAACGAGATCAAACTCCCGGGGCTTTTTTTCCACAAGGGAAATTGCATTGAGGGGTGACTGCATGGAAACGGCCTGGTATCCCAGTTTTTCAATCATCCTTTTTCCAAGCTCCACAAGCATTTGCTCATCATCCACAAACAGCACCTTTCCGGATCCTTTATGGATAACAGGGTTACTCTCTTCTTGTTCAGCACTTTTTTCATCAATATGCCTTGGGAAGAGAAGCGTGACAATGGTTCCCTTGCCAGGGGTACTATGCAGCTTTATGGCTCCATTGCAGCGCTTCATGATTCCATGTACCACCGACAGTCCCAGACCGGCTCCGTCCCTTCCCGCCCTGGTGGTGAAATAGGGATCGAAAACCTTGTCCATTGTTTCCGGGGTGATACCTTTTCCGTCATCTTCAACGGAAATGGTGACATACTCTCCATTGGGAATGCCCAGTTCAATAAACCTGTCGGCATTTGAAGGGGCAATGGTTATATTTTCCATGGAAATGGTGAGGGTACCCTGTTCATCCTTGATTGCCTGGAGGGCATTGGTGCAGAGATTCATCACCGCCTGGTGGATATTGGCCGGGGATGCAAGTATGTAACCGATGTTTTTATCTATCCTGGTTCTGATTTTAATGGAGGAGGGAACAGATGCCTGGAGCAGTTTGATCTTTTCTTTTATCATGGCAGATGCCAGCACCGGCTTTGGAGTATTGCCGTCTGACTCCCTCTGGCGGCTGAATTCAAGTATCTGCATGGTAAGGTTTTTGGCTCTGTTGCAGCCGTTTATGATCTGATGGGTGTAGCGAAGGCCCTTTTCATTGTCCCTTACATCCATCTGGAGGAGCTGGGTATATCCAAGGATGGAACCGAGTATATTGTTGAAATCGTGGGCAATACCACCTGCCAGGGTACCCAGGGCTTCCAGGCGCTGGGACTCCTTGAGGCTCACAATAAGCTTCTCTTTCTCCTTTTCCGTCTTTTTTCGCTGTTCAAGCTGATTCCGGAGGTCTGACTTGAGTCTGAAGGATCGAAGGGAAGCCGTTACCAGGGTATTGAGTCTCTGGGTTGTCAGCTCCGTTTTCAGGCGGTAGTCGTTTATTTCAAAATCTTCAATAACTTTCTGCTCCGGAGCCTGTCCAGGCTGGCCGGTGCGGATAACAATCTGGACAATGCTGTTTTTAAGCTTTTTTCTTATATAGTGGATGAGCTGGAGGCCGGCATCATCGGTCTCAAGGGTTACATCCAGCAGGATAAGGGCAATGTCTGAATGGGCACACAGTATTTGGGCGGCTTCTTTGGCTGAGTAGGCATTGTGGAAAAAAAGTTTCCGTTTTTCAAAGGAGAATGAACCCAGAGCCTTCTCGGTGATGTAGTGAATATCATGCTCATCATCAACGATGAGTATTTTCCATGGAGGGTCAGCTTTGGTATTGTCGGAGGCAGTTTCATCCGCAAAGACAATGCTGTCTGAATCAACTGAAGTCACAGTGCTTTCATTCCTTGAAGTAATGTGTTAAGGAATCGGTCTCAAATGACCTGCCCATTTTCTATAACGGCCATGCCAGGCTCATCTGCCACAGCAAAGCATGAAATATGTTAACTGTTGGCTGATTAAGGATGGCTTTCATATAACGGCCATGGCCTGACGGGCACAACGAACAATGAAAGTCCAGGGAGTTTTAAAATATGGGGACTTTCATATAAAAACTGCCGCGGAAAAGTTTTTGACAATGAATTAGGTTGTAAATGGCTGGACATGGTTAACGTCTAAATGAACTATTATTAGATTAAACCTGTTCTTGTCAAATAATTTTATTTTACAGTGAAAATTATGGTCATCCGTAGATGATCATAACTTATTGGACTATTTTTCAAGAGGTAATATTATGGGAAATATAAAAGCACTTTCAGTTTTTGACGGACGATATGCAAAAACAGTTGAACCTTTGACTGAAATTTTTTCGGAATACGGGCTGATCCAAAGGAGAATCCATGTGGAAATCCAGTGGCTGCAGTTCCTATCAGGAGACCTCGAACTCTTTGGGCTGGATGAAAATAAGAGAAGTGTACTTGATTCCATTGTCCGGGATTTTGATGAAGCCTCTGCCATGAGGGTAAAAGAGATCGAAAGGGGTACAAACCACGATGTCAAGGCTGTTGAATATTTTATTAAAGAGCGTCTTGGGGCCCAAGGGTTCTCTTCCATTCAGGAATGGGTTCATTT
>JADGBO010000146.1 GCA_015231465.1 Desulfamplus sp.
TTACACTTCTTGTCTGGAGTAGAGACGCAATGCATTGCGTCTCTACCGCTGGGTTATTTTGCCATTGGAAAAGTGTAAACCGGCAAATGAAGGATGCCAAAAACTTCAGTAAGGAAAATATCATGGATGAGAATATGTTGAAAACAATAGCCGCCACCCCCCTTTTTCAGGGTCTTGGGCCTGTTTATATAAAGGAGCTGGGCGGTATTGCAGCCGATCAAAATTACAGTAAGGGAGAGATGATATTTTCCGAAGGCGATCCTGGTACAGGTTTTTACGTTGTAAAAGATGGAAAAGTTAAAATTTTCAAGCTCTCCTTTGGCGGAAAGGAGCAGATACTTCATATTTACGGCCCTGGAAAACCCTTTGGCGAAGTGCCTGTATTTGCGGGGAAAAATTTTCCCGCGTCTGCAATGGCTCTTCAGAACTCATCCCTGCTCTTTTTTCCACGCAATGATTTTATATCCCTGATAGAGAAAAATCCATCCCTCTCCCTGAACATGCTCTCTGTACTCTCCATGCGGCTGAGAGAGTTCACTGTCATGGTGGAGAATCTCTCCCTTAAAGATGTTCCTGCAAGGATTGCCTCCTATATTCTGCTCCTTGCCCGGGAAAAAGGGAGTGCCGGACACCTTGCCCGGGGAAAAGGGAGTGCCGGACAAGAACGCCATGGGAGCGGAACAGTGTGTATCACACTGCCTGTATCCAAAAATCAGTTGGCTGGACTCCTCGGCACCACCCCGGAAACCATCTCAAGGATATTTGCACGATTTGCCGGTGACGACCTGATTACCGTGGATCGAAGCGTAATAACCATTTTGGATATGGAAGGGCTTGCCGAGGCTGCCGAAACAGGAGGCATTTAGAGACGGTAATTAGAGACGGTAATTTTTTAAACAGACTCCTGACTTTCTTTCATTAAAGGCCATTTTACACCATTCATCAAAAAAAACTGTGATATTGACTTGTAAGAATCAAGACCCTTTTGTATAACGGCCATGGCGGCCCACCGCCACAATCGAAGCATGAAAGTAGGGGCGTATTGCAATACGCCCTTACTTAAAATATGGGGACTTTCATATAAACGGCCATGGCAGTTCCATCGGCCACAACGAATCATGAAAGCTGTTAACTGAAAGCCGGTAACTGAAGGCTGATTACTGAAGGCTCATATCTGATGGCTTTCAGAATGTGATGACAGAGATTCCATGCCAAGTGAAGAATAACATCGAAAAGAGAGGTTTGAATGAAACAAGCAGTCATTGTCAGTGCGGTCAGAACGCCCCTGGGAAGTTTCGGGGGAACCCTGGGTACCACAGGTGCAACGGATCTGGGAGCCCATGTCATTACCCGGGCAGTGGAGATTGCAGGGGTTGACCCAAAGGAGATTAATGAGTGCATCATGGGAATGGTGCTGCCCTGCGGCTATGGCCAGAACCCTGCCAAACAGGCTGCGGTAAAGGCGGCCCTCCCCTGGGAGGTCGAGGCTGTAACGGTGAACAAGGTGTGCGGTTCATCCCTTAAGGCCGTCATGCTGGGGGCCCAGGCAATCCAATGTGGAGATGCTGATGTTGTGGTGGCAGGGGGCATGGAGAACATGAGCATGGCCCCATACTATCTGGAGAAGGCCCGCTGGGGACATCGCATGGGGCCTGGAAAAATAGAGGATCATATGGTACATGACGGCCTCTGGGATGTGGTGAATGATTTTCATATGGGCATGTCCAATGAGCTGTGCTGTGAAAAATGGGGCATGGGCAGGGAGGAGCAGGATCGCTATGCCGCGGAATCCTACAGTCGAGCCTGGGCCTCTGTGGGGAAGAACAGGTTCAAGGATGAGATTGTACCCATCTCCATTCCCCAGAGAAAGGGAGAACCCAGGCTCTTTGACACAGATGAGTGCCCCCAGGAAACCACTTTTGAGCAACTGTCAAAAATGAAACCGGCCTTTAAAAAGGATGGTGTGGGCACTGCCGGAAACGCTTCAATAATAAGCGATGGTGCATCCGCCCTGGTTCTGATGAGTGAAGAGAAGGCCCGGGCCCTGGGCTGCACCGTGATGGCCTGTATCGGTGCCCAGGCATCCTTTGGAATTGAGATGAAATATGTACTCATGGCTCCTATATACGCCATTCCAAAGGTTCTAAAAAAAGAGGGCTGTGGCATGGGAGATATTGATCTTTTTGAGATCAACGAGGCCTTCAGTGGAACCTCGGCGGCAATCAACAAAGTTCTGGAACTTGATCCGGCAAAGGTAAACGTCAACGGCGGCAGTGTGGCCCTGGGGCATCCCATCGGAGCCAGCGGTGCAAGGGTGTTGACAACCCTGGTCCATGAGATGATCCGAAGGGACGCAAAAAAGGGCCTGGCATCCCTGTGCCTTGGAGGCGGAGAAGCAGTGGCCCTTGTGGTGAACAGATAATATAGTTTTCCAGATAATGAAATTGGCAGCCATAATGTAGGGGCAGTCCCTTGCGGCTGCCCTTAAAATTTTAATTACGGCGGTAATGCCGCCATGTTTGTTATAACTCAAGGGGAAATATTATGGAGATCAAAAAAATTGGTGTAATCGGTTCCGGACAGATGGGAAACGGCATTGCCCAGGTGGCTGCGACAAGCGGATATGACGTTGTCATGAGTGACATAAAAGAGGAATTCACCGCAAAGGGTATGGCAAACATAACCAGGAACCTTGCAAGAAGTGTGGATAAAGGTAAACTGGCCCAGGAGGATATGGATGCCGTGCTGGCTAAAATAAGCACCACCGTGGATCTCAATGAGATGCATGATGTCGATTTTGTGGTGGAAGCGGCTGTGGAGAGGGAGGATCTCAAATTCAAGCTTTTTGAGGATCTGGACAGAATATGCCCTTCCCATGCCATCCTCTCCACCAACACATCTTCCATCCCCATAGGCAGAATTGCAGCCCGCACCGGCCGCTCCGAAAAGATTATAGGAATGCATTTCATGAATCCGGTACCGGTCATGAAGCTTGTGGAGGTGATTCGTGGATTGGCAACCTCGGATGAGACCTTTAATCTCACATGGGAGCTGAGTAAAAAACTCGGCAAAACCCCTGCGGAAGCAGGTGACTTTCCTGGATTCATTGCCAACAGGATTCTCATGCCCATGATCAACGAGGCTGTCTTTTGCCTCTACCAGAGCGTGGGCAGACCCGAAGACATTGATACCGTCATGAAACTTGGCATGAATCATCCCATGGGGCCCCTTGCCCTGGCAGACCTCATCGGTCTTGATACATGCCTTGCCATAATGGAGACCCTTTACGACGGCTTCAAGGACTCCAAATACAGACCCTGCCCCCTTTTGAGAAAATATGTGGAAGCAGGATGGCTCGGGAGAAAATCCGGCAGGGGATTTTATGATTACGGCAAGTAGATCATCAAGTAGATCATCAAGTAGATCGTCAAGTAGATCATCAAGTAGATCGTCAAGTAGATCATCAAGTAGATCGTCAAGTAGATCATCAAGTAGATCATGAACTTCTGCCCCCTTTGGACGGCATGGAATTAACAGCTTTCATGCTTTGTTACGGTAGATGGGTCTGCCATGTCCGTTATCTGGAAAAGTATATATGCCGGCACAAGAAAACCGAGTGATATAAGGAAAAAAACCATCATGCTTAGATCAACTGTTCGGTGCTTTTCATGCCTTTACCGTAACTCGTCACCCATGGGAAACCGTCACTGTTTTCCCATGGTGTACATCTTCCCCGTCATGGTCCTGTTTTTGATGCCGTTCATCCTGGCGGGCCCGGTCCAGGCCAGGACGTTTCAGGAGATACTTAAGAGTGGTGAGCTGCGGGTATGTTTCGCACCGATCCACCCTTCGGTGGTCCAGGCTGAACCCGGGGGATGTCGGGATGACTGTCGTTTTTCCGGCCCGGCCTTTGAAGCTGCCCAGGCCTTTGCTGATTTTCTTGGGGAATCGCTTACCCTGCGTTCTCTGTGCATCGACTGGGAAGAGCAGTTTTTCAACGACCAGGGCAGCACCGACCGGGACGCTTCATACGTGCCCATCCTGCTGGACTCGGGTCGGTGCGACATCTATCCCAACAACCTGACCAAAAATACCTGGCGGCTCCGGAAAATGGACATCGTAACCATGTTCACCAACCGGATGATGGTGCTGGTGAATGCCGGGAGTCAAAGCACGATCCGGGACCCGTCCCAACTGGGGGGAAAGATAGCTGCGGTGGAAAAAGATACCTCCTACCACACCTGGCTCCAGGAGGGGAATCGAACTATCTTTAAGGATAAACCAGTGGATATCCGCCTCCAGTCCACCGCCGATGCCCTGAAAAATGTTGCCCAGGGTCGGGCGGACTTCACCATTATCGACGCAGACGCTGCGTTCTGGATAATCCGGCACCAGTTTCCCGACCTGATTATGGCCTTTCCAGTGGGCTCCATGGAAGAGGTGGGTTGGGGTATTGCCAAGGGGAATCCGGAACTGGCCCAGGCCCTGCAGAACTTTTTCAATGAGCAGCGTGCAGGACGCAATTCTGCCCTGAATATGATATGGAACCGCCATTTCGGCATGAATCTGAACCAATTCATCGGCCTGCTCGGTTCAATGCAGGAATAACTTCAGGAGAGACCGCCATGCCCACCAAGATAGTACCCGACCCAATCACATCCGTCCCGATCACCTCCGCCCCGATCATATCCCCTCCAACCATCTTCACCCCAATCACCTCGGTTTTTTCGAGGCCCCTTGGGAGAGATATGCTTTTCGTTTTTCCGGCCATTATTATCTGTACTCTTATCATCTGTACACTTTTTTTTGCCAATCCGGGGGCCTGGGCCAGGGGGCTGGAGGATATCCGGAAGTCCGGAGAACTTCGGGCCTGCATCGTGCCTGTGACCCCTGCCTACGTGACCTTTGACGATCCTGCCTGCCGGGAGGAGTGCCTGGTCTCGGGACCGGTTCCCCGGGTGGTGGAGGCCGTGGCCGCTGCCCTGGGACCCGGTCTGCGTCCGGTTTTTCATCGCGTGGAGTGGGATGAGCAGTTCCATAACAAAGAGGGCGTGACCATTCTGGAGGCTGAATATACACCCCACCACCTGGAAACCGGCAGTTGTGATGTCTATGCCACACACTTGACAAAGAATGAGTGGCGGCTGAAAAAATTGGATTTCGCGATTCTGTTCCTGAACCGGATCATGGTCATCGTTCATAAGGATCGGCTACCCGGGTTCAAATCCATTGACCATCTGGCCGGAAAAACAGCCGGGGTGGCATTGAACACAAGTCATCACACCTGGGTGTTGAAGCAGAACCAGGGGCCTTTTCTGGACAATCCCATCAAGGTGCTTTTGATCGACTCCGGCCTGGAGCTGGATTCCGTTCAGTCAGGATCCGCGGATTTCACCCTGCTGGATGCCGAGGTTTCCCTGTGGGAATCCGTGAACCGATTCCAGGATCTGAAGGTGGCCTTTCCGGTGGGGCCCATGGATGAAATAGGCTGGGCCTTCAGCCGTGAGGATCAGGATCTGCGGGAAGCGGTACAGGCCTTTTTCACGGAACAGGTGCGCACCGAGACCTCTGTCCTTAATACCATCTGGAAAGAAGAATATGGGCTGACCCTGAGCCAGTTCCGGGTTCTGATCCAGGCAACCCGTTAGGAAAACCAGCTCCAAATGTTAAAAGAATCACTGTGCAAGTCAGGAAAACCAACTCTAAATGTTAAAGAGAGTCTCTGTGCTGTCAACCACCTCCATCAAAACCCGTCTGCTGCTCATGACCGCCGGAATAGTTCTCCTTGTAGTAATGGTACTTTCCCTGGTCACCGCCTACAGGGCAGTGAATCTTCTGGAAGGGGAGTCCCGGCGGGAGCTTCGCCACTCCCTGGCATTAACCTCGGACATCTTCAAGGAGTTCATCAAGGTCCGTCAGGCCAACCTTTACGTTTGGCGAAGCAATCCCCTGGTGGAGTTCGTGGGTGCCGACCCACGGCTCGGCTCGGTGTTCGTACCCAGCCTGCGGGATTTTTTCGCCCGTATCAGGGACCAGGAACCCTGGATTGAAAACATTCTGATCACCAGGAACAGAGAAGCTCTTTATGAGGAGACACCCTCCCTTGACAGGTTGGCTCTGCAAGAACGTAACAGTCTGATGGCAATTCTGGATGGAGCAGACCTTTCGACACCCCTGCTCCTGGCCCTGCCCATTACCCCGGAGATGACGGCCCGGCGGCACATGCTGGTTTTCAAGCAGACCATCCTCAACCAGGGCACCCCCTTGGACAATACCCATCTAATTATCATGATCAACCTGGAAACTGCCGGACAGTCCCTGTTGGGTAACATCGGGATCGGCACTCATGGCTTCGTGGGCCTGGCATGCCGGCCCCACCAAGGCTCCTTTTTTACCCCTGACCAGGTTGTTGAAGAAGGTGAACTCCCACCGGTGCGGGCAGAGTTCAATGCCCTGGCCCGGCAGTGGAACCACCCCGGGGAGATTCCTTCCCGTACCTCCATGCTGCTTTTGGACCATCTTCAGATTAACGATCTTCCCATATGGCTCATCGGCGTGGCCGCTGTGGATGACATCAACGGCCCGGTACGGGAACTTCTGCTTTACATGGCGGGCGTAGGTGCCATGACCCTGCTTCTCGGTATTGTAGCGGCGGCCTTTTTCTCCGGGCGAATTGCCGGACCTATCCAGGAGTTGACCCACAAGGTCCAGCGCTTCACCCTGACCTGGCGGGAGAGCAAAGCTGCCGGGGAAATTTCCATGCCCTCCCGGGATATCCAGGTTGATTTCTTGCCCCAAAGTCAGGACACTCCAACCCCTTCCCGGAACGAACTGGCAGTGCTGTCCTCCTCCTTTCACCTGATGGCCCGGGAGATTCATGAACTCTTTTCCAAGACCCAGCAATATGCCCGGGAATTGGAACAGCACAGTCTGCACTTAGAACGCCTGGTGGAAGAACGAACAGCGGAACTGGCCCAGGCCAACGTCCACCTGCAGGAAGCAAAAGAGACCGCGGAAGCCGCCACCCAGGCCAAGAGTTCCTTTTTGGCCAACATGAGCCATGAAATCCGCACACCCATGAACATCGTCATCGGCCTCAGTCACCTGGCCCTGAAGACCGATCTTACCGAGCAGCAGAGGGACTATCTGACCAAAATTCGGGGTGCATCCCAGAATCTTCTCGGAATCATCAACGACATCCTGGATTTCTCCAAAATTGAGGCCGGACGGCTGGATTTTGAGCATATCCCCTTTGACTTGGACGCGGTTATGGGTAACCTCTCCACACTGTTTTCGGAAAAAGCAGCAGCCAGGGGTGTGGAATTTCTTCTGGCCTACACCCCGGATATCCCCAGCTATCTCATCGGTGATCCCCTGCGACTGGGTCAGGTGCTGACCAACCTAACGGGCAATGCCCTGAAGTTCACAGAACACGGAGAAGTTAAAGTTGGTGTAAATTTGGTGGATGAGTCCGACGAACACGTGACGCTGCACTTTAGCGTCCGGGATACGGGCATCGGGATGACCCGGGAGGAGATGGACAAGCTTTTCACTGCATTCAGCCAGGCAGACACCTCAACCACCCGGCGTTTCGGCGGAACCGGGCTGGGGCTGATCATTTCCCGTCGTCTGGTGGAGATGATGTACGGACGTATTGAGGTTCACTCCTCCCCGGGCCAGGGCAGCGAGTTTTCTTTTACTGCCCGCTTCGGCAGGCAGAAGGAACGCCCGACCCGTTCCATGTCCAAAGCGGACTTCGGCCATCGCCGGGTTCTGGTGGTGGACGACAGCCTCAGTGCCCGGGAGGTTCTCCGGGACATGCTTCTCAGCTTTAACCTGCATGTGGACACGGCAGCTTCGGCCGAGGAGGGACTGCACCTTATCCGCCAGGCCGACTCCCGGGGTACTCCCTATGATCTGGTACTAATGGACTGGCAGATGCCTGCCATGGACGGCATTGAGGCCATCAGGAGGATTCGCTCCCAACCCCAAAGCCGAACCCTGCCCCTGATGGTCATGGTAACCGGCTACGGCCGTGAGGAGGTTATGAGCCGGGTCAGGGACCGGGAACTGGACGGGCTGCTGCTCAAACCGGTGAATCCATCCATGCTCTTTGATGCCCTCTCCAGTTTTTTTGCCGATCCGTCATGCCCTTTGCCCGAAAGGAGCCAGGATGGCCCGGAGTCTTCCCCAACCCTGCCGGATAAACTCCACGGCCACGTACTGGTGGCCGAAGACAATCCCATCAACCAGCAGGTGGCCAGGGAACTCTTAGAAGACTTTGGCCTCACCGTCCGCCTGGCCGATAACGGAAAAAGGGCAGTGGAGCTTACCCGGGTCGAACATTTTGACCTGGTACTCATGGATATTCAGATGCCGGAAATGGACGGATATGAGGCCACAAGAATTATTAGGGACAGGGAGTCCCAGGGCACCCATCACCGGGCCAG
>JADGBO010000147.1 GCA_015231465.1 Desulfamplus sp.
ACAAGAATATCCGATCTCCGGGAGGAGATGAAATCGGGCCAGGAGATACTTTCCACAAGAATATCCGATCTCCGGGAAGAGATGAAATCCGGCCAGGAATCCCTTGCCCAAAGGATTGATGATTCAAACAGCACCATGCTTGTTCTTTTCACCTCTCTTATCGCCCTTATAGCGGTGCTTTTCGGTTATCTAATCTGGGATCGCCGCACTATGATGAAACCGGTTGCGGAAAAACTTCAAAGTTTTGAACATCAGGTTGTAAACGATTTGGATTTGAACCATAGTGATGGTTCTCTGGTGAATCGGCAGTTGAAAGTTATGAAAAAATATGCTGGCAGAAATACCGAATTTGCTGAAGTAATGAGGGGTGAGGCATTACTTTAGAAATAATTCCACAACAAAAAGGGGGAGATTCCCTGATCGTCCTTTCCCGGTAATAATACATTTTTCCCTTTCCAACAGTTTTTCTTAAGGTGATGCGGAATGGAGCCAAAAACAAAAATATCAGAGGAAAAAAAACATAACCCCAAACTGACCCAAATGCTTCGTGAAGCTACCCGGGATATTCATTCCAGGCTTGAGGGTACTCCGTTTGCCCGGGCTTTGATGAAAAAAAACCTCAATGAAAATGCTTATGCAGGATTCATAAGGGTTATGGCTGTAATTCATGGGGCTCTGGAAAAGTCCCTTGACGCATGCACTCATCCCGGGGTTCGTCAGGTGTGGACCGGGGAACTCCGGCGGCTGCCCTCGCTGCTCCAGGACAACTACTTTTTTAGAAGGCAACTGATACCGGATGCACCGGACGCCATTGGTACGGCCCGTAAAGCTGCCTCCCATATTATGCTCCTTTCCGAGCAGGAACCCATGGCACTTCTTGGATGCCTCTATGTGCTGGGGGGATCGACCCGGGGAGCTGTCATTCTTTCTCCCCTTGTGGCTGAAGCATTTAAGATGACATCCGGGAAAGGACTGACCTATCTTTCACGTCACAGTATCCAGGGGCCCGGGGAGTGGGCTGAAACCTCTGCCTTGATGGATGATCTGGTGATTTCCCATGGGGATGTCCAAAGCATGATTGCTGCTGCAAAAAAACTTTTTGGGTATCTGGTAACTGCCTTTGAAGCCTTGTGGCCCCTTGATGATACTGCAATGGAATATACCTCTTCTGCCCTTAACCCGGAATCCGGCACTCATCCGGTTCCCCGGCGGCGTGAGGATATGCTTGCGGTTCTGGCGGCATCGGATCGCTGTCTGGCGGAGTATCCCTATTTCCTATATCGCTATGGCATGAGGGGACGGCATTTTGCCGATGCCGACGGGGCATGGCTTGCCACCCTTCCTGAGTGTGGCCAGGAGGTGCTTCAATCCCAGGTGAGCTGGCTGGGGGGAGTTCTCTCGGTACGGGGCATGCCGCAAATCTTACTGGCCCGGCACCTGGAAATTCTCACCGAGGAGCTGATATCAGCCAGGTCGGATAATGCTCCGGACTGGAATCTTCTTACCCTGGCAGCCCGGGATATCCGTGAAAAGCTGGAAAATCGCTTTCCCATTTCCCTGCGTGCCGACCAGCTCCGCATGCTGCAGCACGATCTCGGATGCCATCAGGATTTTGCCGCCACAGAAGCCATGGACTTAATCTTTTCAGCCCTTACAGACGAAGCCCAGGGACATCAAGGTTCTGCCCAAAGTCTGCTGAAGTGGTTTACAGATTCCCACCAATTCCCCCAAAAATGGATAACGGCAATAAATGCCCGCATTGACGATTTGACAGCTTTGTCAAAATAGTTCCTTATTCCATGATAAAGAAAATATTGATACCCATATCCGGTGATGATGTTGCCCCAAGGTTTGATCTTGCAAAGGAGGTTGTCATCATATTTTTATCCGGAAATAACATGATTGAAGAGCAGCGTACCTTTGTACTCCAGGAGACTTCTGCGGAAAAACTTTGTCATTTTATATTGAAGGAGAATATTCACATCCTCATATGCGGTGCCATAGAAGAGGAATTTTATCAGTTTTTGAAGTGGAAAAAAGTCACCATGTACGATTTTGTTATCAGCACCTGGGAAAGGGCTTTTAAGTGCTGTATCGAAGGCTCCCTTAAACCTGGAGCCATACTTTATGAGAGGCATTTACGGGACGGCCTTTATGACAAGGACGATGGAAACAAGAAATTACGGAACATGATCAATTAAAGGATGGTTATTATGCCGGATGCAAAGGAAAATGAGTGGTACAAAAAATTCCAGGAAGGCACTTTCGTGATAAAAGGCTGGAAGGCCCGGACCAATGAGATTCTCAAGAAGATACCTTATGATGAAAGGGAGGATTTAAAGGGGAAGTTGGAACTCCTCGGCGACAAAATCGGCAGGGAGTGGGCAAGGGATAACAGTGTCCGAAGGATTGACAACACCATGCTTCAAACATGGGGCAATGATCTTCTCGCAGTTACGGAAGGGGGGGGAAGTGCATTGATGGAGAAAATTGATTCTGTGGAATCGGAAGTGGATCGGCTGCTTGCTTGAAATTGAGAAGGGGGGGATAAGATTGGGGAAGGGTAAGATATCGGAAAGGTAATGCGATTTGGAGGAGGGCAGGATGGTCAGGTAGAAGTTAATTTTATTCAATATCGAATTTTTTAAAGAAAGAAGTAAGGAGATAAAATTATGATTTTAATTACTGATGTTATCTATCCACCGGAGAGTGCCAAGGAGATTGCAAGAAGATACCTGACAGCCCCGGTCCTTCCTGATTTTTTGTTGAAAAGAGGCCCCTATGTTTATGCGACCAGGGAGGGTATCCAATCCATAACCTTTTATGAACTGGACAATGCCCGCCTTGCCGAGGGAATTAGGGTACTGGGTGACAACATGGCTGTTTATATAGGCGTGCCTGGCTATCGTTATGAGATAAAACCCTATTATGAACTTGAAGAGGGGCTTAAAATGATAGGTTTATAATACTCAAGAGTTGTAAGTTCTCATATTCCACACCATATATTGTGATTATATATTGCATTACAGTACTATCAGCAGTGGTCAGTGGGAGAACTTATCACTCACGAGTATAATAGTAAACCTTCATGGTCGGGGTCCGGCCACCCCCGATCATGGAAATAATTTATCCATTTAAAAAAATGTTATTCATTTTTACGGTAAAGGGCAGGCCGATGTCCTGCCCTTTACGAGGGGATGATCTTGTAAATCCTGCCCCTTGCGATTGGGGGGCATCACCCTTGTTTATGTCGATAAAAGGGTGCCGATGACGGAGCTTCGGGGGTGTTTCCCAGTATCATGTCCGCAGCTTTTTCCGCTATCATCATGGTGGGAGCATATATGTTTCCGTTGGTTACAATGGGCATGGCCGATGCATCCACCACCCTTAGCCCCTCCAGTCCATGTACCCCCATGGTGTCAGGATCAAGGACCGCCATATCATCCCGCCCCATTTTACATGTGCATGACGGATGAAGGGCCGTCTCCCCATCACTGGCCACCCAGTCGAGAATCTGCTGATCGCTCTTCACCGAGGGGCCCGGAGAGATTTCACCGTCGTTGAACTCATCAAAAGCCGGCTGATTCATGATCTTCCTGGCACATTGGATGGCCTCCACCCACTCCCGACGATCCTGGGCAGTGGAGAGATAATTGAATGTCAACTTTGGATATACCCTTGGATTTGGCGATTTGATCTTAACCGATCCAATGGCATCGGAATACATGGGGCCCACATGCACCTGATATCCATGACCCTGGCTGGGCTGGGTGCCGTCATAACGGATGGCCAGGGGCAGAAAATGGAACTGGATGTTGGGGTAGTCAACTTCATCGTTGCTTCGTATGAATCCTCCTGCCTCAAAATGGTTTGTGGCAGCGGCACCCTTTCTCTGGAACAGCCACTGGAAGCCGATAAAGGGCTTTTTCCACCATTTGAGGGAGGGATTCATGGTGACCGGTTTTTTACTGGCATACTGGACATAAACTTCAAGATGATCCTGCATGTTCTCGCCGACTCCCGGCAGATCATGGACCACTTTCACTCCCAGGCTTCGCAGCTCTCCGGCATTTCCCACTCCAGACACCTGGAGTATCTGGGGCGAGTTTATTGCTCCTCCGCAGCATATTATCTCTTTGGCATAGGCCCTCCGGACATTTTTCTCTTTCCCTTTGCAAAATTCCACCCCCACTGCCTTTTTTCCCTCAAACAGAATCCTTGATGTGAATGCCCGGCACATTATGGTGAGGTTGGGACGATTCTTCTTCACCGGATGGACATAGGCCCGGGCCGCACTCAGACGCCGGGCCCTTGAGATATTTCTGTCAAATTTCCCGAAACCTTCCTGGCGATAACCGTTTACATCATCGTTGAGGGGGTATCCTGCCTCCTGGGCAGCTTTGAGAAATGCTTCAAAAAGGGGATTTTCGCAGGGACCCGTTTCAAGGAGCAGGGGGCCGTTGACTCCATGGTATTCATCCGCTCCTATAAGACGGTTTTCCGCCCTTTTAAAATAGGGGAGGCAGTTGGCATAATCCCATTTTTCCATGCCCGGGGCCGCTGCCCATTTTTCATAATCCATGGCATTGCCCCTTATGTAGATCATGCCGTTTATGCTGCTGGAACCGCCGAGAACCTTGCCCCGGGCATGTTCTATCCTTCGGTTGTGCATATGGGGTTCCGGTTCTGTACTGTAGCACCAGTCATAAAATTTGCTTCCAATGGGATAGGTGAGAGCCGCCGGCATGTGAATGAATACATCCCATATGTAATCGGGACGGCCAGCTTCAAGTACAAGAACCCTGTTTGAAGGATTGGCACTCAGTCTATTGGCAAGCACACATCCGGCGGAACCGCCGCCGATGATAATGAAATCATAATTTTTCTGCATCAGAAAATCTCCTCAAAATTTTAAATTGTAAAATTTTATAAATCTCCATTGGCAAGGGCTGTGAATCCATTGACAAGCTCCTCAATGGATATCTCATCCCCCCGGAGCAGGGCCTGTATGGCAACACCCTGGAGAGCCGCAATAAAACATATACCGGCCCCACGGTGGGCCGGATTTTTGGAAAAACGGTTCATAGCCCTTTCAAAGGCATCGACAAAACGGTCATAGGCACTCTGGATATTGACTATGATGGGATCCCTTATGCCGCTGAACTCGGCGGAAAGGGAGGTAAGCCCGATGATGGAGTCTGGATCATGGCGGTAACGATGCACGAAAATTTCAGTCAGGCCGGCAACCATGGCCCGAAAATCCTGGTGGGGGCCATCGAGAAATTCAATGTATCTTTCCAGATTGGAGCTTAGTTCCTCCACCACTGTATCCAGGATGTCATTTTTGGATCCGAAATGGTGGAACACCGCTCCGGTGGTCATGCCGATGCGTTGGGCAATATCCTGTATGGTTGTCTTGTGGTATCCCAGTCTTGCAAAGAGATGGGTGGCGGCATCAACGATTTTTTTTCTTGTTGCAAGCCTTTTCATATCTTTCTTGTTCATATCTTTCTTGTTCATATCTTTCTTGTTCCGGGGCTCCTGGCTGGGAGTAGTTCCGGATGGGAGACAAAATGATTCACTGCCTTTGGTTCTTTTTTCAGTTCCGGATGGGAGGTACAATGATTCACTGCCTTTGGTTCTTTTTTCCATAGTCTATCCTCAACCTTTCAAGGGTCCCCTGGAGAGGTATTCCCATATCGCTCCATCCCCTTGTTTTGTAATATTCCTGTTTCATATAGATCATATCTCCAGGTGTGATGCGGCATCCCTTTGAAGGCCCGTCCGGAAGGGGTTCATTGACAAGCCTTGGGGGAAGGGTGTCCTGGCCCGGGTCAATGCCCTCCCTGAGATTGAAGAGTCTCACCAGATTCCAGATGCGTTCGCCGGTCTCCCTGATCATTTCCGCTGTGAAATCCCTTCCTGTGGCAGCACTCAAAAGGTCGGCATAGGTATCTGCCGATATGCCGAAGGAGCCGAAGTCGCATTTTACCAGGGTGTCGGTGCCTGCCGAGTAGTTCTGGAGTGATACCACCATTTCCGCCTTGCCCTGGGGTGAAATGGGATCAAGGACTTTTCCCTTCCAGGGTAATCCTCCCACCTCATAGGTTATTGGAAAACCCCGCTGATGGCAGCCGCCCCTGTCCGTGGTCATATATGCAAGGCCCATCCCGGACGCACCCCGCACACCCCATCCCGGGGTTTCAAGTCCCTTGGTGTGCATGGCAAAACCGGCTGCCTCCGGGCCCAGGATTCGGGAGGCCTCCCTTACCCCTTGTCCCATGAGCCTGCCGAGGTTATCTTTTTTTTCGGCCATGGCATGGATGAGATACTCTGCTCCGGCAATGCTGCCGAAGGATAGATCCACGCCGTCGGGCAGGGTGAAATCCTTGAGTAACCCCTTTTCAAAGGACTCCATGGCAAATCCTATGATGCCCCCGGCCGACATGCTGTCCATTCCCAGACGGTCGCAGAGTTTCACAAGGTGGGCCACCGCCCGGATATCTGAAATATCTAAGTTGGAGCCCATGAGTGCCGCGGACTCATACTCCACAATATCCGTTACAATGCCTTTGTATCTGCCCAGGCGTACAGCACCCATCTTGCTGCATCTTATGGGGCACCCCAGGCAGGCCGATGAACCAAGCCAAAGATGTTTTTTCTGTCCCTTGTCCGCCAGACTGGATGCCCGGGCAAAGGTACCGTTCCGGTAATTTCTGTGGGGCAGAAGTCCTGTTTCATTGGCATATTCAACGGCTGATGCTGTTCCTGCTACTCTCAGAGCCTCAACTTCGGCACTCTTGTCAAGTTCCTCCAGGGCCCTGGCATGGGCAGATTGAAATGCCCCTGCATGGGCAACCGCCACCGAACGGGTTCCCCTGACGGCAACGGCTTTGAGCCTCTTGGAGCCCATGACTGCCCCTGCTCCTCCCCGTCCGGCCTGGCGGTTGTATTCGCAGCATATAAGGGAGAAAGGGACAAGGTTTTCCCCGGCCTGGCCTATGGTTGCTATTTTAACGGTTTCGTCGCCAAGCTCCTCTTTTATGGCGTGGTTGGCCCCAAGGGAGTCCATGCCCCAGAGGTGTCTGGCACTCCTTATTTCGATCTTGTCGTCATCAATCCATAGCCAGCATGGCTCCCTGGCCCGACCGGATATGACGATACCGTCATATCCGGCATATTTTATCTCCGGCGAGAAAGAGCCTCCAAAGTAGCTGTCGAGAAAAGTGCCGGTGAGGGGTGATCGTGTCACCGCACATCCCCGCATGGCCGGAGCAATGGTGCCTGTCAGGGGACCTGTCATGAACATGAGAATATTGCCTGGACCAAGGGGATCTGTGCCGGCAGGAAGCCGGTCGTAGAGCATCCTTGCCCCAAAGCCTTTGCCGCCTATGTACCAGGATTGCATCCCAGGCTCCAGGGGGACTGTTTCAACCTTGCCGGATGTGAGATCTACAAAAAGAAATTTGTTCATGTATGAGTTATTCATGTCACTCCTGCCTCCCAGGTATATTTCCGTCTGAATTCATATTTCCGTCTGAATCCATATTTCCGTCTGAATTCATATCTCCGTCTGAATTCATATCGCTGTCTGAACCCATACCTTTGCCGGAATCCATATCTGTGTCTGAACGGTCCAGGGTTATTTTTTTTGCAAGTTCAAGGGCTCCTGTGGGACAGGACTTGACACATGCAGGGTCTCCGTGGCACATATTGCACTTGACGGACTTTCCGGTTTCAGGGTGGATATAGATAAGGCCGTGGGGACAGTACTCCACACAAAGCCCGCAGCCTACACATCTCTCCATGTGAACATAAATCCATCCGCCCTCATCCCTCTCCATAGCCCCTGCCGGACAGACATTCATGCAGTAGGCATTTTCGCACTGATTGCAGACTATTGGAATGTGATAAAGGTTCTCCCTTTTATGAACAATCCTCAGTCTTGCAAGGCGGGGATTATATGAACATGAGTCTTGAAGATCGTATGAACTGTTGTCTTTAAAATCCTCGGTTTCCGCTTTTTTTTTCGACCTTGACGGGCAGTCGGCAATCTCAATGGAGAGAGCCATGGAACATGCCAACTGGCAGATACTGCATCCGGTACAGAGATCAAAATTGGTTTTGATGAAAATATTCATGATGAGTTATCTCCTTTTTTCCATATGGTTTCATCATCAATATCACATAGTATGTGCTATGTAAAGCTTTTTTTGATCCCTTCTATTTTTTATTGATTTTCAATAAATGCTATGGTATAGGCTGCTAAACATATCACATATTACATACTATGCAATAGAGCGGGCACCCATATCTCAGGAACAATAATTTCATAAAAGAGACCTATTATGCTTAAACCTTGGAATAGAGCCTATAGTTTTCCAGATAATGAAATTGGTAATCATA
>JADGBO010000148.1 GCA_015231465.1 Desulfamplus sp.
AGCTTCTCAATGCCATATTCAGTAAAATATTCGAGGCCATGCGTACAAACCTTGCCGACTCCATGAATATGGAGATGGATAATATTCAGAATATTGCGGGTATGAATCTTGTCAAGGCCTGATTGTCCATTATTCCTATAGCTTTCCAGATAATGAAATTGGCAACCGTACTGTAGGGGCAGTCCCTTGCGGCTGCCCTGAATTTATAGATATATGGTGAAACAATGACCGAAATTGACTTTATGAAATACCTCCCGGACCATGAAACCCTTCTTGAATCGACAAGAGATGTTCTGGCAGGCAGAAAAAGCCTTGCCCAGGCTTCTGGAATGCCGGATCACATTATGAAGGCTATATTTAACGATGCAAAAACCGCCTTTGCCGCCGAGGATTATGAAAGGAGTGAAAAGCTTTTCGGGCTTCTTTTCCAGCTTGACGGCAAAGACCGCAACGCCCAGATAGGTTATGCCGGTTCCCTGGAGGCCCAGGGGAAGTTCCAGGAGGCCCTTGATATCTATCTCATGCAGACCATTACAACCCCGTTTGACCCGGTGGCACCATTCCGGGCAGGTATCTGTTTCATGGAGCTGGGCCAGAAAAAAGAGGCCAAGGATGCCTTTAAAATGGCATCTGCGTGCAGCAAAAAGATGGCAGGGGAGCCTGAAAAACTTATTTATGCCAGGAGAGCCGATACCATGCTCAAGATGTTTGAAAATATGTAGCCCATGCTCAAGATGTGTGAAATTATGTAGTCCATGCCCAGGATGTCTGAAAATATGTAGCCCATACCCAGGATGTCTGGAAATGTGTAGCGATTGCTGAACCGCCCTTAATACGCTGCAACGTAAACCGTGGGTATGGAAAAACGCCAACAGGAGGATATGTAAAAATATGGATAAAATTGCAGGCAGCATTAATGAAGGGAAAGGGGTTTCAGGCTCTTCCTTGAATGAACCTGATGCCGAGATCACAAAGGAGCTTTTCATTGAAGAGTGGCTTGGTGCCGAGAGTGTACTAAAGGAATACATGGAGACCCAGGATAGTATTGCAAGTGTCATGGAGGTTCCCAGGGAGTCCCTGGAGATTCTCTATCGGGATGGATTTAATGCGTTCAAGGTAGAGGATTATGCCCGGGCCGAGTCCATTTTCATGACCCTCTTTCTCCTGGATATGAAGGACCCATCCTTTCATAATGCCCTTGGGGCCGCATATGAGGCCCAGGAAAAATTTGAAAATGCCCTTTCCATGTATGCACTATCCATGATGCTCAAAGGCAGGAGGGAACCAGGGCTTCTTTTCAGATGCGGAAAGTGTCTCCTTGCATCGGGCAGAAGAGATGAGGCTGTAATTGTTTTTGGGCTTGCAGCAGAATTTGACATGGGTTCGTCAGATAATGGGACAAACCTTGAGTCTGTTGCTTACATTGAAAAATCAAAAAATATGCTTAATCTTCTCAATTCATGATTTTAATATTTTTATCTTGACTGATAAGTGGTAAGTTTCATTGCCCATCACTTATTTCTGCAAAATTCATGATTTTAATATTTTTATCTTGACTGATAAGTGGTAAGTCTCATTGCTCATCACTTATTTCTGCAAAATTCATGATTTTAATATTTTTATCTTGACTGATAAGTGGTAAGTTTCATTGCTCATCACTTATTTCTGCAATCAGGCCGTTGTCTGTTATGGCATTTTTTGTTTTGTATATTTTAATATTCCGGAATGGATATCAAGGGGAATATAATGGCAATAGATACTATCAGCGGAACTAATTTTGACAATCTTGGGATATACTCCCAACTCACCGCCACAAAAACCGATGATGATGCACTGGCATCATTAAATAAGGAGATCAAAGCCGCACTACCCGATGTGAAATCATCGGACATAGGTCAGGCCATTGACAAAGTTCGTACCGAGAACCCTGACTGGACAATGGACAAGGTGTTTGATGCCGTTGTAAGAGGTCTCAATCCCGACTGTGGCACAGAGTCCCTCAATAAAATAAGAGCTGCCTGGCAGGATTTCACATCCTGCGGCAACCTCTCAAGTGATGATGTGAGCCAGATACTGAGGGCACCTGTGGAGTTTGCCATGAACAACAGTGATGTTTCCCAGGCAACCATCAAGAACACCCTTGCCCTTCTCATGCTTTTGATGGTGGAGATTGCAGGTGAGGAGTCTGCCTCAAATCTCCTTGAGGGTGCCCATAAGCGTGATGAGATATTGTCCCTGGCCCAGGAGAAGGCAAAGGATATACGTGTAAAAGCCTGGGTGAATCTGGCAGTGGGTGTGATTTCATCGGCCGTACAGATAGGTTCAGGGGTACTCTCCCTGGGAAGTCTCCTCAAAGGCAAGGGGGGTAATGCCAAAAAAGCTGATCCGGATAAAGTTTCAGACATTAAAGGTAATATCCAGGATAACAAAACCAACGTGCCTGATGCAAAAGGCAAAGAAATTGAAAAAGATTTGCAAAAGATAAAAGCAGATTCTGATGAGTTTGTTGAATTTGATAAGTTTGATACTGATTCAAAGAAGAATCCCTTGAGTCTGGATTCCGAAAATGATTTTTTCAATCATAATAATAAGCCTGAGTCTGAATCGTCTAAAATTTTTTCCAATGATATTGTTCTTGATCCTAAGGACGCTGGTTATGATACTGATCCTGGTGCCAAAGAAAAACTTACCATGATTGACCAATCTGATAACAAGAACCTGGCTGCAGATTCTGATAATAAAGCCAAATCAGAAAATATTATAGCTAAAGGTATCAAAGGCATTAAGGGAGCTGCTCATCTTGTTGGTGGTCTTTCAGAAGGTGCGGGAAAGTTAGGCCCTGGACTTTCAAAAACCGTTGAGTTGGCAGGCTCCTCTATAACCGGACATATTGATGCTAACATCGCCCTTACAGATGGTAAAAGCCAGGTGACAAGCATTGACAAGGATACTGCGGATAAAATGCGTCAGAAATCAGGTGAGATGGTTCAAGCATGTTTACAGCTTCTCCAGGCAATGGCCCAGGCCGACTACCAGACCATGACAGCAATAGGCCGGATATAAGGAACCCAGGCATGAAATCAACGATTTACGGTACCCCCATTCTAAGTACGGTCATGCACTATATGGCCCGTTTTTTGCTCTATTCTGCCGGCTGGCAAGTTAAAGGAATACGACCCCAGGTCAAAAAATATATTCTCATTGCCTTTCCCCATACCTCCAACTGGGATTTTTACTATACGCTGCTCATCGCCTTTTCATTAAAAATCAAATTGTATGCTTTGGCAAAAAAAGAACTCTTTCGGCCACCCTTTGGGCCTCTCATGGGCTGGTTGGGGATGATTCCGGTGGATCGAAGTCAATCGAACAATAAAGTTGCTGCTATCATAGAGACGTTCAACACCCACGATGCTTTGGCCCTTGCCATTCCTCCGTCCGGTACCCGGGGAAAGGTGATGGTATGGAAGAGTGGATTTTACCATATTGCCCACGGGGCAGGTATTCCCATTGTTATGGCCTATGTTGACTATGGCCGGAAGGTAGGTGGCCTTGGACCCCTCATCACCCCTTCCGGGGATATGGCCAAAGATATGGTCGGCATTCTTGAATTTTACAGAGGCATTACAGGAAAACATCCGCAAAAAGATGTCGATGCACCCTTTGATCCGGCAGGCCGTTGATCTGCTGTCAGGAAAAAAAATATGATAGAACGTTGGATTGAAAGTGTCTGTTCCCGGGCAGGATGGCCCCTGCCCTTTAAAAACAGCGAGGATAAATACAGGTTCCGCATAGAGCCGGATTTGATAATTGATGCCTGGAGTCCTGATGAGAGAACCCTTATACTCCATGCCCCTGTGGTGAAGCTGACAAGGGATACCCGTGACCACGCCATAAGGATGGCGGCCACTTCTGTGCTGCCCAGGATATTCAAGGACAGCTCGGTTTTGAGCTTAGACACGGCAGCCCAGACCCTGGGTCTGCACAGGGTTGTAACCCTGGGAGCAATCAGGGCCTCGGAATTCGGTGATGTTATGGAGAATTTTATCAATGATCTTGCCTTTTACAAGTCCCTGTAGGCACCTTCTCTTTTTTATTCTGATGCTGCTGATGCCTTGCCGGGCAATGGCCATTGAAATTGTGGAAGACTCCTTTGCAAACATGGTCATAGGACATTATGCCCCGCCTGTTGCTGAAATTTTCAACAACCCCTTTTCCCACTACTCGGAAGCGGAACCCCTGGTCAATCTCCTTGAGACCTTTTCCAGGAGCCAGGGCATGAGGGCGGCCTTTACGGAAAACGTCAAGGGAGAGGTGAGCGGGCGATTCTCGGAACTTCCCCCGGAAGCTTTTCTCGCAGGGATTTATACCGCCTTCGGTATTGACTGGTATGTGCTGGACGACATCCTGCATTTTTATGTGAAACGGGATCTTGAGCGTCGCCTTGTCTATCTCTCCGCGGCAAAACCCTCTGCAATGCAGAGCATTCTTATGGAGGCGGGCCTTTTGTCCCCCCAGTTGCCCTGCATCACCAATGATGAGAGAAGGGTGATTGTATTTTCCGGTCCCGCAAGTTACGCAGATGGAGTGGCCGCGGCCATAAAAGCCTACGAGGATTCGTACAGGGATCAGCAGGAGGTCAAGGTCTTTTTTTTAAAGCATGCCTGGGCAGATGATACCACCATAGGCTCGGAGAAAGACAAAAAAGTGATACCAGGTGTGGCATCCATTCTTAGGGAGATGGTCCTTGAGGCCCGGGAGGAGAGCAGTCAGCTTGCCGTAGGAACAGGAAAAGGAGCCGCGGTGAGAAGCACCATTCCACCCATTCAGCCTCCGGATCGCCAGAGCCGGGACATTACCCTGGAGGAGCTTCGCAGGGAAGCCAAGGAGCAGATGGAGCTGGACAGAAATGTGGCATCTCCCATGCATACAGAGACAAGGGGCCTGCCCGCTGTAGCACGGCGTGCCATGGAGCCTCGTATCCTGGCCGATTCCAGGAGCAACTCGGTAATAATCAGGGATGCGGCATATCGTATCCCCTACTATGAAAAAGCCATAGCAGAACTGGACAGACCCCAGGATCTGGTCGAGATTCATGCGGCCATTGTGGATGTTGACACAAACTTCTCCAGAACCATTGGAGTGAACATGGGCCGCACCCTCCTCACCGGAAAGAGTACCGACATGGGCTTTGCCAGCGGAGTAGAGAAGGTTATCTCCCCGGATGACATTCGGGGCCAGGGGGGTGGGATATCTCCCCTCATAGGTGAGGGATTCAACTTCTCAACGGTATTCAGTTACGGCTCGGACTATTTCATGGCAAAGATCAATGCCCTGGAGGGGCAGGGTGATGCAAGGATACTGGGCCGCCCGTCAGTATTGACCATAGACAACACATCTGCCACCTTGAACACATCCACCACCTTTTATGTCCGAATTGTGGGCGAAAACGTAGTTGAACTCAAAGAGGTCTCCTCGGGCACTAATCTCACTGTTACACCCCATATAATACGATATGAAGGACGGGAACCCCAGATAAAGCTGACAGTGAGCATCGAGGACGGTCAGGAGCCCAGCACCGGTTCCGTGGAGAGTGATATTCCAGCGGTTGTGAAGAAGACCAACATTGAAACCCAGGGGTTCATATCCCACGGCCAGAGTCTTCTCATCGGCGGATATTATTATGAGACCGTGACAACCTCGGATACCGGCATACCTGTACTTATGAACATACCTGTCATGGGGCATATTTTTAAGAACGCATCCAAGGATATTCGCAGGATGGAGCGTATGATCCTCATAACCCCGAGGATAATCAACCCCCTGGAGCTGTCCAAGAGTGCAGTTAGGCCGGACAACATAACCGGTATTGATGAGAAAGATTTTTACCGCTCCCCCTACAGCACCGAATTCGGGGGAGTTAAATCCCTTCGTCCGGAACCGGTTTTGGGATGTTCCGGTAAAAGACCGGCACCTTCAGATCATGGCCCTGGTTACGGTTCAAATATCCAGTCCGGTTCAAATATCCAGTCCGGTTCAAATATCCAATCCGATTCAAATATCCAGTCCGGCTCAAATATCCAGTCCGGTTCAAATATCCAGTCCGATTCAAATATCCGGAATGGGGGGAGATAGCCGTGTCATCCATTCTTGTTAAAATATTTTCCGGTCCGCATCTTGGTGCGGAAATTCCCCTCCTGCCCGGAACCACGGTCATTGGAAGCGGCGGCAGTTGTGATCTCATTTTCCAGGACAGCACCGTTGCCGAGCGTCATCTTGCTATCTCTTTGCCTGGAAAAATTGAGGGCATCCAGGAGATAACAATAAAAACCCTTGATGCCCCGGTGCTTCTTTTTGATACTGCAAGCGATGCCCATAAACCAGGGAGTCCGTCATATTCCCGGCAGTCTTCGGAAACTTCTTCTTCACCTGTTGGTGATGCCGACGGAACTCTTTCCCGAAGCGATGCCCAGACCCCGGGAGATGATACTGACCCGGCCAGGGTATCCCAGGAAAGGCTTGTGGAGGGGGAGTCCTCCTGGAAGCCTTTAACCCCGCTCATGATGGGCACCACATGCATCGCATGGACCTTTGAAGGAGGTGGCTGGGGCGATATTGGAGGTTCAGCTTTTTTAGCGGAAAGGGGTTTTGGAAAAGAGACCCTTGTTCCCCCGGAATCTGTGGAAGACGGGGAGCCCCAAATATCCGATTCCCCCGTTAAAAAGAGAACTGTTCCCCTTCCTGCCCTTTTTCGTATAACCATAAGGGTCTTGGTGGCAATTTTAATATTTTTGTTTGTTTTCGGCCCCTGCATGGGTGTAAGGGACAGAAGATTTGAACGGGATATGTCCCGAATTCTTAAAAAGGAGGGTTTTGCCTTTCTAACGGTTAACCAGACCTCCCTGGGGGTTACTGTTATGGGTATCGTCGATACCCAGGGAGACAGGGGCCGCTTGTGGAACATAGCGGGCAGGGTTGACTACCCTGTGTTCATTGATGTCCGGGTGAGGGAGGAGCGTTCCCTTGCGGTAAAGGTAGCCCTCTCCGTGAGGGGACTTTTTCCGGAAGTCGATCTTGAGGACAATGACATACACATAAAAGGCTATATGCGTGACAAGCTCATTGAAGGAGCTTCCAAGGTGTGGATACGCAGCGACATATCCCATGTTGAAAACATATCCTCTTCAATGGTATATGCTTTCCAGGTCTGGCCTGTTCTTAAAGATCGGCTTATAAAATACAACCTTCAAAATGCAGTTCTTATCAGATTTCATCCGGGACTTGTCCAGGTGGAGGGTGAGCTTGGCTTTGACCAGCGTCAGACCCTGGAAAAAGTTAAGGAGGAGGTGTGTGAAGCCCTTAAATCTCCCATTGCCTTCTGGGATACTTTAACTGCCCCTGGATTTTCTCCGGAATGGAACGAGAGTCTGGGGTCGGGTTTCATGTCCAGATTTTCACCGGATCCTGCCCTTGCCAGCCTCTATATGGACTCCCATTCAGCAAAGGGAATACCGGCACTCACGGCATCCACTCCCGGATATAAAGCAGGGATAGCCCAGACTCTGACCCCGTCTGTGCCTGTTTCATCCCCGGGGCAAAAATATACATTGGATGAGATCAGGAAAAAGATCAGAACCGGCGAAAAAATCATTGATGAAAAAGGGGATGCCTTTGTTGTGATAAGGGATGATGACGGGAGTGTGGAAGGTGTTGTCATGCTGGATAAAACCGGTGAAATCCAGTTGACCCCGTCGGGACAACCCATTGTTTTACCGCCTTTAAAGGACAGGGGCGGAAAGCTTATAAGGGACAGGCATGGAAAACCGCTTTTTGCGGCACCTTTGAGAAATCTGCGTGGTGGGCTTGTTTTCATGCCGGAACCTGGAGTTTCAGGGGCTGATGTACAAGAAGATTCAGGATATACAATATTCTTGGATGAAGATGGCCGCGTTGTCACCGGGGAG
The DNA here is from genome assembly GCA_015231465.1 of Desulfamplus sp. Lineage (GTDB taxonomy): Bacteria > Desulfobacterota > Desulfobacteria > Desulfobacterales > Desulfobacteraceae > Desulfamplus. The sequence continues at coordinate 7,962 of JADGBO010000148.1, forward strand.
CTGTTACGCAATGCAGACGGAAGCATCAAGCGTGATTCGAAGGGCCGGATGCTTCTAAAGCTTGCCGACGGCACCGTGATTCCGGTTACACCTGTATCTGTTGCCCCTGGTGAAGAAGGCCGATTGGTGACGGAATCCGGGGAGTCTTTGTTTCTCGATGAAGAAGGCCGCCTTGTCACCGGGGAGCTGTTACGCAATGCAGACGGAAGCATCAAGCGTGATGCCCAGGGCCGTATGCTTCTAAAGCTTGCCGACGGCACCGTGATTCCGGTTACACCTGTTTCTGTTGCCCCGGGTGATGAAGGCCGTTTGCTCGTGGATGAAGAAGGCCGCTTGGTGGTGGATGATAAAGGCCGATTGGTGACGGAATCCGGGGAGTCTTTGTTCCTTGATGAACATGGCCGGATTGTCACCGGGGAGCT
>JADGBO010000149.1 GCA_015231465.1 Desulfamplus sp.
TAATATAGTTTTCCAGATAATGAAATTGGCAACCATATTGTAGGGGGCAGCCCCCTGGGGCTGCCCTCAAAAAAAGATTTGCTGAAAAATTTTTCTGGAAGTCTATAATATGGGTTTATTGTGATGCAATCATGATGGTTTACTTGAACGGAGGTGAATACATAAGACCGCCCTCGGTCCAAAGGGCATTGAGGCCTCTCTCAATGGCAAGGGGAGTTGAGGGCCCCACATTGCGATCATAAACCTCTCCGTAGTTTCCAACATGTTTTACAATATTGTATGCAAATTTCTCGTCAAGCCCAAGAGCTTCACCATTGCCCGGGGTGACACCAAGAAATCGTTTGATCTGGGGATCGTTGGATTTAAGCATCTCATCAACATTTTTGGATGTAATGCCCAGCTCTTCGGCCTCAATCATGGCAAGCACCGAGTAGTTCACAACGTCATACCACTGGTCATCGCCATGGCGTACCGCAGGGGCAAGGGGCTCCTTGGAAATTCTTTCGGGAAGAATAACATAATCCAAAGGATTGGAGGCTCCTGTCCTTAGCCCGGCAAGCTGGGAGGCATCCGAGGTCATGCAGTCGCATCTACCGGCAAAAAAGGCCTTTTGAATGGCAGGGGTGCTTTCAAGAACAACAGGTTTCCAGGCCATGTTATGTTTTTTAAAATAGTCGGCAGCATTCTGTTCCGTGGTTGTTCCCTGGAGAACACATATTGTGGCTCCGTCAAGCTCCTTTGCAGATTTAAGTCCCAGGGATTTGGGGACCATGAATCCCTGGCCGTCGTAAAAGTTCACCGTAGCAAAATTGAGCCCCAGCTTTGAATCCCTGCCAAGGGTCTGGGTGGCATTCCGGCAGAGAAGATCAATCTCGCCGGATTGAAGGGCAGTGAACCTTGTCTGGGCTGTGAGAGGGGTATATTTAAGTCTGTCCGGGGCACCGAACACTGCACAGGCCACAGCTCTTGCAGTATCTACATCAATGCCCTTCCACTCTCCTTTGTCATCGGCATAGGAAAAGCCAAAAAGACCTTCGTTTACACCAATCTGGATGTATCCCTTCTTTTTAACATCATCTAAGGTTCCGGCAAAAACAGCCGATGATACAAGAACCAGTGAAGCTGAAAAGAGTACTGCCAAAATCTTGAAAAATTTCATCTTGCTCTCCTTATTGAAAAAAAACGGTTGATTCATCACGGCTCAGGAGCGAGCCTCCAATGAGGGGACGGGTAGTGAAAAATTTAGTACCCGAGACTATAGACTTCCAGAAAAATCTTTGAGCATATCCATTCCCAGGGGCAACCAAAGGGGGCTGCCCCTACAGTATGATTACCAAATTTCATTATCTGGAAAACTATAAAAAAGCATTAAAACATAAAACGCTTCCATGTCAAAGAAAAAGTTATCCAGGCCCCGAAGTTACAGGGCAGTGTCCGGAAATCATGGATATGGCTATGGATGCCGTTATCAAACAGGAGAAAGTCCAGAGCCTATTGAGGGTGTCCGGAAATCATGGAGATGGCTATGGATGCCGTTCCCCTGGCGGCTCCGTTGACGGATCCGTTGGCGTTTCTTTTAATGCCGAGGCGATTTTTAAGCATATAGAGCCCCCGGCGGATATGGTCAAGGGCAAACTTGTCCTGTATCAGTCCAAGGGCCTTCCCGGATATTTGCTCCGGCGTGGCCATATCCTGAATCAGCTCGGGTACAAGCTCGTATCCTGCAACAATATTGGGAAGGCCCACATGGGAAATTTCAAGAAAGCATCTTGCAAAAAAAGCCGTGACCGGAGAGACCTTGTAAACTATTATCATGGGCACGGCAGCGATGGCCGCTTCAAGGGTTACGGTTCCGGATGCGGCAACAAGGAGATCACAGCGGGGAAATATCTCCTTTACAGGACCCGGGACAATCTCCATCAGGTTAGGTTGTGAATGAAAGGGTTCCCTTTGGAGATATTGATGGATAATTCCGGAAAAAAGGGCCAGACTCCTGCCGGAAAGCTCTATGGACGGGGAGAGTGACACCATAAAATGTACGGATTTATGTTTTTTATAAATCATCATACAGGCATCAAGCATTGTTTCCAGCAGGGCTGCTATTTCAGAGGGCCGTGAACCAGGCAGAATACCCACGTTGAAAACACTTGGAGAAAGATCAGTAGAGGGGGGTAAAGGGTATGCTTCTTCGGCCCCCAGGCCCCTTCCACGAAAAAGATCAGTGGAAGGGGGCAAAGGGTATGCTTCTTCGGCCCCCAGGCCCCTTCCATGAAAAACATCAGTGGAAGGGGACAAAGGGAGAGATGTCTGAAATGAAGCTGGCAAAGGGACCGGCAGAGTGTCGTCGAGCAGGGGATTTCCCACAAAGGTAGCGGAAATTCCCGCTTTTTTATATATCCTCTCCTCAAAAGGAAAAATCAGGGCAACATGATCCACATTTTTTTTCATCACCGCAAGCCTTGATTTTTTCCATGCCCAGACCTTGGGGGCCACATAGTAAAGAACAGGAACTCCCTTTCTTTTTGCATATGCAGCAGCTTTGAGATTGAAGCCTGGATAGTCGATGAGAATGAGCAAATCAGGCCTTTCCATTGAAAGATGACGGCGAAAAAGGTCAAAGGCTTCCTTGATACGCCTTATCTGCAACAGAACCTCCACAAGTCCCATGGCAGAAAGATATTTGATATGATAAAAGAGTTCCATTCCCTGCATGGCCATCATATCACCGCCTATCCCAATAATTTTGAGTGAGGGATATTTTCTTAAAAGCTCTGCAACGAGAGCGGAGCCGTGAAGGTCACCCGAGGGCTCTCCGGCAATGATCATAATCTTTTTTTTTCTTTTCACCGGCCCGTCATTTGTGATTGTCATTTTCTATCAACCATATAAGTACCCGACCAGAAATAATTACATATTGAAGGAACTGTCATTATATGCCGCAATGGATATATTGTTTTCATCTGCCAGGGCAATCATGCTCTCGCGATCAAAGGAGATTGTCTTATCTGCTTCAAGCACCAGAACGGAAACGCCGGAACCAATCATGGTCCTGACGGTTTCAATGCCGGAAGCAGGCAGATCGAATCGTAAATCCTGACCGGGTTTGGCAAGCTTTACTGCAACAGCTCCGGCCCTTACCCTGACAGCTCCCGATTTACGCCCGAACGTCCCTCCGGGCTTACCCCAGGCTCCCCCTCCGGGCTTACCCCGGGTCTCCCCTTCTGACTTAAACCCGGCCTCCCCTCCGGACTTAAACCCGGCCTCCCCTGCCCTGCCTGCCAATGCCCCTCCCCGTTCAATTGTGGCATCGGTTCCGTCAGCCCCTTCAACGGCAAGCACCGTGCCGTTTGCAACCACAACACATTGGCCTATATCAAGACGTCCTATCTCCCTTGCCATGTGCCATCCCACCTCAATATCACGGTATTCCGACCGTAAAGGCTCCCTTTTTGTCCAGCAGCCCAGGGGTGAAATCAATTCGGGCAGAAGAAAAGTGGATGGACGCACGGCAATTCCCTCCTTTTCCAAGAGATCGGCAAAGGAACGCAGTATGCCGTCATCATGGGTAATGCCCTTGGATGCAATAAAGGTGACGGCCTTGAGGTCCGGTTTAATGTCCCTGAAGATTCTGGTCTTTTTCACGCTCCCCAGCATTACGGCCTGGGACACTCCATTTTTTCGGAAAAATTTTATTAATCTCCCCACCTGACCGATATGGAGCCACTCAACGGCCGCAACATGATCCTGGATACTCCTGTCAGCTTCATTGATATATGCAACAGCAACCACATGGAAGCCCCTTTGGGCAGCCCTGGCGGCAAAGAGAAGGGGAAACTGGCCGCCTCCGGCAATGAGACCCACCGTGTTCATCTATGACAATTCCCCTATAATGAGACCCACCGTGTTCATCTATGACAATTCCCCTATCTCGTAATTCCCCGGCTGGATTTTTCAATGAATGTGATAAAATTGACCACTTCAGGTATCTGCTCCACCTCAGCCCGAACCCTTTCCGAGGCCTGTTTCACCGTCAAGCCGATCCTGAAAAAAATCCTGTAGGCCTTTTTCAGGCTGGCAACAGTATTTTTTGAAAAATGGTGACGCTGGAGTCCCACATTGTTAAGACCGTGCAGGGTGGCCCGATCCCCTGCGGCAATGACATAGGGAGGGATATCCTTGACCACTGCTGATTTGCCTCCTATGTAGGCAAAATCACCAACTTTGACAAATTGATGAATGGCCACCAGCCCCCCCACAGTTACATTGTCTCCCAGCTCAATATGGCCCCCCAGTGTGGAGTTGTTGGCAAGGATCACCTGCTTTCCGGTCTTGCAGTCATGGGCAATATGGGTATAGGCCATGAGATAATTCTCCTCTCCCACCTCGGTATAGCCGCCCCCGAATTCAGTGCCCCGATTTATTGTGACAAATTCCCGGATAACAGTACCCCTGCCTATTTTGAGATATGTCTTCTCTCCGTGATATTTAAGATCCTGGGGGGGAGCACCGATGGATGCATACTGAAAAATTCTGCAATCCCTTCCAATGGTGACGTAACTGTCTATGGTGGTGTAAGGGCCGATTTCGGTTCCGGCTCCTATATGCACATCTCCCCTTATGATTGCATAGGGGCCAACTGTGACGTTAAGGTCAAGTTCTGCTTCGGAATCTATAATTGCCGTGGGATGAATCATGGAAAATTCCTCAAATTATTTTACTTTGTCATGGAAGCGACTTTTTTCTCAAGGGCCAGTATCTTTTTTCTCAACTCAGGAAGTCTCGGTAAAATCCTTGCCACCTTAAGCCAAAGTCTATGGGGCATTTCAGGAATACCGGAGACCGTCTCTCCGGGCTTGACATGACCCAACACACCCGCACCGGGCCCCACAACAGCCCGATCTCCAATGTTGAGATGCCCGGATATACCGGCCTTTCCGGCTATTATTACACCTTTTCCAATGGTGGTGCTTCCTGCAATGCCTACCTGGGCCACAATCAGAGTGTAGTCCCCTATTATCACATTGTGGGCTATATGAACAAGGTTATCGGTCTTAACCCCCCGGCCTATGCTGGTACACCCGAAGGTTCCCCGGTCAATGGTGTTACAGGCACCTATCTCCACATCATCCCCAATATGAACAAAACCTGCATGGGGAATCTTTTCGTGTCCGGAGTCCATATCCGGCGTAAAACCATAGCCGTCGCTTCCAATGACACTTCCTGAATGGATAACTACCCTGGAGCCTATTCTGCTTCCCTCCATTATGGTTACATTGGGCTTTACAATCACATCGTCACCCATTATCACATTGTCTCCGATATAGACACCCGGCATGATATGGACACCCCTTCCGAGAGAAACATTGTTACCTATTGCAACATGACTCTCAATGGTAAGGGCATCCCCTGCCACAAAATTATCGCCCTTTACAACCCCTGGTGCAACGGTGAAAGAGGGGGTGACCCGGGGATGGAACAGGGAAAGAATCCTGAAAAAAAGCCTTTTAGGGTTATCCGTTCTTATGAAAACCGGAAAATTCTCCTCCCTGGCAGGAAGGGGGGCATCCAGGGGGACCACCACTGCCGCTGCCCTGGAGGTGTTCAGATACTTAAAAAAACGGCTCTCCGATGCAAAGGTGATCTCACCAGGCCCTGCATCCTTTAAAGGGGCACACCCTTGAATCCCAAGGGAGTGAAACTCTCCAAGGGACTCTTTTTCAATGGAGATATCATCAATGTTTTCAAGCTGTTCCAGAATATATTTCAGTGTCAGTTCCATGGGAGTAATTTTATCACCTAAAAAAAGATACCTGTTGTCATTACATCTATACTTCCAGAAAAATATTTGAACAAATTCATTCCCAGGGGGCAGCCGCAAGGGACTGCCCCTACAGTATTTCCGCCAATTTCATTATCTGGAAAACTATATACTTTGTTATTAAATATCCGTTGCCATCGAATTCCCGTTGTCATTGGGCAGCCACAGCCTTATTATAGGCATCTATGACCTTGTCCGTAATGTCAATGGAATCGTCAAGATACATCACCCCCGACTCATTGCGTTCAATAATCATGGTGAAACCCTCTTTGGCTCCCATCTCCCTGGTCAGGCCGAGGACCTCGTTTTTGATTCTGTTGAAATGCTGGGCCTGCAGCTCCTTAAACTCATTGACATAAGAATTTTTCAAACTTTTGAGATCATTGGCCTTGATTCTAAGCTCCCTCTGCTTCTCTTCACTTTTATCTTTACCCATCACCAGGGATTCACGCTCAAGTTTCTTCTGAAGTTCCATGAGTTCAGACTCCCTTGCCTTTATATCATCTTCCATCTCTTTGCCTTTTTTGTTCATAATTTCCGATGCAAGCTTTCCGGCACTGGAGGCTGACAATATTTTCTGGAAATCAATAATGCCTATTTTAAGGCTCTTGGCATCTGCTTCAAAGTCTGTAAGGCCAAGTACCACAATGGAAATTACAAAACAAAAAATCACTTTCTTGACACCGTAAAACAGTGCCGGATTACATTTTGAACTCATCATCATCTCCTTAAAGATAGATAAAAATTAAATTATTGGGCATCCTTACATAGAATCATGCATACTAAACCCCGTCCCCTTGTGGGCGGAATCGTTGACAGCAAATTAACAAATCATATATGGGGACTTCAGATGCAGCAAAAAGTTAGTCAGATAGAAAATTTCATAAAAATGCGGCAAGGAAGCCCCGGGTTCCCTGGGATGGCTTAACCTTCCTGTTCATCAAGTTCCCACTCTTCAAGATACTCCTTGATAAATGCACAAGATTCATCACCTTTAGATTCCTCACCTTTGAACTGGTCAGACTTCAGCATTGTATAGCCGATACTGTCTATTTCCGCCTCAAGGCTTGCAAAAAAAGCTTTTTCAACGGAGCCGGCATCAATATCGTTATAGACATAATCCATATCAACAAGATTATAATGATCCGTATGGGAACCCCAGGCAGCGGAGTCCCCTCCCCGGGGCCGGGAGGCGGCAATATCCATTACATGCACAGTGAGATGCCCGACGGGTGTAAATGTTTTACATATTGAATTTTTCCACTCATCAGGAAAGTTCTCTATTTTCCAGGGAGCCAGGATATCGGGCTTGAACACTCTCTTTTTTCTTCTGTTGAAAGGAGCCGGAACTATTGCCATGCCTCGCTCTTCCCACTGCATAAGGGATTTTAAAATATCAACGGCATTATCTGCAAAAATCCACTCTTCCGGCTCCAGGAGAGTAGGGGGAAACTCCGAGCTTGTCAAAGCGTATCTGTAAGGCCCCTTTGATTTCCAGAATTTTTTGAAATCATTGGAAAATGGCAGAAGGCAACGGATAGGGGATTTCATGCAAATATCCTTTGGATTGAACGGACAGGGGAGTTCATGCAAATATCCTTTGGACTGAACGGACAGGGGACTTCATGCAAATATCCTCAATAGATTAAATGCCGCCGGCTATTTTGCGGGCAAAGGCAACGGCCCGTTTTTTTACATCGTCATCCAGATTGTCCGGTGTGGAGCATTGACCGATATAAAGCTCGCCGGCATTGATGCTCCTGTGGGGCTTCTGGAGGCGGCCAAAGGCTGTAAAAACAGGCTCGGCATTGTTTTCATAGGGACCTCCCCCTGTGGCGAGGAGAGCTTGATGCTGTCCTTCAAGCAACGAGCAGTGGTCCGGCTGATGGTAGTTGACGTACAGGCTGTATGTTCTGTCAATCAGTGCTTTCAACTGGGCTGTAACCCCCCAGAAATATATTGGGGTTGCAAAGATCAAAAGCTTCGCGGTTATGATGTTTTCAAGAATTGCCGGAGCGTCATCTTTCTGGATACATCCAGGTTCATCAGGCTTCTCCTTGCATTTACCGCAGGCAAGACATCCGTTGATATTTTTTGAACCCAGGTGTATGCTCTCCACCTCGTGTCCCATGGATTGAAGTTCTTCTTCCACCCAGGAAAGAATTTTTGCCGTATTGCCCTTTTTTTTGGGACTGCCCTGCAAAGCAATGATTTTCACTTTTTTCTCCTTTACCACTGAAATGAATGGATTTACCACTGAAATTAATGAATTTACCACTAAAATGAATGGATTTTTGTTTACTTGAATCTGCTTAATTGATAGCATGTTCAGATTCCATAGCATTTATAGCATTTTTAGAACCTGTTTAAAAATTATCCGGCTCTTGATCACGCTTTGACTAACATAAATCATCATTATTTTCAAAATTATTTTAGCACTCTTCATCTATCGGTTTACTCTTGGCCATATGTTGTGACGGTTAGCCTCTTAATATAGTCAACCGGTTTG